>NZ_QUIK01000003.1:0-92549 GCF_003480105.1 Clostridium sp. AM42-4
TGAAATCCTTGAGAACAAGCTGTCAACTTTTTTTATACCACATCACTGCTTATCGACATTGAGAACAGTATCAAGGCAGCGCAGAGTAAGGGCTATGAACAGTGGGCGAAAATCCACAATCTGAAACAGGCAGCTAAAACAATGAATTTCTTGACGGAACATAAGATTGAGCAGTACGCGGATTTAGTCAGCCGGATTGAGGAAATGGCAGCGGAAAGCGGACAGGCGGCAGACGCATTGAAGAACGCCGAAAAGCGGCTTGCGGAAATGGCGGTGCTTATCAAGAATGTTTCCACCTATCAAAAGACAAAGCCTGTCTATGACGCATGCCTTTTAATTATACTCATATTGTAACAGAGAAAGAGAGGTGCCGGAGTAATCCGGGAATTGGAGGCATATATGTACGGAGCAATTTTAGGAGATATTATAGGAAGTCCGTTTGAGTTTGACAGAGGTGATAAAACAAAGAATTTTGATTTGTTTAGTGAAGGCTGTGGCTTTACAGATGATTCTGTTATGACAATAGCAGTTGGAGAAGCTCTCCTGGCAGTCGGACCGGAAGCAGCAGTAAAGAAAATTGAAGATGCGGTAGCATCCAATATGCAGGATTGGGGAAAAAGATATCCACATGCAGGCTATGGTGGAAGCTTCAGACATTGGCTTAAAGAAAATAATCCGAAGCCATACGGAAGCTATGGAAATGGTTCAGCCATGAGAGTGTCAGCAGTAGGCTGGCTTTATGATTCGATGGAAAGAACCAGAGAGGTAGCTAGAGCTACAGCGAATGTGACACATAATCATCCAGAAGGTATAAAGGGTGCAGAGTCAACTGCAAGTGCAATATATATGGCAAGGAATGGATCTTCAAAAGAAGAAATCAAAACTTATATCGAGAGGGAATTTCATTATGATCTGAGTAGAACATTGGATAATATCCGAACCTACTACCATCATGTTGAAAGCTGTCAGGAAACAGTACCAGAGGCAATCATCGCATTTCTGGAATCCAAAGATTTTGAGGATGCCATACGGAATGCAGTATCACTTGGTGGAGATACGGATACGCTTGGTGCTATTACAGGAAGTATTGCAGAAGCATTTTATGGGATCCCAGCTGTGCTGATTGCAGAGTGTAAAAGCCGGATTGATAAGGGACTGATGACGGATGTTCTTGATGAATTTGATCATGTACTTGGCAGGAGCGTGGATACTTATTCAGATGAAGTGGATGAGACACAGGCAAATCAGATGATTGAGGCAGCAATCGACCAGTATTATATTCAGCAGGATAAAAATGGAATGCTGTTATTTATGGAAGTTATGGTAACAAGAATGCAGCAGGCAGGAGAAGTTATTGTTCCATATATCACGGAAAATCCTTTTATGTCGGAAGAACAGATAAGTAAAGTAAAGGCTGGTGACACGATTTCGCTTGACCATGATGTAAGACTTAAAATAGAGACTGTAAAAGATTCTGATGAAAAAGAATGGATTGGAGTATTTACATCTTCTGAAGAGATGCATAAGGGTTCTGCTGGAAATGTGCAGATGAATCAGTCTATTGAATCAATACTTCGTCTGGCACTTAATTGGGAACAGGTGAATGGAATTGTGATTAATCCGTTTGGTAAGTATATTCAGATGACAAAGAAGATGATAGAGCTTTTAATCAATGGGTATGAATATAATGAGAATGAAAGGAAGAGCAAAGATGATGAGAACAATTAAAGTTACAGGAAAAGGGAAAATAGCAGTAAAGCCGGATAAAATCCGGTTATATGTCAACAAGGAAGAACTTTGCAAAGAATATGAAGATACTCTCCGAAGGTCAACAGAAGATACAGAGCTTCTCAAGGATTTGTTTGAGAAACTTGGTTTTCAGAGAAAAGACCTTAAAACAGTATATTTTAATGTCGATACAGAATATGAAAGCTATCAGGACAGAGATAAGAGCTGGAAGCGAAGATTTAAAGGTTATAAGTATAATCACCATATGAAAATAGAGTTTGCAGCTGATAATAAAAGATTAGGGCAAGTCCTTTACGCTTTGGCTCATAGCTCATTAAGGCCAGAGTTTTCTATTGAGTATACAGTGGCAGATGTAGAAAAATGTAAAAATGAGCTGTTACATAAAGCAATCGAGGATTCCATTCAAAAGGCACAGGTGCTTACAACAGCAGCAAATGTGAAATTGGGTGAAATACAGGCAATTGATTATTCTTGGGGAGAGATAGATTTTGTAACAAAGCCATTGAATGAAATGAGATTAATGGAGTGTACGGAATGTGAAATGAGTGCACCGGGAGCATATGATATAGATATTGAGGCAGACGATATTAATGTTATTGATACGGCAACTGTAATATGGGAAATTGCATAAAGAGGAAGATATAAATAGATTAGACGAAAAGCAAGAGGCACCGTTAAAGTAGGTACCTCCTTCTTTTTAGAGAGTTAGCTCTTTTTCTGATATGGGAATTTGCATCTCCGGAGCATTAAGTAGTGCTGTGAAATTCTGTCTAATGATATTCAGTGTCTTCTGCTTTTTCTGCAATTCTTGTTTTTCCCGGACAGTAGCAGCTTGTTCAGATTCAAGATTTTCTATCCTCTTCTGGATTTTATTAGAGCTTGGGATTTTGGTAACACCGAGATCCTGAAGCTCTTTTTTTAGTGAATCGTGCAGTTGGTATTCTGCTTGATGTTTGGTTCGGTATGCTTTTGGATTTTTAGCAGATTTGCAATCTTCAATCACTTTTCGGCAGAGACGGTAAGAATCACAGTGTTTTTGAATGATTTTCTGTGTGCTCAGCTCACTGTTGATTTGCGTTATTCTTTGATCAGCCGCTTTAACAGAAGCATCAACATCAGAAACATGCTGTTGGAAATCTTCATAATTCAGCAGGTTATTTTCGGAAAGATAGTTGAAGGTGCGTGCCGCTTCTTTCAGGTTATTTAGTTTTGCCCATCGTTCAAATCCTTCTCGATTGCCGGTCGTAACATAAGTGGAGATATTGATATACAGGCGAGCTTCTCTGGACAGATGCCTTGGAGCTTTTATTTTGTTACGGTTTTTTGCCAAACGGATGCGGACATTTTCTTCTGAATAATAGCTTCCAAGAGATTTCATATAAGTGAAGTTTTTCTGTTCCGGTGCACAGAAGGACAGGTGTTTTCCCTGTCGGACTTCATATCCGGCTAACTGCATTTTTTGTAAAAATTCCTCATAGTTGATGGAAGTCCAGATTGCTTTATCAACTGCAACACGTAGCTTGGCTTTCCAGCTGGTGCCACGATGATATTCCATGTTCTCCTTATAACTTTTGCCTTTTTCTCCGGTTGGCATACTGGTGGCAAGTCCATTTTCATGGCAGATACGATTACTGATCCGGCAGATTTTATGGTAGCTCCGCTTATTGGAAACATACTTGTGATGATCAACAAAACTTGCTGCATTAAAGATGATGTGGTTATGGATATGATTTTTATCAACATGGGTGCTTATCACATATTCATATTTTCCTTTCAGTACTTCGTTTGCAAATTGTTGCCCTAAGCGATGGGCAGTTTCGGCATCAACTTCTCCAGGTTTAAATGACTGGATCAGATGAAATGCCAGGTTATCACCTTTGTCCATTCCATTCTTTTTTGCCATTTCTCTTGTCATAGAAAATTCAAGATCTGCAGTTTCCGGGGAACAGCCAAAACTGGAAACTAACAGTTTTTCATCTGTTTTATCTGGATTCGTGATGTAGTCCAGAGCTTTCTTGTCTGTTACTTTAATTGGGAAGATCTTAAGATACGCCATAATTCTTTCACCATCTCTTTTAATTCTTGCTTTTCTTCCGGATACAGATCACCGGTGCTGTTTACTTTTTTGGCAATCTGATTAATATTCACACCGATCTTATGCATTTCCTCATACTGTTTCTTCAGTGGAGTGGTATCGGTGTTGACGATGTAACCGTCGATTGCCATTTTACGAAGATAAGCTCCCATATTTTTTGTCTTTGATTCAATCATCTTTCTACGAATAAGCTTTTTTTCTTCTGGGGAAACACAAAACAAAATCTGTATATTTCTTTTTCTCTTTGCCATAGGCAGATTCTCCTTTCTTTGGTTCTTCGAAGTAGTGACTTCTGTGTTTTTAATTTAGGGCAGGGTTCCCTAAATTGCTGGTTTTCCGGAAGTGTATATACACTTCCTGTCCTTGCTATTTACCGGTGGCACAGCCGCCGGAAGAGAGTCTTAAAAAAGAACCCTCTATAAATAAGGTACTGAGAGAAGAAAAAGAGGACATCGAAGCTCAGAAGTATGACGCAAGCATGATTCTGTGGTATAGTAAAATCTGAATGAAAAAGAAGAAAAGAGGTCAAACCGATGTCACGGAAAAACCATAAGATGATAGATGGGAGATTACTGCAAACGAATAAGAAGTATTCCCAGTTAAAAATGAAGCAGAAAGAAAAGATTGCGGAATGGATGTTTCAGGCAACCAGAGATTATTATATGAAAAAATGTACTTTTCCGAGTGACAAACATCTGGAAGAAGTGGTGGATTCTGTTTATGAAAAAATTGAAGATGCAGAAATCTGGATTCCGTATGGAGAGGTCTTCAAGCATTATAAATCCAAACGATCGGATATCAACAAACGTGTCAGAAAATCTCTGAATGAAAAAGAAGAGAGTCAGATTGAGAAGGTCTGTTTTATGAATATGTGTATGATTCAGGATCATAAAGGGAATGTACTGGCTCTGGATAAAGTAAATGATAGCTATACCGGTACAACTTTTCCAGGCGGTCACGTAGAAGCAAATGAGATTTTTCAGAAATCTATGATTCGGGAAGTCTGGGAAGAAACAGGACTTACGGTTGAAGCACCGAAGCTTGGAGGATTATATCATTGGCATAAGAGCGGAGTGCACTATGTTATTACCTTGTATAAAGCGGATAAGTTTACCGGAGAATTAAAGAGTTCTGAGGAAGGAAGAGTTTATTGGATTCCGCTGGAAGAGTTAAAAACAAAAGAACTTGCTACAGGTATGGAACACGTTTTGCGGATTCTGGAATCAGAGAAGGTGGACGAGTGCTATATGCATCTGGAAGCAGATGGATATGTGGGAGACTTGTATTAAAGAATTACATGAGAAATGGCTGCCTGCTCATTGGAGAAAAGACAGCCATTCTTTATAAGATACATCATTCATCTATTCTGTTTTTTGCGGTTCGTTTTTGGAAGTGAAATTAATATATTTGGCACGTTGTAAAATTGAAATAACTGCATCAATGCTTTCAGGATTGGAGAAGCTCATGATAAAAGGTTCTTCTTTAAATTCCATGGGTTCGAACCCAGGATTCTGATCTGGATTCTTGAGTATATGGATGGGACGTGCACTCTGATTATAAAATGCCAGTTGTGCGGAATCTGTAGTGTTACCGATGACACCAATGCCTACATCCCCTTTTCCAAAGTCTATTCTATGTTTATTTAAGTTGATCATTTTCAAAAATCTCCTTTTTCAAAAATAGCATATTTAGTAATTTTCTATTATTCCCGAAGTAGGGATATCTTTTAAAAAGTCACTGTTGGAAGTAATCGGAGAATCTACAATCTGAACACCGCTACGTTTCATCATTCGGAATTTGAAATCAAGAAGTTCCGGTGGAACTTTCAGTTCAGCTGCAGCCTGGAAAAATGACATATCAGCGTTAAGCATCTCCAGGACATCTTCATCCTCCAGAAGATAATCAGCGGCAAAGCAATTCGCTTCATATTCACATTGTGATACTCCATCGAATAATTCAAAATCATGAAAACACTTGATCTGAAGGGTTTTCTGATGAAGGAGTGCGTGCCCAATCTCGTGGATCAGGATAATCTGCTGTATGATTTCCGGCAGATCGCTGTTAATGACGATGCAGGTCTTTCGACATTCCCGCATACAGAAGCCTTTACAACAGTTTGGATCAGTTCCAAGCGGAAGCTTCTTAACAATAATATGCATAGCGGCTGCAAGGCGGTACGGATCACTTTCCTGATATTTTGTTTTTACTTTATTAACAGTGTCTCTTATACATTTTGAACTCATAAAAACACCTCGATATTTCATAAGATAGTTTGCTACAAGTATAGAGTAGCAAAAGTGCTGTACGAAAATACGGACACCTATGAATCACTTTCCGTTTCAGTGTTTTTCTTTTTCCGTCCAAATGTCTTTTTAGCTTCCATCTTACAGGAAAGATATGCTTTGGTTACAGCTTGATAGAAAGCATCTTTTGCTTCTTCGTCAAGTTCGCCACCAGCGAAAAGAGCACGGTTGGCTTCGAGAATCTCATTGATGTCCTTGGCTCCTTTTTCACCAAGCTGTCCATTGACTTCATCAATATAATCCATTTTTTCAATTCCATAAGAAGGATCTGTAATCTCGTCATGTTTTAAATAATCATAAGAGACATTTAATGCATGAGCGAGCTTTCTCATAGTAGAGATTCGTGCGATGGTGCCGGAACTTTCATAAGCTGCGATTGCACGCTGTGATACGCCGACCAGTTCTGCAAGTTCTTTCTGCGTCAGATGATTCTGTTCTCGTTGAAATTTAATCTTGTCTGAAAAATTCATAGTGGGATCCTTTCCAAGTTTTTGAAATCGTAACTTCATCAACTTTATAAAAACTATTGACAGAGTTCATTATCACGTATAAAATACAAACAAATGTTCGTGAAGTTAGTAGAAATTATAATTCAAAAACTTCACAAAGTCAATATGAAGCAAAGAAGTTTTATTACGATTTTTAGACTGGTAGGTGAATGTTATGAGCAGGACAATTCTTCATTCAGATATGAATTGCTTTTACGCAAGTGTCGAGATGTTGCATCATCCGGAACTTGCCGGAAAGCCGATGGCAGTTGGGGGCGATCCGGAAGCAAGACATGGAATTGTGCTGACTGCGAATTATATTGCAAAGCGAGCCGGAGTAAAAACAGGTATGGCATTGTGGCAGGCAAGGCAGGTTTGCCCGGAAATAATTTTTGTACCGCCTCGCATGGATCTTTATTTGAGGTTTTCCAGAATGGCACAGGAGATTTACAGTGAATACACAGATCAGAGAGAACCATTTGGGATTGATGAAAGCTGGCTGGATGTAACTGCCAGCACTTCTGTCAAGGGAGACGGAATGAAGATTGCAAAAGAGATCAGCAGTCGGATTAAATATGAACTAGGTGTTACCGTAAGTATTGGTGTTTCCTGGAATAAGATATTTGCAAAGCTCGGTTCTGATTATAAAAAGCCAGATGCCATTACAGAGTTTTCCAAAGACAATTACAAGGATATTGCATGGAAACTTCCAGTAGGAGATTTACTTATGGTCGGACGAAGTACTGAACGGACGATGAAGAAACTTGGCATTTGTACGATTGGAGATTTGGCAGGAGCAGAATCTTCTATATTAGAAACATATCTTGGAAAGATGGGATTGGTACTTCATACCTTTGCAAATGGATGGGATGAAACTCCAGTTTCGGTAGAAGGATATAAAGCACCAATCAAGTCTATCGGGAACAGCACAACAACGCCAAGAGATCTTGTTAGTGAATTGGATGTCAAGATTATTTTGATGGCTCTTTCAGAGAGTGTAGGAGCCAGGCTGCGTGAAAATGGTTTTCAATGCAGGACAGTAGAAATCTCGATTCGGGATAATGGTCTGTATCATTTCACGAGACAGTGCAAGCTGGACAGGGCAAGTAATCTTACAGAAGAAATTGCCAGAACTGCATTTGAGTTATTTCAGAAAAATTATAACTGGGAACATCCGATTCGTAGTCTTGGTGTTCGAGGATGTGATCTGGTATCAGAAGAGATGCCTTATCAGCTTGATTTATTTATGGATGAAACAAAAAGAGAAAAAATCAAAAAGATGGACCAGGTGGTAGATGAGATCCGTGGAAGGTTTGGCTATCAGAGTATTCAGAGAGCATTTATGTATCAGGATAAGATACTGGCACAGCTGAATGCTAAGGAACATACGGTTCATCCACAAGCATATTTTCATGGATAGGAGAGAGCAGGTGTTTTGTAATGACAGCTAAAGTGTATGTAGATGTCCTGGCGGTATTTAGCCGGGAAGGAGAATTGATCCCTACAGCGTTTGTCTGGGAAGATGGACGTAAGTATGCGATTGATAAGGTTTCAAAACCGGAGCGTTGTGCCAGTCGAAAAGCTGGTGGAACCGGATATCGTTATACCTGTCAGGTGGGCGGGAAAATCTGTCATCTGACTTATGAAGAAAATTATAAATGGTTTATGGAACGTAAATAACGGTGCCCTAAAAGGGAGCCCTGAATCAGGGCCCCCTTTGGAGAGATAGATATTCGATGAGAACATCAGCAGTCGGGGATACATCCTTTCCCGTGAGAACCGATTGCTTTCAATAGATCATACAGTTGCCGGTCAGCCAGAAATAGAAGCTATCCCACAGCGGATATTTCTGCGGAATCTGCATGAAGAGATGTTAGGACAGTGACAGACTGTGAATGGAACAAACAATACAATGATTGGTCTGGCTGCGGAAGCGGTCGGGAAGGAGGACAATTATGCAGAGAATACAGGATATGTTTATCAATATGGAAGAAGTGGCAGAGGATGCTTATAAGAATACGGAATTATTGCTGAGTCAGTATACCAAGGTAATGTTCCGTATTGAGAAGAATCTTGTGGATATAGATTATGAAATGTATGCAGAAGAAGGGAAGCATCTGAAGGAAATGTTATATGATCTGGTAGATTTCGATGCGACTGCAGAGAAACGCAGAATTCAGGAAAAGCTTCTGAATAATGATATGAATCTCTGTTTGCTGGAAATAATGAGAGATTCCCTGATAGCTTTGAGGGATTATCCAAAGAATGGACAGCTGTATTATCGGCTTTTGAAATATAGATATTTTGAAGCAGGAAATACCAATGAAGATGTGATGCTGATGCTGGATGATATGCCAAGCACCACTTACTATCGAAACCGTAAGAAAGCAATCCGGTTGTATGCAACAATGCTCTGGGCATTTACACGACCGGAAAAGATACAGAATAAGATGGAGGAAATAAACTGGAAGAAAAGTGGAAGTAAAGTGGCAGTGAACTGACAGTAAACTGGCATGTGAATGGTATTACAATGAAAATACGTGCATGTTAGAATTGATATGCTGAGAGAAATAGACCTTCGCAGACGTAATGTTTGCGGAGGTTTTTCTTTTCTCAAATTATAAGGCGTCAGGCTGTGCCCGGAAGGGCATGGCCTTTTTTTATACCCAAAAACAGGTTGCAGATTTGAAAAAGCTTCCTTTTTAACAGGTAGATGCCGGAAAGGAAGAGCATATCAAGATGCAGGGAAGAGGCAGGCATTATGCCAGATATCCATGATTTTCGATTTGTCACAAATCAACAAAAACGACAAATCGGAGGAACAATCATGGAAAAAAGAAAATACACATTTTACGACAGATACCAGAAGGTGAAATACGCTAATATTACTGCAGAGGAGCTGGAAGTTCTTAATATTTCTTATAATAAGGAACATTATATGTTCGATCAGCAGCATCAGAGAAATAATACAGTATTATTTTGTGGATTAGAATCAGAGAACGGTTGTGCGACAGACTTTATCGCAGATAGTGGACGTGATATTGCATCGGATATCACAACTGAGATCTTCTTCAAAGAACTCTTCAGTGATCTGACAGAGAAAGAAAAGAAAATCGTGAGCGATTATTTTATCATGGGAAAACAGGTTAAGGAAACAGCAGAGGAACTGGGCATCAGCACACGTCAGGTAAGTAGAGACAAGAAAAGTGCTTTGGCAAAAATGTTAAAGAGGATGAAAGCAGCTGGATATGAATCATATGCTGAGGCGGCTGGTGCATTTCTGCAGGAAAGCGATTATATTCCAACACAGATGGAAACACAGAATTCTATTATGAAGAAAAGGACCGGAGAAGTGAGACTGCCATCAGATCATAAGATGAAAAAATAAATTAGTTAAAAATTAATCATGATAATAATGTGATGATATCACAGAAAACAAATGAATTTCAGATTATAATAAAGCCACAAAAGAAAAAACAAGGAGGACTGTAAAATGTCTGCTATTAATATCAATAAAAATAATTTTCAGAATGAAATAATGGATTCCGAGAAAACCGTTCTTTTAGACTTTTGGGCTCCTTGGTGTGCTCCTTGTCGTATGGTGGCTCCTATCATAGAGGAGATAGCAAGTGAACGCCCTGATATCAAAGTTGGAAAGATCAATGTGGATGAGCAGCCAGAACTGGCAAGTAAATTTGGTATTATGAGTATTCCAACTTTGGTGGTTATGAAGAATGGGAAGATTGTAACAAAAGTTTCAGGGGCAAGACCTAAGAAGGCAATCTTAGAGATGCTTTAAGGAGGTGCGTTAATGGGATTTTTTGATTTTTTAAAACAGGCGAATATTAATCAAGGGATAGAGGAATATAAAAAGACTGCTGGTGCAGTTCTGCTGGATGTTCGTACGCCGCAGGAATATCAGGAAGGGCATATACCAGAAAGTAAAAATGTGCCATTGCAACAACTTAACAATGTTGTTTCGGTAGTGAAGAATACAGAAATACCGCTGTTTGTATACTGTTATTCCGGAGCCCGAAGTCGTCAAGCAACTGGGATGTTGCAACGAATGGGATATTCTAAAGTAAATAATATTGGTGGCATTGCTGCTTATTCAGGAAAGGTGGAAAAATAAGATGAAGGTAATAATCGTAGGCGGTGTAGCCGGAGGAGCTACAGCTGCAGCAAGAATACGAAGATTGGATGAACATGCAGAAATTATTGTGTTTGAAAGATCCGGATACATATCCTATGCGAATTGTGGGCTTCCATATTATATCGGAGACGTGATCACAGACCCGGAAGAACTTACACTACAGACACCAGAGAGTTTTTTTAAACGATTCCGTATTAACATGAAAATTCATCATGAAGTTATCTCCATACATACGGAACGAAAAACGGTTTCAGTGAAAAATTTAGAGAATGGTGAGATATTTGAAGAAAACTATGATAAGCTGATCCTCTCTCCAGGTGCAAAGCCAACACAGCCGAGACTTCCCGGAGTAGGTATGGATAAACTTTTTACACTTCGTACTGTAGAAGACACTTTTCGGATAAAGGAATATATAAATAAGAATCATCCAAAATCGGCTGTATTGGCAGGTGGCGGTTTTATTGGTCTGGAACTGGCAGAAAATTTGAGGGAGCTTGGCATGGATGTTACAATTGTCCAGCGGCCTAAGCAGCTGATGAACCCATTTGACCCGGATATGGCATCCATGATCCATAATGAAATGAGAAAGCATGGGATAAAACTGGTACTGGGCTATACAGTAGAAGGATTTAAAGAAAAGGACAATGGAGTAGAGGTTCTATTAAAAGATAATCCATCCCTTCAGGCTGATATGGTGGTGCTGGCAATCGGAGTTACACCAGACACAGCATTAGCAAAAGAAGCTGGTCTGGAACTTGGCATCAAGGGAAGTATCGTAGTGAATGACAGAATGGAAACTTCTGTACCGGATATTTATGCAGCAGGTGATGCAGTTCAGGTAAAACATTATGTTACGGGTGATGATGCGCTGATCTCTTTGGCCGGACCAGCCAACAAGCAGGGCAGGATCATCGCTGATAATATTTGTGGTGGTGACAGCCGTTACCTGGGCAGTCAGGGAAGCTCCGTTATCAAAGTATTTGATATGACAGCAGCCACTACAGGTATCAATGAAACCAATGCCAAAAAGTCAGGATTAGATGTAGATACAGTAATTCTTTCTCCTATGAGTCATGCCGGTTACTATCCTGGTGGAAAAGTGATGACCATGAAGGTGGTTTTTGAAAAAGAGACTTATCGTTTGCTTGGTGCTCAGATTATTGGATATGAAGGAGTTGATAAACGTATTGATGTGCTGGCAACAGCAATTCATGCAGGGCTGAAGGCAACCCAGCTGAAAGATCTGGATCTTGCATATGCACCGCCGTATTCCTCTGCCAAGGATCCTGTAAATATGGCAGGATTCATGATAGACAATATAGCAAAAGGTACCTTAAAACAATGGCATCTGGAAGATATGGATAAGATTTCTAAAGATAAAAGTGTTGTATTGCTGGATGTGAGAACTGTAGGTGAGTTTAACAGGGGGCATATGGATGGATTCAGAAATATTCCTGTAGATGAACTAAGGGAACGTATCAATGAAATTGAGAAGGGAAAGCCTGTTTACTTGATATGCCAAAGTGGTCTGCGCAGCTACATTGCCAGCCGTATTCTGGAAGGAAACGGTTATGAAACATACAACTTCTCCGGTGGATTCCGCTTCTATGATGCAGTGGTTAATGACCGTGCGCTGATTGAAAGGGCATATGCATGTGGTATGGATTATTAAAAAATAATCACAATAATTTTATAATTTACTTGTAGCGTAAAAAGATCCCCCATTTATTAGAATGACTTTCACAATTCTGATAAATGGAGGATTCTTTAGATGTCATAGAAAAACAGTTTTATGATCTTTGTAGTGTTTCCAGTCTTTTCGAATCAAGGATGGTGATTTTGCCGCGTGAGAGTTTGACGAGACCCTCGCCCTGAAAGTATCGAAGCATTCGAGTGATCACTTCCCTGTGGGAACCAAGATGGTTTGCGATAGTTTCGTGAGTGATTTTCAGTTCATTTGTTCCTTCGATAGAGGTCTCTTCTAAAAGAAATGAAGCAACACGCTTATCCAAACTCTTCCACATGATCTGTTCAATCAGCCACATGACATCAGAAAAACGGCTAGCCATTAATTCATTGGTATAGTTTGCGACGGGAGCCGATTCCTTCATGATGTCCTTATAGATTTCAGCAGGGATGATCCAAAGATCAGTATCTTTTTCTGCTTCAATGGTTACTTCAAATTGAATGGACTGCATGATACATGAGGCGGATAAAAGACACATATCCATATCGAACAGGCGGTAAAGTGTAATTTCTCGTCCTTCATCTGAAAGTATGTAAGTTCGAAGCTGCCCGGATTTAACCAGTAATAATCCAGTACAATCCAGGTTTCCGTTGTGAATGATCGTTCCTTTTTTTACATCCCGTGTAATCAAATTGTCTGAAATTACTTTTTTCTGTGCTGTATTTAAGTCATTCCATAGTGGAAAATAATTTTCGAAGCTCATAACAGTTATCTCCTTTACGAACATAGTATACTTACTTTTTTTAGATGCGTCAATTACATAATTGACATATGCCATAAATAAAAATATACTGACTATAGTACATGACTGTTGTGAATATGAGGGAGGGATAAATAATGCAGGGAGATGTCAGTTTTACATTTTTGGACCGAATTGAAGAAGTAGAACTGAATATTGTAGATAGACGATGGCAGTCTGCACTGGCATTGGCATTGACTTTGCCAGATATTTGCGGAGGTATTGCTTTCCCGGAAATTGTTAAACATTATCGAGATGGCCGGGTTATGCTGGATCGGCAAAAGAATCCGACCCGTGATGTGGGAACCCAGTATATTCGCTGGTTTGATGAATATGCAGGGGACTACTTTAAACTATCTCAATCCGATGAAAAGCCATATATTTGCGGAGAACGCTGTTGGCAGCTTCGATGTGAATATCTTCATCAAAATAAAGGATTTTTGAATGATGAAAATAATATACGCTTTCATCTTGGACTAAACTGTGGAATGTCAGTTTGTCAGTTGGAAAGTATGAACATACAGGAGAACGGAAACGATATTCGTATAGACATAGAACAGTTTTGTCTGAGGATGTGCAAGGCAGCAAAGAATTATTATGATAAAGTTCATTTGGAAAAAGACTTTAGTCTCTATAATACACCAGTTTTGGATTTTATTCAGGTAACACAAAAAAAGAAAGCTGCTTCTATTATTGCACTGGTCTGTGGCAGTGAACGTTATGCAAAAGGATTAAAAGAAACATTGCAATTTATTTCAGATCAGATCATGCTGTTTTACACACCGGAAAGTGCTAAAACAAGATTAGGCAGACATAAGCCGGATCTTTGGATTGTTACCGAAGATATGACGAGCCAACCGAATCAGCCATGGCGTGCGGACAGGACAACACCTGTAATTTTAATCACAGGCAATCCTGATGCTGTTGAAATTAAAAAGAATTCAGGAAAACTAACTGTTCTTTCTATGCCATTATCAATAGTTGATTTGCGGAAAACCGTCGAAATATATGTGTCGTGAGGAGAAGTTTATGCTGTACATAATACTATTATTTGTATTTGTAGTTGTAGTTGTATATTTGATGATGCTTATGCGGAGACAGAAAGAAAAGATGAGCGAAATTAAAATACAAATAGATCAACTGCAAGCACAACATGATCGATTGCAGAAAGAAAGGGATCAGTTACAAGAACGGATGAATCATCTGGAAGAGCAACGAGAACACTTGCAAATGCAAACAGACCAGGCATTTCGGAGTGCTGATGAAATCGAGAAAATTTACGATGAGATATGGAATCATGCTAATACCATTCACCTTTACTCTTCGTTAGCTGAAGAAGAAAGCAAATCTATAACAATGAAAGAAAAACAAAAAGAAATTATTCGAACAACTGAGGAAATTCTAAACATCATATATAAATATAAAGGTAATGTATAATAAAAATATGTCATTGTAATGATTAGCGTTCAAGGTAAATTCTTATGTAATAATATCACAGAAGGATTTACCTTTTTCAGGTACAATAGAGATACAAAATTTGAAAGGGGAACAAAGCATTGGCAAAAAGAATGGCAAGTGTCGATAAAAAAAGATGTGTTGTCTGCGGAGTATGTGAAAATACTTGTCCGCTGGCAGCTGTCAAAGTTTACCATGGATGTTATGCTGTGGTAGAAGAAACAGTGTGTGTAGGATGTGGAAAATGTGCAAAGTCCTGTCCGGCAGGTTGTATTGAAATGAAAGAGAGGACAGCGATGTGAAGAAAAAGAAACATTGGTATGATTATTTATGGATATGGGCGATCCTTTATTTTGCTCTCGGTTTTTTTAATATTTTGTTTGCTTGGTTTGGGATGATTGATTTCCTGTTGCCGTTAGGAATAGCGATATTCGGTGGAAATAAATTTTTCTGTAATCATTTGTGTGGACGTGGCCAGCTTTTTAGTAAGCTCGGTGGGGATTTAAAATGCTCAAGAAATAAACCAACCCCGCGATGGATGAGTTCAAAATGGTTCCGATACGGCTTTTTGATATTTTTCCTTACAATGTTTGGGAATATGGTATTTCAGACATATTTAGTTGGTGCCGGATCATCATCCTTGCGTGAAGCCATCAAATTATTCTGGACCTTCCGTGTTCCGTGGGGATGGACATACACTGCCGGAACAGTAGCTGATTGGGTGGCACAGTTTAGTTTTGGATTTTATAGTTTGATGCTTACATCTTTGTTGTTAGGGTTGATCGTAATGGTGTTATATAAGCCACGAACCTGGTGTACATTTTGTCCAATGGGAACAATGACGCAGGGTATCTGTAAATTAAAAAATAATGAAAAGAAGTAATACTATAAGGTGATTCATAAAAGGCATATGTCAAAAACATTATTGACATATGCCTTTTATAGGGCTATTATATAAGAAAAGCGAGAAAGGAGCAGTTTATGCCGAGACCAGTAAAATGCAGAAAAGTCTGTCATTTCCCCAATGTTTTAGAATTTCTTCCGGCAGATGATACTGAGAAAAAAACACCCATTGTTCTAACGGTAGATGAGTACGAGACAATCCGTCTTTTGGACAAGAAAGGTTACAGTCAGGAGCAGTGTGCAGCATCTATGCAAGTCGCAAGAACAACGGTCCAGCGAATTTACGAGATCGCCAGGAAAAAGATCGCAGATGCACTTATCGACGGGCATCCACTCAAAATTGAGGGCGGAGATTTCAGAATCTGTGACGGTCAGAGCGGCAACTGCAGCTTTGGAGGATGTTACAAACAGGAAATTTACAAAAAATATGCAGCAGAAAAAGGAGAAGGTATCATGAGAATAGCAGTAACATATGAAAATGGACAGATTTTCCAGCACTTTGGACACACAGAGACATTTAAGATTTACGATGTAGAGGAAGGAAAAGTAGTACATTCAGAAGTAGTAGATACGAATGGAAGTGGACATGGCGCATTGGCAGGAGTTCTTAATGCATTGAATGCAGACGTTTTGATTTGTGGCGGAATTGGAGGCGGCGCACAGACAGCGTTAGCGGCAGCAGGCATCAAGCTTTTCGGAGGAGTTTCCGGAGATGCGGATGAAGCAGTAGAAGCTTTTATCAATGAAACACTTGAGTATAATCCGGATGTGAAATGTTCTCATCATGAGCACAACCACGGGGAAGGACATACATGTGGCGAGCATGGATGTGGAAGCCACAGTTGTCATTAAGAAGTGAGATTGCCATCGGATCATAAGATGAAAAAATAAAAGGTATTGATCTATAAAGAGGGAACCCGCATCATCAAATTTGCTTGTGATGTCGGGTTCTCTTTTTATTTGCATAATGATATACTTTTATTGTGGTTAGAAAAATAAAGCATGTACAAAACTCATAGGAGAAAGATGTATACTTATGACAACATTTGGTGATAAAATTAGGAAGTTGAGAAAAGAGAAAAAAATGACTCAACAAAAGCTGGGTGATATGGTGGGCGTTTCTCATAGAACAATTCGATCTTGGGAAGTTGAAGGACGATATCCGAAGCAGAGTAGTTTATATCAAAAACTGGCAGATGCATTTCAGTGTCAGGTTTCTTATCTTATGAATGATAATGAAACCGTGTGCTTGGGTAATGATGAGCCAAGTGAATATGCTGGTGCTAAACAGGCAAGGCAGATTCTTGAACAGGTAGCTGCTTTATTTGCCAGTGGAACTATGACCAATGAGGACAAAACTATTTTCATGGATGAGATGACGAGACTTTATCTGGCATCAAAAAAGAACAGAAGAAAATGGTAAGAAGAAATGAACTGTTTTGTTTTCTTGCTTGATAGAAAAGAAGAATAGAACGTATAATAGTGTTAATGATCCAGAGAAGATTGCTCTGGAAATAGAATTATTCGTACCAGTGGTGCGAGTATAGAGTAGGAGTGAAAGAATGGTAGAAGATACTATGTTTTCCGGGGAATCGAAAAATATTGAGTACAAGGTATCCTTACCTGATAAAAGTGAAAAGTACATGAAGACAATCGTAGCTTTTGCCAATACACAAGGTGGCAAGCTGATTGTTGGAGTAGATGATAAAACACACCAGATTGTTGGTGTGGAAAATGATGTGTTGTTTCAGCTGATGGATGGAATTGCCAATGCAGTTTCTGATTCCTGTGTGCCGCAGATCATTCCTGATATTGAGCCGCAGACGGTAAATGGGAAAACAGTTATTGTTGTATCAGTAGAAGCAGGAAAGAATAGACCATATTATCTGAAATCAAAGGGAAAAGATAATGGCACTTATATCCGTGTAGCAGGTACATCAAGACAGGCATTTCCAGAGAAGATAAAAGAGCTGGAAATGGAAGGTGCCAGAATCTCATGGGATGAGCTTACTTGTGTGGGTTATCCTGTTTCAGAGGAAGCAACAGAGAAACTTTGTCTGGATATCGAAAAGTTCCGGAAGAAAGCAGGAATGTCAGAACATTCTGTAAAGAAAGAGCAGCTGATAAACTGGAAAATCTTAAAGCAGAGTGAGGGACAGCTTCTGGCAACGAATGCCTATGCATTGCTGACATCAGATTATTTCTCATTTTCTAAAACACAATGTGCGGTATTCAAGGGAACAGATCGTGCAGTGTTTCTGGATAAGAGAGAATTTACAGGACCGATTTACACACAAATCGAAGAAGCAGTAGATTTTGTATTGAGAAATATTCGGCTTGGAGCAACGATTGATGGATTGGTGCGAAAAGAGAAATATGAGCTACCGCCGGAAGCAATTAGGGAAATGATTATTAATGCCCATTGTCACCGTAACCTGTTAGACGAATCCTGTATTCAGGTCGCAGTTTATGATGACAGACTGGAGGTGACTTCTCCGGGTGGATTATATAACGGATTGACTTATGAGGAAGTCATGAATGGTCATTCGAAGATCCGGAATAAAGGCATTGCCAATATATTCAGTCAGATGGGACTTGTAGAGGCATGGGGAAGCGGAATAAAAAGAATCCTTAATGCAGCAGAAGAGTATGGACTTTTGAAGCCGAGATTTCAGGAATTCGATAATATGTTTCGGGTAGAGCTGTTCCGTAATTCATTTCCGATGACAAATGAAAAAGAAAACATCAGAGAAACATCGGAGAAGCATCGGAGAAGCATCGGAGAAGCATCGGAGGTAGTGTGGAGAACAGACCTCAACGATACACAGCAAAAGATTATAAAGTTACTTTCAGAAGATCATCAATTATCAGCAGTTAAGTTAGCTGAAAAAATTGGGGTTGCCAGTCGAAATATTGAGAACAATATTAAGAAGTTAAAAGAGTATGGTATTCTTATAAGACATGGATCTCCAAAGAATGGTTACTGGGAGATTGTAGATAAAGATCTACAGGAGTGAGAAGTAAATTAGTCCAAGACTAGTCCAAGATATCTCAAGATTAGTCCAAGGGAATATATATATAAATAACAAAAACAGATTGACATTTTGTAGTAATCAGTAGTAAACTGTACTTGTGGAAGGGAAGTGATATGTTTGGCTAGAAAAACACCAAAAGATGGCAAAGAAGAAAACATACGAGTACGGGTGACTCCAGAACAAAAACAGAGACTTGTTGAGTATGCAGAAAGACACTATCAGAGCATGAGTGGTGTTGTATGTCAGGCATTGGATCTCCTGTACGCAAGAGAAGAACAACAAAATAATAAAGAGTAAAATGGAGTTATTTTGGAGTTTATTTCTTCATAAGCGGTGCGAAAAGCACAGAATCAGAACATATGTTCGAACTATAAGCCTCTAATAACAGCCTTTGCGTGTCATGAAATGCAGTCCGCAAAGGAATTTGAATAATGTACATGAGCCAAGAAATGCCGAATTTACAGCGTTTCTTGGCTCGTTTTTGGTTGCGTGACAATCAAATGACAATAATTTTGGAAATTATTCATAATATAGTGCAATGGGATGAACGATGAACAAATCATCCGACGTTTCAAATAGTGATTTTAAAATACTATTTATCATGTCACTTGGGCCAGAGAAGAATGAAGAAATTTTGTTTACATGAGTGGTGTTAGTCGCATATCCAACCAAATTAACTTCACCACCATATTTAAATGGTGCCTTTTGAATGTCTTCTCGAAGATATTTTTCATCAAATATTACCAAATATTTATCAATACAAATAAAGGATTTGTATGGAAAAATCTTTAAGAGTATGGAAAGCTGTTTTTGAAGCTCTTTATTTTCATTGTTCAATTTATCAATTGCTTCTTTCTTGATTTGTTTAATCTTATTTTCAATCTCCTTAAATTCGGAAGAACGCTTAATATCCCTATTAATGGTCATCCCTTTAGTAGCTTCATTATATTGTTCTTCACAGATTTTGTCTAATTCTGCAAGTTTGGGTTCGTTCATCATTTGTATAAAATCAGCATCATCAAATAGTTTTTTGTAATAATCCAAATCGAAAAGATGATATTCTCCTTTTACCTTTATAAAATCTCCTATTTCTATATTTTCAAATGAAAATAAATTATTCTTATTTAGATAATCTACAACTTGATGAAAGGCATTGTCGTGTAATACTTTGGTTTCAACATCGCTATAGAGATTTGTATTAGTTTTATTTTTTATATGATTATATATGTAATCTAATTTTGCATCAAAGCCTTTTCCAAGAATAGAAAAATCAGCTTCTCCTTCAGCGGTTGTAGTATGGGATGACTGTTTTTCTGTTGATGAAGATGATTGACTTGTTTGGGTTTGTAAAGTTTTTAATCCATTGTCAATTTGTGCAATATATGAATTAACGGTATCTGTATCTAGATAAATAAAGCTTTTCATTGTGAATCCTCCTTTATTAATTTGTGATTGGAATTAGTGTTAGTGCTAAGAAAGATGTTACTCCTTCTTAGGCTTCCTTTTCCTCTTCACATAAGAGAAATCCGGAAACAAGTCTTTTAACAATTCAGCAGTTTCTTCTACATCGTCATATTCATCCATATTTTGAACAAGTAGCTGGTCGTCATCATCAAGATTCAACGAAACAGTATACTCTTTATTGGGGTCTGTTGGGTTCATTGGGTACTTTACCTCTTTGAGATAATATTCCGTTTCTGATATTTCTTCATCCTCTAGCTTGTCTCGTAAACGTGCCCAATACTCAACCATCTTTCGGAAGTTATTAAGGTCTTCCTGTGGACGGGGACCAGCACTTGGAAGCCGCTCTTCAAATTTGAAGCATATTTCTCCATCTTTCATAGTAGGTCGTAGTCCGTATGCCCATTCAATGTCAAATAGTACATGAAGTGCACTAAATATATTTGCTATATCAGGGTCAGACAACGCATAAAAGCTAACTCCCAGATTGTTTGCAATATTTAATAAAGTCGCTTCATCTGGGTATCTGTTTCCAAGTTCATAGTTTCGGATGGTGGATTCGTTTAATCCACATTTATCTGCTAATTCCTTTTGCGTCATATCAGATGCAATTCTGAAATTCCTAATTAAAAAGCCTACCCGGCTGGTAAATTTTTCGCCCATTTTAACTGCTCCTTATAAGTGTAATGAGTGGTGTAGTATGCATGAAAACACGAGGTACAAATCATACATATACATGGATTATAACATAAACAGTGCAAAAATGAAATGTTTTTAACAAAAAGTGTTGACAGTACAAAAATGAACTGTTAATATAATACACATCATAACAGTTCAGAAATGAACTGAATAATAAAACAAAAGAGAGGAGGCATTAGCTTATGGAGAACAAGAGATTTTTGACAGCGCAGGATGTAATGGAAATGCTGGGAGTTTCACTGTCGTATTCATATAAACTGATACGACGACTGAATGCGGAACTTGAGGCTGATGGATTCGTGACAATAAAAGGGCGTGTCAGTACACAGTATTTTATGAAAAGAATCTACGGGCTATCTACGGATAAGGAGGTGGGATAGATGGCGGTTATCAAGAATAATAAGACTGGAATGTGGGAGGTGAGAACCTATTATAAGGATTTGACCGGAGCAAGAAAACAGAAAACCAAGAGGGGCTTTGCCAAGAAGGGCGAAGCCCTTGAATGGGAGCGTAATTTCAAGCTGAAAGAGGATCAGAGTATCAGTATGAGCTTCAAAAGTTTTGTGGATATTTATCTGACGGATTTAGAGCCAAGAATAAAACGTAATACTTTTCTCACAAAGAAGCACATTATTGAGACAAAGATTCTGCCTTATTTCGGGAAACGAAAACTGGATGATATTCGGACCTCGGATGTCATCCAGTGGCAAAATGAGATTATGAAGCTGAAAAAGGATAATGGTGAGTTATTCTCCGCTACCTATCTGAAAACCATCCATAATCAGCTTAGTGCCATATTGAATCATGCTGTAAATATGTATGGTCTAAAGGATAATGTGGCACGAAAAGCCGGAACCATGAGCAAAGAAGAAAATAAGGAAATGGAGTTCTGGACACAGGAGGAATTTCAGGCATTTTTGGAGTGTGTGGCAGATAAGCCTATTTCCTATTATGCATTTGAAATGCTTTATTGGACAGGGATTCGTGAAGGTGAGCTGCTTGCCCTTACGCCGGCAGATTTCAATTTTGAAAAGAAAACGCTTCGGATAAACAAGTCATATCAGAGACTGGAAGGCAAAGATGTAATTACAGACCCGAAAACACCAAAGAGTAACAGAACAATTGTTATGCCGGATTTTCTTGCTGTTGAGATGGAGGATTTTATAAAAAGTCTTTATGGAATAAGGGATGATGACAGAATTTTCACCATTTCAAAAAGTTATCTGCATCATGAAATGGATAGAGGTGCAAAGTTTGCAGGAGTGAAGAGAATCCGAATTCATGGATTACGACATTCTCATATTTCTCTGTTGATTAACTTGGGATTTTCAGCATTGGCAATAGGGGAAAGAGTTGGACATGAGGCGGTAGATATCACATATCACTATGCACATTTATTTCCAACGGTGCAGACGGATATGGCAGCACAACTGGAAACGGAAAGGGAGGCGTTAGTCAATGTCAGAAAAGAATAGAGACGATAAAAACAGATGGCGGAATGTTACAATAGCATTCCGCATGTCACCAGAGGAAAACGAGGAGTTGAATAACAGAGTGAAGCTCAGCGGATTTCGTACAAAGCAGGATTATATTATCCAGAGTGTTCTACATCAAAAGGTGGTTGCCACAGGCAATCCGTTGATGTTGGTACAATTCCGGCAGAACCTGCAAAGGATTGAACGTGAGCTTGAGAGGATAGAAAAGGCATCGGATATGGATGGGGAGTTGCTTACTCCTATCCGTTCCATGCTGGAAATATTGGAAGGCTTCAAGGAACAACCGAAAACATTGGCAGATATGAAGCAACTTACAGTACCAAATGGGGAATAACAGATATTTTGTATAAAGGAAGTGACTGCTATGAGCGAAGAAACATTATTTGAAAAATTAGGTGTGAAATACATAGAAAAAGACGGCATTTTTTATCCGTTGATTACATTAGGTGGAGAGGAAAACAGTACAGATGTTGGAAAATATGGTCGTATGTGGATGGATTACATACAGAAGGAATATCCGCAGCGATACAGAAGTCTGGTACGATTTGGCAAATTACATGATAAGGCGACCAAGGTAAATGAAGTAGCTTATGAATTGCTGGAGGATATTGAAAATGAGTGGTTGCGTAAACACAAACCCAAGCAGTCGAATTCTTTTGTGGAAATGTATCAGCTACGGACTCAGGCGAGAATGATAGCAGAGGAAGTAGTTCTGCATGATGTGGTGAATTGTTTTCATTAGGGGATAAGTGGAGTTCTGTATCGGAGCTGTGACTGGTAAATAATATGTCGCGTATCCGCGACTTATAAGCTCCCGAATGGGAGCTTTATCCGGCGGGGAGAGCCGTATAGCCACTCCGGCGAGGAGCGCAAAACCCGCTTGCGGGTCTGCATTTTTGATGGCGAAGCTGTCAAAAGTGCTTTTGCGTTACTTTTGACAAAAGTAACAAAACCTTCCCAGGAAAATCTGCTGTTTCGTGCCGTATCCGGCACTCATTACGGATAAGAAGGAGGTGCCTGTATACATACCAAAAGAGGAGGATTTCAAAATGGAAAGAACGATTAGTTTTATGAATGGGGAAGGTTCCATAGGACACAATACAAGAAGATTTATAGCGGGTAATGTAGATGCCAGCCGCACTCCAAATAACATTACTCTTATCCACGAGGATATTAAGCAGGCATATCATAAATTGTTTGACAAGGCACTTAAGGAATACAATGCAAAACAGAAACGCAAAGACAGGCAGATTAAAAGCTATTATGAAAAGATATCCCGGAGTAAGCAGGAAAAATTATTTTATGAGGTGATTGTTCAGATTGGCAATAAGGATGACACCGGAGTGGGTAGTTCAGCTGCTGAGGTTGCAACGTGGGTGTTGAAGGATTATGTAAAAATGTTTCAGCATCGTAATCCGCAGTTATATGTGATAGGCGCTTATATTCATCTGGATGAGGAAACACCGCATTTGCATCTGAATTTTGTTCCATGGGTATCCGGCTGTAAGAGAGGACTGGAAACAAAGACGAGCCTTAAGGCAGCACTTGCTACCAGAGGATTTGCAAGCGAGGGTAAAGGGAACACCGAATGGAAGCAGTGGGCAGAGGCTGAAAAAGATGATATTGCCCTTATCATGCGTCGGTACGGGATTGATTGGAAGAAGAAAAACACGCATAATCAGCATTTATCCGTACTGGATTATAAGAAGCAGGAGCGGGTGAAGGAAGTGGCTGATCTTGAGGAGAAACTGGAGGGTGCACAGGTTGTTCTTCAATTAAAAGAGGAAAGGATTGAATCTCTGGAAAAGGAAATAGAGGATAAGCATGTCAGTATTCGAAAAGAACAATCCGAAGCTCAAAAGATGCTGAATGATACCAAGGCTGAAACTCGGAAATTGCAGTTGGAAACAACGGATTTACGCATAAAGAATTCTGAATTACGGCTGGAATATTATGATAATCTGGATCAGCTCGCTGATAAACAAAAGGAAATTGAGGCAGTTCAAAAAGAGGCTGACAAGAGGATGATGATAATGGACACCGCAAAGTGGCAGACGGAGCAGGCACAGATGAAACTGGAAGAGGCGGAAAGGCTTAAGAAGGAACTTTTGGGAACTGTTGATGGCGACGATTATCTGAAGGAGCAGGTGATAGAGCTGAGGTATCAGAATCAGATGCTCCAGGAGGAAAACCGAAGCCTGAAGGATAAGCTGGAAAAGGCGTATGAGTTTATGAAGCAGTTTGTGATTGGTGGGATGAATCTGCTGGAGAGGTTTTGGGAATGGATTGGAGAGAAAGTAAGAGATGTTGGGAGAGGGAGGTGATGGGAGAATTAATAGAAGTGTTAAGATTTCATTATGGAGAAAAAAAAGAATTTATAGTATAATATTTAAATCGAAGGAGATGACATTATGCTTGTTTATGAGGATATAAAAAAGATACGTTTAGAATATAGTATTAGTCAAACTAAGTTAGCTGAATTCAGTGGCTTTTCAAAGGCACAGATTTCGGCATGGGAGTTAGGAAAAAAAATTCCTGTAAAATCAGAAATTGATAAATTAAATGATGTGTTGAAGGATGCTGTATGGAAAATTGACCAGGGTAAGCTGGATGTGAAAAAGAAAAAAGTACAACATTCTGGTACAGAGAAAAAGTTACCTTCGGTGATAAAGGATGCGAAAGAATATGTAGCATTATCAGAAAATATGAAGTATTCAAGTAAATATGCGACTGAGTTGTCTGGATTATATAAAGATGCAATGGCACCAAAGAAAAGCAATGCGATAAAGGGAATTGCGTTGTTTTCTGGCTGTGGTGGAATGACATTGGGATTTGAAGCAGCAGGTGTCGATTTGGTCGGTCACGTAGAAATTGCAGAGTCTGCTAATCGTATTTATGCGGAAAATTTCCCAAAATCAAAATTGCTTGGAGAAGATATATGTGAAATATCTGATGAAGATTTGCAGGCGTGGCGAAGAGAGTTTGGTGATATTGATATAATTGTTGGTGGACCACCATGCCAAGGATTTAGTTTGGCTGGAAAAAGAAATCCTGAAGATGAAAGAAATAAGTTGTATAAGCAATATGTACGAATTGTGTCTGTAATTCGACCTAAAGTTTTTGTTATGGAAAATGTAGCATTAATGACATCTATGAAGGATGAAAGTGGAGAATTATTTATTGATAAAATAGAAAAATCATTTTCTAAACAAGGGTATTCACTTGTAAAAAAAATTGTAAATGCGTATGAATATGGGGTGCCGCAATCAAGAGAACGAGTTATTTTGGTTGGGGTAAGGAAAGATATTAACAAGTCATTTGTGTTTGAAACACCACTATATTCATTGGATGAGTCTGTGTATCAAATGGAACTATGGGGAGAAAAGAAAAAGGCATTAACATTTAGGGATGCAACCGAAGATTTGCAATCACTTGAAAATGGAGAAAAATCATACACAGATCCACTGCATTGGGCTATAACACATCCAGAACATGTAATAGAGTGGTTGATTGATGTTCCAGAAGGACATAGTGCACATGAAAATGAGAATCCAGAACTTAGACCACCTAGTGGTTTTAATACGACATATAAAAGAAATGTATGGAATGAACCATGTTCTACCATTAGCACTAATTTTAGTATGATTTCAGGATGTAGAAATGTTCATCCTACGGACACGCGTTCGCTTACAATAAGAGAAGCTGCAAGAGTACAATCATTTCCAGATGAATTTGTATTTTGTGGAAATTGGGGAGAAATTAGAAAGTCGATTGGTAATGCTGTTCCTCCAATTTTAGCAAGAGCTATTGCAAAAGAAATAATAGGACAAATATTCAAGGAGGAATAATTATGGCATTGGATCCAAAAAACAAAGGACATTTGTTTCAAATTGAGGCTGGTACAGAGGGCAGATTACAAGGACATAAATTTGAAGAGGTTGTTACAGAAGAACTGAATAAAATAGATTTTATGTCTGGCAATACAGTTATTGAATGCATTAAGCCTAATGTATATCATGGAAATCCTGCCAATGCATTAGTAAGTCATATTTCGCAAGATAAGGGAAAGCAGATTGATAGATTGAATGCGTATTGGCTTGGTGGATTAGCAACCGCTAGAGCTGGAGACAATATTCTGAATGAAAACGGCGAAAAGATAACAGGCTCTAAATCAGATATATTAATGGATGTTGAATACGAGGATGGTACTAATGAGAAAATTGGCGTCTCTGCAAAAGCTTGCTCAAATAATGCTCAAATGGCATTGACAACCGTATCTGTTTTTTGTGGAATGTTAAGAGAAAATGGGATAGATGTTTCGGATGATGCAGAGATTGGTCTAAAAATGTTTTGCGGGGAAGTGGGATATAGACCAATAGATGGTTATGTACCGAAGGATATGTCTAATGTTCCACAAGATAGAAAAGCAAGACAAGACAGATGGTTCTGGGAAGAACTTTCTGACCAAGTAAAACAAGAATGGGAAAATATATTTACTGAAAATCAATTAAAAATCACAATGATGTTATTGCAGTGTGCCAGAACTTATAAAACAGATAGTTATAAACCTACATATATATTGCACGAATGTGAAAAGCATAGCGATATTAATGATTGTAAAGTTGCAGTTATGTCAGTTGAAGAATTTGCTACATATTCGCAACTTTTTGATTCTTTTGGTATAAAGGGAAAACGTATATTGAAGGGGAGTTACAAGGGAATTGACATGGCAATTCATCAATATCCTCATTTTGGTTTTATCCAATTTCAGCCGATAGGAAATCAGCAAAATTTTTCGGAATTGCAATTTAATTTAAAGTCAAAGTATTATAACAAATTCAAAGCCTTGTTGGATAAGGCTAATGAACAGAATAAGGGAGAAGAGTAGTGAAAATTAGATGAGGTACTGACAACAAAATGACAATACAATCCCCTAAAAATCCACGCAACAGATAGAAATCAGACAAAACTTCCTGCTTTCTGCCACCGGAACCAACGAAAAACACTACACAACAACTTTGCAAAGAGGAGTTCGAATAGTAACACAACCCCGCAAACCCTTGAAAAATAAGGGCTTGCGGGGATTTTTTTTGCCCTTTGACCAAACATTGACCCAAAACCAAAAACGAGAATTGTGTGTAGGTGGCGGCATATTATATTTTTGGACTTTTAGAAGGTAATGGGATTTAATTGAAATGGATGATGAAGATGACATGGTTTCTGAACAATGTATGGTTTTTCATATAGGGAGTTATATGAAAAGGGATTTTCTGTTGATACTCTTGAAAATGCAAGAAAGTTTTATTTGAACTATCAGGGACGAATTTCCGAAACATTGTTTCGGAAATTCATAAAAGAGAAATCCGATACATTGTTTCGGATTTCTGGCGATGATGTTCGTGGAAGAGTATAATGATATCATTGGTAGTTTGCAGATTGGCATCGGTGAGGATGACTACATGAAGTATTTGCAGGCGATTCCTGTTGAGAGGACTCACGCCGGATACTTCTCCATAGACAAAAAGGGTAAGATGATTGACTCCAAGGTGGGGCGAAAGGAAACCACGACGGATGATGTGGATGCCTATGAGCTGATTATGAAGAACAAAGAATTGCTGTTGGAGCGTGATCCAAAGCGTTCTCCGGTTCGTTTTATCTTCTCTCATTCTGCCCTGAGAGAGGTCTGGGATAACCCGAATGTATTCCAGATCTGTACCTTGAAGCAGAGCAGCAGTGAGGTATGTAAGCGCCAGGAAGTTGGGCGTGGACTGCGCCTTTGCGTCAATCAGGACGGTGAGCGTATGGACGCCAATGCGCTGGGGGAAGACGTACAGAATGTCAATGTGCTGACCGTTATTGCCAGTGAAAGCTATGATAGTTTTGCAAAAGGTTTACAAACAGAAATTGCCGAAGCAGTAGCTGATCGACCTCGTGCGATTACGGAAGACTTATTTGTTGGTAAGGTAATTAAGGATGATAAGGGCAATGAACAGGTTGTCGATCAGGATACGGCAAGAGCGATTCATTTTGACTTGATAGTCAACGGCTACATTGACAAGAAAGGTATCCTCACAGATAAATACTATGCCGACAAGGCTAATCATGAGATTAAGGTTGCTGAGGAAGTGGCAGATTCTGCTGCTTCTGTGATTGAGATTATCGATACTGTTTATGACGGCAAATCTATGATGCCTGAAAATGCCAGAAGTAATAACGTGGAGCTGCATGTGGATGAAAATAAGCTTGCTATGCCTGAATTTAAGGCACTGTGGGCGAAGATTAATGCCAAATCTACCTACGTGGTTGACTTTGATACTGAGGAGCTGATCCGCAAGGCTATTCAGTCTCTTGATTGTAAACTTAGAGTATCCAAAATCGTCTTCAAGGTGGAAACAGGAACAATGGAGACAATTGAGTCCAAGGAAGAGCTGGTATCCGGGGCTTCCTTTGTGAAAGAAGAGTCTGCAAGCTACGGTCGTACTATAACTGCCAGTACGAATGTGAAATACGATCTGATCGGCAAGCTTGTGGATAAAACAGGACTCATCCGCAAGGCAGTCATTTAGGTTCTGAAGGGTATTCAACCAAATGTGTTTAAGCAGTTTAAGGATAATCCGGAAGAATTTATTATCAAGGCTGCGGCTCTTATCAATGACGAAAAGGCCACGGCGATAATCGAGGACATTACTTACGATGTGATGGATGATTATTATGGCATGCGACGGTTTATTAATTTCGAATTTTCAAATCAGTACATGCTTTTCTTAAGAAACTGCGATGGCCTGAATGTTTCGGATAAAAGTTTTAAGGTGCTGAAATTAGAAAACAATAAGATAACATTGGCAGAGGAGGTGTGATGGAATGGGGTTAATAGAACTGGCCAGCGGCAATTCAGTTTGGCGAGGTATGGACTATTATAAAAATAAAAAAGTGCGTTCATGGAAAAAGACGGGAGAAGAGACTTATGATGGAATAGTATCTGGAAGCGACGGAAACAGTTATTCTGTACATATTGATAAACTGCATCCAAGAAAGTCAAATTGTAATTGTCCTTTTGCTGCTGGCAGACGAGTGATCTGCAAGCATATGATAGCCTTGTATTTTACAGCAGAACCTACAGTTGTGGACGAGTTTCTGAAAAAGGTGGAAGAATGGGAGAAGGAGGAAGAAGAGGAGGAACGGCAGCATTTTGAGGAACTTCGGGAATATGTAAACAGTCTTTCGAAGGTGGAATTGCAAGAGCAATTATATAATGCGCTTGTGGAGTTGGAAGATAGAAGAAATGGTTATTGGTAGAGAATAAGATGAAGTCGGGAAATCCATTCATACGCGGATTCTCCGACTTTTTCATAATATCGCGCAACGTCCTGATGTTCGCATTTAAAAGAAAAATGTAAAATAAACTTGACATAATGCACGCGAAATATTACAATGAACTCAACAAGACAAAACACGTAATATAAAAAACAAGGAGGAGGGTTTTTATGTTGAACCATAGTTTTGCCGCACTATTGAGTTTTACGTTAATATTTTGTATCATTTTTCTTGTCACCAGGAAAAAAGCCGGTGCACTGCATTATGATGAAATGCAGCTGCAGATCCGGGGGGATGCGTATAAGCTGGGTTTTTCGGCAGTTATTGTGCTGCTGGCTGTGACGGGACTTTTGTATGACGCAGATGGTTTGAATATCTCGAATTATATGACAACCGATATGCTGCAGTTCGTGATCTTATATGCAGGAGTTACTGTGTTTGCTGTATATTCTATCTTGAACAATGCATTCTTCCGGGTACTGGAAAACGGAAACCGGTATCTTCTGTTATGCGTATTTCTTATTGTGAGCAACGGCGCATCTTTATTCCAGAGCATCCGCAGCGGCCGTTTTTTGGAACATGGTGTGCTGGACTTTGGGGCGGGAGGGGCTAACCTTCTGTGCGTAATCTGTTTTCTGCTGATTTCCGGAGCTATCGTGATTCGAAAAGCCGGTAGAAATGAGGAAGAAGATGAAGAATCTTAGAATGAAGGCTGCGAGAGCCGGAAAGGATCTGTCGCAGGAAGAACTTGCAAAGCTTTGCAGTGTGTCCCGGCAGACGATCAGCGCAATTGAAAAGGGAGACTATAATCCAAGCATTTACTTATGCATCGCAATCTGCAAGGCACTGGATAAAACACTGGATGATTTATTCTGGCCGGAAGAATAGGACGGATTGACAGACAACAGGAGAAACGACATATGGATACTACAAAAAGAAAAGGAACGATCAGTGTTACAATTACATACATCTGCTGGGGATTACTCACCGTATTTTGGAATCTTCTTGCAGAGGTAAATTCCGCTTATGTACTGGCCTAGAGAGTGGTCTGGTCCATGATTTTTATGTTTGGCCATCTGGCCGTGACCGGGCGGATGGGAGATATCAGAAAGATCTTTCATGATAAAAAGACAGTGTTCTGCTGCATGGTCAGTGGTGTGCTGGTGTGTATTAACTGGGGCGTATATATTTTCGCTATCAATTCGGGACATGTGCTGGATGCCAGCCTGGGATATTTTCTGGAGCCGATTTTTGTCACAGCCATCGGCGTGTTTTTCTTTCATGAAAGGATGAGCCGGTTAGAGCAGATGACGGCACTGTTTTCCCTGATTGGAGTGGGGTATCTGATTGGTGTGTACCGGATGGTTCCGGTTATGGCTATGGTGATCGGGTTGAGCTTTGCTTTTTACGGAGCTGTGAAAAAGAGTGTGCATTTAGATGCAGGACTTTCCCTGTTTGCGGAAACGTTGTTTGTGACGCCGATCGCGCTTCTTTTCTGTATTTACAGCGAAATGAATGGTAATGGAAGTCTGGGAGTCCTTCATGGAATGCAGTTTCTGCTTTTTCCGATAGCAGGAGCGATTACTTCTGTGCCGCTTTTGTTATTTAACAGGGGAGTCCGCATGATTCCTTATTATTTGACGGGGATTTTGATGTATGTGAATCCTACGATTCAGTTCCTTATGGAACTCTTTTATTTCCATGAACCGCTGGAGGTTCACCGCCTGATCGCGTTTTGCTTTATCTGGGTGGGCGTCGGATTTACGCTATGGCATAATGTAAAAGAAATGAAGAAATAAGATAAAACGGGAGATTTGTTATGAACGACAATTACAATCCATTAGACAAAGAATTAAACCGGCTGGTACAGGTTATTGCCCGTCTTCGCGCGGAGGACGGATGCCCCTGGGACCGGGAGCAGACCCATGGTTCCCTGAAAGCAGCCTGTGTGGAGGAGGCCGCGGAGGTGGTTGGCGGCATCAACATTCTGGAGCAGACGGGAAATGCAGAGAACTTAAAAGAAGAGTTGGGCGACCTGCTTTTGCAGGTGGTCATGCATGCGCAGATTGCAAAGGAAGAAGGCTTATTTACGCTGGAGGATGTCATGCGTGGAATCACGGATAAAATGATTCGCCGGCACCCGCATGTGTTTGGAACCACAGCGGTTTCCGGCTCGGATGAAGTTCTGGTGAACTGGGCTGAAATCAAGAAACAGGAAAAAGAGGGAAAAGAGTGGATGGAAAGCTATCTGCCCGGCGCGTTTGATGAGGCAGAAGAACTGATCGGAGCGGCAAGAAAACGAAAAGGGTTTCGGTAATTATAATGCTTTTTTGCTTTTCCAGGGCCACCCTGTGTTGTAGCCATGTTCCTGCCAGTAAGCATCATCGACTGTGCTCATTTTCTTGTGCTTATGCAGAAAACGATAGAGGGTGAACTCGCACCATACTTTCGGCGACGGAGTCAGATGTCTGGCACAGTGCCGGACATTCCGGGCGGTACATGTTACCTTATGCTGAATGGATTTCCGGAAAGATTCCGGCAGATCATTCCAGGCGTAATCCCATACGCTTTGGGAAATGCAGTGGGTTCTCGCGAATCCCAGGTTTTCTGTACTGTCTTTGATATCGCGGACGGTGGAGCGCATACCGCCACCTGCAGCTGTGTTAATGATGACTGCCTGCTTTTTCATGAAAGTAAGATCAGGGCGGTGAACCATCCAACGGTATGCGAGGTGGTCAAGCAGGGATTTCATCTGTCCAGGAACATGATATACATAAGTGGGCGCACAGAACAGAATCAGCCCGGACTGTTCCATAGCCTCAAGGATGGGCGCCATGGCGGCAGCACCTCCGCAGGCCTGCTCTTTTCCAAGGATGCAGGCGCGGCATCCGGTACAGATGTGAGGCATGTCATCCGGGAGAAAGAAGGAAAAACAGGTTCCATCTTCCAGGAGTTCTTTGATGAGCATCTGTGCGATCTGGTAAGTGCTTGATCTGGTTTTTCGGCCGGAAGCGTAAATTACCGTGATATTCATAGGCAGTTCCTCTAAAAGCAGATATAGATTCCGGGTCAGGGAATGCAGTGCCCCGGTACCTGTATTATAATAATGGAATGGCCGTCTGTCGAGAAAAATGTCTGAATTACGGCATTCTTACGCTTTTCTAAAAATTATATACTTGACATTTCTCAGTTCCATTGCTATCATTGCTTTAAACCATTGAAGAGGAAGTTGTACCATATAAGCAGTCTCACAGAGAGTTCGGGGTGGTGGAATCCGGACAGAGTGTCGTGGTAAGTGGGCCTCAGAGGGCAAGGTGAAAGGGAATGGTCTGGAAAACAGGTCAGACTTTAGTAGCTGCGACGCAACGGTCAGCGTTAACGGACCAGGAATGTAATGGCATTCTGTAAAGAGTGGGTGCTTGGCACCAAACAAGGTGGTACCGCAGGTATATAACAGCCTGTCCTTGAACGTAGTTCAGGGGCGGGCTTTTTTTGTTTCATAGGAAATAGTGTCTTATGAAATAAAAACGCTCCGCCGGACTCTTGAATGTCAGCCGGAGGTGCCAGGAACAATTTCCAGACAGCTCCTGAAGATTTTTACAGCACAGGAAACAAGAGAAAGGAAGGAAAAAAGTATGAGTGAAGAGAGAAAACTTCAGTTTCGGGGCGGAATCGGGATGTCGCTGATTCCGGTAGCAATTTATGTGTTCTTCTGCATGGTGCTTTTCATTGGATTTAAGGCCTTCAATATGGAGGCACTTGCGGTAGGTGGTTTTCTGGCGCTTCTGATCGGCGGCGTTTTCTGTACCAGCTACAGTGATTTTTGGGAGAGTGCCATCAAGGGCATTTCCTCAATCACATCGGTGTCGGTTGTTGTGATTTTATTGCTGGTCGGTATGTTCAGTGCTCTGATTAAACTGTGCGGCCTTTCCGGCGGTTTTGTGTGGATCGCGAATGCGGTTGGCATGAAGGGCGGCATCTTTGTGGCATTTACATTTATTGCTTCCTGCATTGTTTCCACGGCAACCGGCTCTTCCATCGGAACCATGTTTATCGCGTTTCCGATTTTTTATCCGGCTGGCATTATGCTGGGCGCGAATGAAATGATGATGGCGGGATGTATTGTGTCTGGCGCAATTTTCGGTGACAATCTGGCTCCGATTTCAGATACGACCATTGCATCTGCATCGACCCAGCAGTTTAAAAATGGAAAGCCGGCAGATATCGGCGGTGTTGTTTCCAGTCGTATTAAATATTCCGCAGTAGCAGGCCTGATCACAATTGTAATCTTTGCGGTCTTTGGTGGTATGGGCGGTGTATATGAGGGCGGTTCCATTGACGCGGCAGCCAATCCGGTTTCTTTGGTGATGCTGATTCCGGTTGTTCTGATGTTAACTGTTTCAACAAAAACGAGAAATATTTACGAAGGTATTTTAGTGGGTCTGGTAACGGGTACTGTGGTTGGCCTGGCAGCAGGACTTTTCACTCCGGCACAGGTATTTTCCAACGACGCGGCAAACAATGCAGCAGTAGGCTTTTTGATCGATGGCATCAACAACATTTTGCCGACCTGCGCACTGGTCATTTCGGTATTTGGCATCATGGGAGTTTTGAGTGATGCAGGTATGCTGAATCTGATTGCTGAGAAGATTCTGAACAGCAGGATGGCGAGCACCACCCATGGGGCAGAGCTAATCTGTATGATGGGTATCGCGTTTACGACCATTCTGTTAGGCGGCGTGACCAGTGCTTCCATTTTGACATTTGGACCTATTTTAAATAAGATTGGAGCGGCAAGAAATATTCATCCATACCGCAGGGCAAACCTATTGGATGGTACGGCCAACAGTCTCCCGGCCATCATTCCGTTTATGAGTGTGTTTGTATTTATCGGATCTGCCCTGACCGGACTTTCTCCTGTTGTTGTAGCAGGCGGAACCATTTATGGCTTTGTATTATTTGCTGTATTTTTGGGGGCAGTGCTGACTGGCTGGGGATGTCAGAAAGAAGAATAAAAAGGAGCAGACAGAATGGACGATACATTTACTTTATATGATTTAAAAGTGGAAGTGGTAGCCACAGACCGGCCGATGGTGTGCAGCCACAGGGCGGGAGATTATTTTCTGGTTCAGGGGGAGAATCTGGTGTTCCCGAAAGATACATCCTTTTCCATGTATTCTTTAAGTGCCCTTATTCCGCTGCTTCCGGCAAAGCAGCGGCCATTGGACCCGAATGACTGGATGCTTTCGGATACCGAGATCGCCTGTCCGGATCCAAACTGTGGAGCCAGATTTAAAATTACAAGAGTAGGAAAACGGATTCAGAGTCATGGACAGTGCACGGTGGTGCCGATCCAAAGGCCGGAGTGAGAAAACAAAATTTAAGAAAAGAGGAAATCTGTCATGCAGAAAAAATGTCAATTTAAAAATGGATATACCTTTAACCGTGTTATCAATGGATGCTGGCAGCTGTCTGCGGAACATTGTCTGCAGGGACATCTGGACTACGATGATGCCATTCGCGCGTTCCATGAGCTGGTGGAGCAGGGCTTTACAACCTTTGACTGCGCGGATATTTATACGGGGGCAGAGGAAGTGCTGGGCCGGTTTGTTATGGACTTAAAGGGCAGCGGACATTATCAGGAGGAGGATATTCAGATTCACACCAAATTTGTGCCGGATAAAGATGTGCTTCCGGTCATCAATATGAAGTACACGGAAGGCATCGTGGACCGTTCTTTGAAGAGAATGCACCGGGAGGCTCTGGATCTGGTTCAGTTCCATTGGTGGGATTTTGATGTTCCGGGTATGATGGAGACTGCCTTTGATCTGGTGAAGCTGCAGGAGAAAGGAAAGATCCGCAACATCGGCATGTGCAACATGGACACTAATGCGTTAAAACAGATGGTGGATGCGGGAATTCCGGTGGTATCCAATCAGGCACAGTATTCTGTATTTGACCGCCGTCCGGAACGCACACTTCTGGATTACAGCGCGGAGCATGGTATTTATACCTTTGCGTATGGCACGCTGGCAGGGGGATTTCTGGCGGAGCGCTACATGGGAAAAAAATATGAGGCACCGGAAACCCGTTCCCAGGTTAAGTATATGCAGATCATTGAGGATTCGTTGGGCTGGGATGGCATGCAGAAGCTGCTTCCGGTACTGAAGGCCATTGCGGATCATCATGGAGTGACGATTGCCAATGTGGCAACCCAGTATATCTTAAATCAGAAGAGCGTAGGGGCGGTTATGGTTGGAACGAGAAACTCCAAACATGTGAAGTCCAATCTTCAGACACTGGAATTTGATCTGACAGAAGACGAAATGAAACAGATCCGTGATTTCGTGGACCAGTATCCGACACCGGAGGGAGAGTGCTATGAATTAGAGCGGACTTCTCCAAGATATAAGGGAATTATCCTGACAGATCGAAATCATGTGGAATAACCAGGAGGAGCGAAACGAGTGAAGCTGGAAAATTATGAGGTTCATTTACCAAACTATTCAATCGGAGATAAGATTTATGATAAAATCGGTCCGGTCTGCGAATCTTATGGAAAAAAGGTTCTGATCATTGGCGGCAGGCGGGCACTGAACGCTGCGGAAGACAAAATCCGGGCCTATGTGGCGAAAACCAATCTGGAGATCATCGGAACAAAGATTTATGGAACAGACTGTACTTACGCGACAGTAGAGAAGCTGCGTGAACTGCCGGAATACGAAGAAGCAGATATGGCGCCGGCAACAATTGAGTTTGAATAGTTGGAGCAGAGCTTCAAAGCCTTTATTTTCAAGGGTTTTGAGGCTCTTTTCTTTTAGAATTGCATTTTGATTGCATTTTTTTATTCAACTGCTCTGTGATAGATTGCTGTATGCTGATTGCTGGTGTAATCGGCAACACTGGTTGTTGCCGGAGTATAAGTGAGAACGCCAGTTAATTTTTTGGCAACTTCCACGTTGGTGTTGGGATATAAATGTCCATAGGTTCCTAACGTGGTCTGTATCTTTTCATGCCCCAGACGTTCTTTAATCAATAAAGGATTTTCTCCCATACTGATGAGCAGGGAAGCATGGGAATGTCTGAGTGCATGAATTTTGATACGGTGTACGCCTGCCAATCCAGCAAGTTTTTCTAATGCCCGTGGGAGGGTGTGCTTACTGGTGGGAATCCCATTATAGCTTAGTACAAGGTCACAGTCCTTTAAAACCTTTTGCTGTACTTCCTGCCATGCTTTTAATTCTTTAATGGTATCTGTGTCAATATAGATAGTGCGAATACTGGCTTGTGTCTTTGGTTCCACAAATTTGTATTCGTCTATTGTTTTATAGTACAGCGTTTTCGTTATACTTAAAAGTCCGGTTTCAAAGTTGATATCCGACCATTGCAGGGCTGCGGCTTCTCCGATTCTCATTCCAGTCATAAACAGGAGCCAGTATGAAATGAAAAGGTAATGTTCGTAATAATCGCCCTTGTAGAGTAGGGAAATTACCTTTTGAAATTCATCCAGTGTCCAAAAATCCACTTTTGTTTTCTTGCTCTTGATGTTTCCTATCATTCGTGACGGATTTTTCTTTGCAAGACCGAGAACAACTGCTCTGTCAAAGGCAATGGAGAGCATACCCTGTACAATACGGATATAGTTTGGACTAAATTCTTTTGCGAGTTCAAGCTGCCAGTTTTGGACGTTAATGGGTTCTATCTCATCCACCGTCATTTTGTAAAAGTATGAAAAATGTTTCTGAATGGTAGAACGGCGGTTCAGATAGGTACTTTCCTTTACCTGTGTTTTATACCAAGGTAGGTAAGTCTCTTCAATGAACTGCTGAAAGGATAGCTGCTGTTTCTTTTCTGTCAATTCCTCTGTGGATGTAAGCATAAGCTTTGAATATGCTTCTCTGGCTTCCTTTTTTGTCTTGAATCCGCTTTTGTATTTCTGAATCTGTTTTCCGGTAATCGGGTGGAAACCTAAGTTTGCTCTAAAATAATAAGTTCCGTTTTCTGCTTTCTTAATAGGGTCTTTTGCCATGATTTCACTCCTTACATAAATGTGCAAGAAGTACAATCAGTTTGATTTATCAGTAAAAGTAATCCCTAACAATTCTTCCACAGCTTCTCTGGGAACCCTGTCCAGTTTGCGTGACTGATAGTAGGTATGCCCTTTTGAAATCATAAGTTTTTTTGCTTCTCTTATGATGTCTGCTGCGAATGAAGTCCCATAACCCAGTTCTATTAAGTCTTTTTTTGTTACTGTAATCATGTTCCTCCTTTCCATAGACCAGATATGGAACCCTCAATATCTGTCTATATTATATCAGATTTTGTGGCAAAAGTAATATTAAGATTGTATTTCCTGCGAATAGTTATTTGATTTTGAATGAAAAATTCTAATTCAAAATAGTATATAAGCAAGCCGAGCAGCTTTCGCTAAAGCTCATGGGAATCTCACCCCTGCATGGTTCTCATCCAGCCGTACCCTTTGCCAGCGGTGCTACATCATCACACGGACTAAGGCTGTACGGAAGTATCATTATCACAATAGAAAGGTCATGGCGGCAGCTCTGCGGTAAGCTGCTTATGGAACGCTGGCAGGAATCGCTATCCGGTTTCATCCCTCCTTTGGTGGGTCACGGCGTGCCAGCCCAACGGCTCTCTTTCTATCGAAACGTATTCGGCTGCTTTATGCTGCGTTGATTAGACGCTTTCTTTTTCAAGGAACAATCCGGCTTTGTCAGCCTGTTAAAATGCACTGGTGATAATGCACTTTAATAGGCTGGCAAGCTCTGTCTGGGAAGCATGGGCTTGTCCATGCTTCCACAGGAGAGCGTTATTTTTACTTTGGTTCCCTGATTTCAAAAGATAAAATCTTTGCAATCAGACGTGTTTCCATCCGGCGGCGTAGGGTTTCATCTACAACCATGTGAGTATTGTCATATTCGTCTTTCATGGGACGCATGGAACGGCTGGCAATAAAACCGCTGTAATGGCGTACAATCTGGTTGACTGCTTCAATATCACCGTCCGCAGCCCTTACAATTACAGGAAACGGAATCATAGGGTGCTTTGATGTCATGCTTCTTCCTCCATAAATTTTTTGATAAATTCCAGTCCGGCGTGTCTTCTTCTCTGGATGGTAGAACGGTTGACTTCCAGAATTTTTGAAATTTCCGTATCGTCAAATCCGAGAAAATAATATCTCAGGATAACGTCACGTTTCTTTTCATCCAGATTTTCTAATGCTTCTGCTAATAGGCTGTTTTCAATGCGGACAGTAAATCCATCCATTTCAAAAGTATGGAAATGGGAGGGATAGGTGTCTTCGGAAGAAAACAGATTGACGGTGTAATCGTCCATATCACAGAACAGGGTTTCCCGTTTACACTGTCTGGACAACGCTTTGAGATAGTCTTTGCGTTCATCCTCCATAGCGACTTTACAGATATAATCAAACTGGTTCTCTATGGTTGTCTGAAATTCAGATGGCTTCATCATTGCTCACCCCCTTTCCAGCCTTGAAAGGGAGCGAGTTGATAGGAATTTTTGCTTCTTTCCCCCTTTTCGCTCTTAGTCCCGACAGGACAGGGGGTGCAGTTGCGTTTTGAGAAGAAAAATTTAAAAACTTTTTCTTCCAACTAAAAAAGCACGCAAACAGACGATATTTCTGCTTGTGTGCTTCGATAGTTCTTACTATGTATTGTGAAAAACCATATTGCAGGTCAGACTTTTCTAGCGTAGGTGGATGGCTTTTTTTAACGGTTTACCGAATGTAGATATATTTAAGAAAATATTTTGCATAGCGGCTTCCTCCTGTAAGCCGCCGGAGCCTAAAAAAAGCTGACTTTAATACAACCTCCATGTGTTCTGGAAAAAAGAAAGACGGCGGCTTTTATTAAACCGTCGTCTGGAAAGGCTTATGTGATTTTGACGCAAGAAAAGTGTACTGCCAAATAACGGTTTTTTTTATTTCCGTTTCAGCAGCATAGTTTTATCTTTGGTACACATAATAGGAACTGTACAACTGTACAATACGTTTTTCTATACCTGTCACTATTATAACAGGAACAGTAAAATGTACAGAGGTGGTGTATTATGCGTAAAAAAGAAGATAAATATGATTTCAGGGCTTTGGGGCTTGCCATAAAAGAAGCCCGTAAAAAACAGGGTTTGACCCGTGAACAGGTGGGAGCAATGATTGAGATTGACCCACGTTATTTAACCAATATTGAGAACAAAGGGCAGCATCCCAGCTTACAGGTGCTTTACGACCTTGTATCTCTGCTGAATGTATCAGTGGATGAGTTTTTCTTGCCTGCCAGCAGTCGGGTGAAAAGTACCAAACGCAGGCAGTTAGAAAACAAAATAGACAATTTCACAGACGCTGACCTTGTTATTATGGAAAGCGTCGCAGATGGTATTGTCAAATCTAAGGAAGTGGGGGAAATGTAAATCCTCCACTTTTGTTTATAATTGCAGTGATATTAGAATTGATACTCTGCAATATTTTTGAAATCATTGTTCAACACATAATATACCTTATTTTTAGCAACGGAATATACAAAAGAAACTCTGGTTGCCCAAAGTCCTTCCTGACGTACTGACCTAAGTACATCAAAGGCGTTGGAAATAGAGAAGTTTTCTCCATATCCTTGCAGTAAATCCTTTGCCTTTTCATATCTGTTATCCCCAGATAAAACATATGGATTAGTCAATTCTGGTTTTAGAATGGAGTAATTTGTTATTAAGGAATATTTTTCTTTTTCCAAACGATACCCAATCCCCGGTTCAATAATGAGAACACGCCCAGTTCTATCCGAAAACATAGCCTGCATAGTAGTGTCAGGAGCATAAGTAATTTTCTTTTTTTTCACTATTTCCAATGAATCATCAAAAGAGAGGTTGCCTTTTATAAAATTTTCTGTCAAATCAGCTATTGTATAGCATGATTCATTACCGCAAAATTGTGCATTGTCATTTCCATGTACATACAACAATGTGCCAACATTCCCATTTCTATTGATTCCGTGAAAAGAGTGATACTTATTATCGGACATTTTTATCCCTATAAAAAAACGGTCTTTTTCAGCAATTACGGTATGTTCCCATTCAGAAAGGTCAATATCAAAATTGAACCCAACAATGGTTTCTTTCCCATTATACACAAATCTTGTACACATATTTGTAGTTCCTTTCATAAACTAATTATAGTAGTATCAAAACTAATTATATTAGTAATATTAAATATTATAATACAATTTGTCAATATAAAAGTTCTTTTTTTCTAACCTAATTATTGACTTCGCTAATTTAATTACTTAAAATGAGGTAAATGATGTGAAGAAAGAGGAAAATGAATATGCGAGTTACAAGAGCCGAAGTTATAAAAACAGCGTCTGATATGGCTGATAGAAATGGACTTCATAATGTTTCTTTGAAAGCTATTGCTGAAAATTTAGGGATTCGTACCCCCTCCTTATATAATCATATAGGAAGTTTGGATGAACTTCTTAGGGAGATAGCACATAGTGGTATGCGTACTATGAATGAAAAAATGATTCGTGCAGCAATCGGTAAGACAGGGGATTCAGCGTTAAAATTAGTGGCAGTTGAATATCTTAATTATATGATTGAACATCCCGGTGTGTATGAAATAATTCAATGGGCTAGTTGGAATGGAACAGAGGAAACAGCAATCATTTTTAATGATTATCTATCTTTACTTAAAACACTTATTTGCTCATGTGGCTTTAATCCAGATAAGACCACTGAAATTTTGAGCATGGTAACAGGTATGCTTCATGGTTATACAACATTACAATTAAGATATGCCTTTTCAAATCCTGATAAAGTAAGAAAAGAATTATCCGAAGCAATTGATACACTACTGCTGGGAGCTAATCAAAAATATAAAGATTAAACGAAAATTTCTTTTAAATACTTTGTAAGAGAAACGTGCAAATCTCCAAATGAGAAATGCACGTTTCTCTATAACTATTTCACAATTTTCCAGTTTTCCCCGTTCTTTTCCAGCACAAGGTAAAACTGCGATACCTGTGTTGTCATGGTCTGGTTATCCAGATATTTTACTGCAAGGGAAGCTGTCACCTGATTTCCGTTTCGGTTGTAGACAGGATTTACCAGTTCCGAGAAGATATATTCTTTCCCCACAGGTTTCAGCACGCCCTCATTCACATAATAGGTCAGCTCTTTTGCGGTTGCCGTAGGGTACAGCTTGAAAAAGGTAGTGAGAAATTCGTTGATTTCCTCCGTGGTGATGGAATCCACCGTACCGTCACTTTGTACCGCTTTTGGGGTGTAACCGGATTTTACAGGAACGCTGGTGATGGTTGGGTTCTGGATAATCGTCAGGTTTCCAGAGCCGTCCACATAGACCGTCACCTGATAGGCGGAACGGACGGTTTTACTGGATTCTCCCTCTGTGATACGCTGTTCCACTGTATAGGTCACTTGATAATGCTGCTCCTTTTCTTTTGTAATTTCCCATATCTGAAAATCGGTCAGGGCAGACGATACGGGGATGTCCTTTCGGACAGTATCTACATTCAGGGCTTGCAGCTCTCCGGTGAGATACCCTTTTAAAGCTTTTGTCCGGTTGTCAATGGAAGTGGCGGACTGTTCCCATGAATAGTAGACTTCTGCGAAATTCTCCACAAAGTTTTCTATCTTGTGAGTGTCGAGGATGGTTTCCTCAATCACTTTGGTTTCATGGACAGTATGAATGTCTATCGCCGTGAAATTCTTATAGACGGCAAACAGGAAGCTCATTGCCAGCAGCACCCACAGGGCAATCACGGTTTTTTTGTGGGTATTGACTTTGTAAACTTTCAGTTTCTTTTCTTTCTGCTTTTTCTGGTTATCCTCTTTTCTAATCTGAATCATATCGGTTCATCCTTTCTTATTGTTTGATTCGTCCGGCTCCGGCAAGGTGCTGTTGCCAGTAGGAGCCTGTCAGGTCTGCGTAACCAATGGGATTTCCGGCATGGTACATCCGGTTATTTCCCACATACAGCCCCACATGGGTGATGTAGGTTCCGGCGTTGTAGGTGGAGTGGAAAAAGACCAAATCCCCTGCTTTTGCTTCGGACAGGGGGATGTGCTGCGTCACATTATACTGTTCCTGTGCTGTCCGTGGCAGGGCGATTCCTGCCTTGCCATAGCACCACTGCACCAGTCCCGAACAGTCAAAGGAAGTGGAGGGGGAATCGCCCCCGTACACATACGTCCAGCCCTCATACTTTAAGGCTTCCTCCATGATAGCCTGTACCGTTTCATCATCAAACTGTGCCACAGTCAGGTATTGCGATACCAAGAGGACATAGAACATATTCCCGTAGGAATACCGCCAGCCCCCGTTTTTCTCTACGGCAACAGGGTTGGTGTAGGTAACTTTCTTTCCGCCGGATTTGTCCCTTGCGAAGCTCTCTGCCAGTTCAAAGGTGTACGTTTTCCCGTGTCCTGCTACATAATCTAAAAAACCGCCGCCGTAGTTATAGGACTGAATCACGCTGTTTAAGTCACAGCCCTTTGTTTCTGCTGCTGCGAGCAGTTCCGAGAAATACTTGCAGCCCTGTTTGATGGATTCCTCTGTACTAAGGGAGTTCGGAGGAAGCCCCAGAGATTCCGAGGACTGCATAACGTCTTCCAGCGTGCCGCCGGATTCCACCTGAATGATGGCGAGCAGCACATTTAAGTATTCTTCTATGCCATATTCCTTTGCATACTTTTCCAGCATAGGTTTATGGGCGAGGACTTCCTGTGATACGCTCACGCCCCCATAGATAAGGTTTCCGCCGCTTCCGCCGTCTTCCTCATCCGAGAAGACAATTACCACCAAAAGGAGCAGGGAGAACATCATCACGAACACGCCGGAACAGGCAAAGAAAAGGTGTCTTAACTTCATGGTTTCTCCCCTTGCTTTTGTTTGGCAGCCGCTTTTACCGTTTTTGTCCACTCCTTTCTGGCGGTGGTACGCCGGATGGTAAAGTTCGATTCTTTTACCACAGGGGCAGCCCGTTTTCTTTCCGGTATCACAGGAGCCGTATCATTCTGGACAGGTCTTGCCGGATGGGGAGCAGCAGGGGTGATGGTGGGACTTGTCTTTTGTCTTTCCTCTGGTTTGTCTGGGGAAACCGGAGGGAGTATCTGGCGTTCCGTCCTTACTGGCGGTGTTTGCTCATGGTGGATGGAAGCTGCTTTTACCACCGGAACCGAAGCCCGTTCCGCCACAGTTCCCCCATAAGAAACCTGTCCCCGTTCCCTGATGGATGGGGAAGCTGGCTGCATGGCTGGTTTTCCTGCATGATGTCGGAAATCTTCTGGCTGCTTTGCAGTAACAGGGCGTTCATGGACAGGAGCCGCCCCTTTGGGTGCTTCGGAAGCTGTCTTTTGCGGCTGTTTTGCCTGTTCCAGTTCCGCCCTGCGTTCTGCAATGGTCTGTCTGCGGCTTTCTGCCTGTGCGTTTCGCTGTTCGGCTCTGGCAGTTCGGGTCTGGGTCACGCTGGAAGTAAAATCCCGTACTCCCTCTGATACCTGTGTTTTCCCGTGGTAAAGGGCGTACTTTGCATTGACAGGCAAATCCTTTGTCTGCTCCCGAAGCTGTCCGGCAGTATCGGCTATCTTATCTTTGGTATCTGCCACCGCACCTACCGCAGAGCCAGCCCGTTTCCATGCGGATTCCTTTTCCGGTGCTGCCTGTCCGTCTGGTCTGCTGTGGTCTGCCTGCGTCCGTTTGGAAGAGCCGGAGCTGGAAGCAGTTCTCTGGTCTGAGCCAGCCTGTTTTCCTGCATGGTAGGCAGCCGTACCAGCCCCAAGAGCCGCCACAGAACGTCCTAACTTATGCTGTAAACGGTGCATATGGGCGTGCATGAGCATACGGGGTCTTCGCATGATACGGCTCCCCATGCTTTGGGAATCCCCACTCTGTAAGGAGAACATCCCCATCAAATCCCCCAGCTTGAAATAAATTCCGGCAAAGGTCACTATCTGCAAGAACGCCGTCAGGAAGAACGGATATTCCCCAGACAGGTTGTAGAGCATGGTGGAAATACTGAACGCTACCGTGATAATCAGGGTGATTCCGGCTCTGGTAAGGATGGTGTTGAACAGTTTTGTAATGGCACGTTTTGACATCCCCTCAAAAGAGGGAACCATGCTAAGGAGAAAGCTCACAGGCAGGAACATGGCGTAGATGATAAAAAGCACCTGTGAGAAAATCATTATCCCTGTGAGCAGGAATACAAAAATGGAGATACCCATATTGAACATGAACAGGAAGAAGACGGTTCCCAAGCGGTTGATGGTCTTTGTGATGGTAAGGTTGGTGTTTTCCCTGTCTTCGATTTCCTCCACTACGATTTCTTCCCTGTCCTGCCCATTGTTTTCGTTTGGGCTGGTTGAGAGCAGGTTTTCCACACGGTCAGCCCCAATGCTTTCCACATCCGAGTTGCCGTATTGCAGCAGGAGCCACGGCTGCTTTACCTGTATGGAAAACAGGCTGTCCCGTATCAAATCCACGCTGTCTTTTCCTTGACTTTCCGAGTTCGGCAGCACAATCTTTGTACCAAGGGTCAGGCTGGCATTGCTGATGTCTGCGGAAAATTCATTGATTTTCCCGATATAATCAGGGGCATAGGCGATAAAGGCAGCGGACAGCACGAACACCATCACGAAATTGACAACGGCATGGATGGCTTTTGTGGTTTCCCGTTTGATAAGCCCTGTGTAGGCAACGTAAATCCCCACCACCAGAATGAGAATCAGCAGGAACCCGATATAAAATCCCTCCGAGGACAAGCCGCCTGTGGTAACGCCTGCCAAGGTCTGCATATTTTTTCCAATGGAATCCGCCGTAGAGGAAATGAAGTCCAGCGAGTAGGCTTCCTGAATCAGATACCCCGTGGCGTTGGAAAGGTACAGGCTGATTGTCCAGATAAAATTTGTGATGGCATATAGCCCGTACATCACCTGTTTTCCGATACCGTCCAGCCAGTTCCACGGGAGCCAGTCCCATCCGCTGTCCACATAAAAATCAAGCTGGTAGTTGTCCAGAGGATATTTGCTGTATTCGTTGGCAGCGTCCACCGTATCATCCACCAGTCCGGCAGCGTGGGCGGCTGTGCCGAAGACTGCAAACAGCAGGAGGATGAAAAGGAGTGCCAGAAGCACTTTTCCTGCTATACTCCCGATTTTTTTAAAAGAGTTTTCTCCCTTTGTCCGGCAAGGGACAAGAGCTGTCCCCTGCTGGATGGGCTTTCTTATCTTCATTCCTCCACCTCTTTTCTTACGGGCGGTCTGGTATCAAAGGCATGGAACAGGTCTTCAAAGATAGGATGGAACTGTATGACTCCCACACGCCCGTATAAATCACTGATAAGGCACTGTCCGTTTTCCAAGTCACGGAGCCGCTTCTGGTTGTTTTCATCTTCGGAATCCACCCCGAAAAAGGCAAGGGTCTTCTTGATTTCGTTGATGTCTGTGGAACGGAACGCAAATTTCAAGCCCAGATTGTTTTTCAGCTTTTCATCCAGCAAATCGTCCGTGTTCTGGGTGACAAAGTAAACGCCTGCGTTCATGGCACGTCCGGCACGAACCAGCTTCATGGAGAGTGTCTTGCCCTGTGCCACCTGTAAGAAGCTCCATGCTTCATCCAAATCCACAATCTTAAACACGCTGCGGTCGGTATGGATGAAGTCGAGGGCAAAGGTGCTGATTACAATGAGCATTGCCACGGAAAGTAGCTCCATTGTGGTGTATTCTTCAAACGAGGTTTCCTTATCCGGCAGCACCAAATCCGCCACTTGAATGATGTTGAGTTGCTTTTCAAGGCTGATGGACTGTGTGACATCCCCATCCGAAAAGAGCAGGTGTGCAAAGTCATAGTCCGTAAAGGATTCGATATGGTCGGCTATGCTGGTGCTGATGGTGGTTCCCTCCGCCCGAAGTTCTTCAATCACCTTGAAAAGCCCCCGTTCCTCACTGTTTGTTACCGCACGGATGGCTTTCCGAAGAACAGGGAACTTCTCTCCGTCACGGCTGGAAATGCCTGTTAAAAAAGTCAGGATGTCGATTGCCAGTGATTCGGAATCCTTTGGGTTCTCCATAATCACATACGGGTCAAGTAAGCCCCTGTTCTGTTCCTCCGAAGTCAGGTTTACGATATTGATTTCATGGGCGATTTCCGGCAGGGTTTCTTTCCACCGTCCCCGTTCTGCTTTCGGGTCAACAATGAGAGCCTGTGCCCCAAATAATACGGAATAATAGACAATCATGTTGTTGCTGAATGATTTTCCACCGCCGAGGGAGCCGACAAAAGCGGCAGCAAGGGCGTTGGTGACGGAGCCTTTTACTCCTTGACTGGCAAGGGCAGGCTTTAAGTACACGTTTCTTCCCGTATCAAGGCTGTACCCGATATAAATGCCCTCCGGTTCCCCCAACATCTGGGTTGCCCCGAAGCCAAGACCAGCGAGGAAGTCGCTGGTGACATACTGGATGTAATCGTTCAGATACCGCTTGCTGGCAGGGAGAAATTCCCCATGCAGCCCCAGCATATCTCCAAAGGGGCGAACCAGCTTCACGTTCAAATCGTCATAAAAATCTTTCACCTCATTGCAGCGGCGTTTCAGTTCTTCCAAGTCGGGAGCCGTCACACGCACTACATAGGACAGTTTGTACATGGATTCCTTGCTCTGGTCTAAGGTGGATTCCAGTTCATTTACGCTGTCTAAAGCGTCCACCACGTTTGTACTGGTTTCACTGTCATTCTGCCATGCGTGGTTGTCCAAATCTTTCAGCTCTTTTTTCTTGTTCCGCACCGTAGAGAGGGCTTTCCGGTTTGTGACAATCTCCACATTCATAGAGGTATCAATGGGAAAAGTAAATTGCTGCTGCTGATAGTAAAAGATTTCCGAGGATGGGAAGTCCAGTTCCCCCACAATGCTGTTGATAGTAAAGTAGGCGGCATAGACCGTCCCGTCTTCCTGTTCGATTTTCAGATACCGCTGGTTTTCCTCTATCAGACAACGGGTGGGTTTGATGAGGTCATAGTATTTCACCAGCGTTTCTTCCTGAAACCGCTTCTTCGGAAGATAATACTCATAATCTTCGTAGGCAGTTCCGGTCTGTCCGTATAAATGCTCAATCAGATAGCCAAAATCGTCCTTGTTAAGCCGCCGGACTTTGAAGCGGCGTGAGATTTTATTCTCCAACAGTTTTTCCATCTTCTGAAACCGCCAGATTTCCTCATTGCTCATGGAAACAAAATCCCCCATGAGTTTGTGGTTGACTTCATGGAGGAAATCGGAAACGGCGGTCTTTGCTTCCCTGCGAAATTGCTTCATGGTGACTTCCTGCTCATTGACAAGCAGCTTGAAGCCGATAAAAAAGCGGTAGTCCACCTGATTTTCCCCTATCATGGAAATGAGGGCTTCGGTCTGTGCGTCAATCTTTGCACAGGCAACGTCCTTTAACTTGCCCGTCACTTCCTGTTTGGAGCGTTCCTGTGCTGCCCGTATGCTGGATTCGGTGCTGATTTGCAGGGCGTGAATCTTCCCGTCCCTGTTCTGGGCGATAAGCTGCCGGAAGGAATCGTGTACCTGATATTTCTGTTCAGGGCTTAAAAAAGAATAGTTGTAGGGAAGCAGCTCATAGTAAGCGAAGCACTCCCCGTCATGGTTGAATACAAGGTTATTTTCGATATACTTAATCGGATATGCCATAAATATCACTCCTTACTGCCGTGATGGGTTGTGCCGGATATTCCTTTTCCAGCTTCACGGGCTTTCCTGCATAGGTCAGTTTCGGGCGTACCAGATATGCCAGTACGGATTTCAGGAAGACGTAAGGCTTCTTCCCGTCAAAGGTCTTCTGGCACATGAACCAAGTGAGGGCAAAGGGTACGCCGAAGTATTTCAAAAATGCTCCGTCAATGAACGAAAGAGGAGGGAGGTTCCCCAAGAGCATAACCGCAAACACCGACACCACGAACCACGCCATCTGTGTGAACGTGATGGGGAATGGCAGTTTAAAATCATTGATGGAATAGAGTACCTTTTCCACCGACCAGATACTGGTATAGCTTCGTATTTTTTTCATGTTATCCGTCCTTTCTAAAAGATGGGGCAGCAAAAGCCACCCCTGAATCAAAAAATCCGCCTGTATTTCCTGAAAGAGATACAGACGGGTCTACCGTAAGATTTCATATACGCCGTGGTTTGTGACAACAAAGGTTCCCTCCAATTCCATGTCACGCCCATAGGCGGCATAGTCGATATAGTTTTGTAAGTGTGCCGGAAGTTCCCCAAGTTGTCCGCTTTCTTCCAGATAGCAGCGAGCCACATCCGCCATATCGTCACAGCCGGAATGGTAGATAATATCGTCTTCATGCTCACAGAGTTCTTCGATACTGCCAAAGTAGGATTGCAGCTCCGATAGTTCCTCCTGAATATATTCCGGTAAGTCCTCCACCATCTCACACAGGCGGTTGACTTCCTCAATGGGGGTATATTCGTCAATCGCAAAGGGCAGCTCATAATCATGGATGGCGTATTCCTCATACTCATCATTCAAGCCGATACGTTCCTTGACTTCCTCAAAGCCCACAGGTGGCGTGAACCATGCCCCTACCAGTTCGCCCTCATTGTATTTGCCTAAGTTGGCAATGTAAATCCGCATTTCCTCCAAGTTCCTCCACCTCCTTTTAGCGGTAATAAAAGATACCATTGTCCGTAAACAGGTAGTGTTCACTGTTTTCCAGTTCCCGACCAATGGCAGCGTAGTCGATATGGTTCAACAGGTCTGGATGTACTTCTCCAAATAGCTGTACCTCCTGCACCAGATAACGGGCGAGAGCTTCCCCGTCCTGCACCGGATAGCAGCGTATCTGGTCTTTGTGGTCGATAAATTCTGTAAAGCTGGGAAACCACCGCTTTTGTACCACATCCATTTCATAATAGAGGGGCGTTCCCTGCATTTCCTGTACCATCCGGCAAAGGGCGTTGATTTCCCAGAGCCTTGTGTTGCCCTCCAATGGAAACGGCAGCTCATAGTCTTCAATTTCGATTTCTTCCTCACTCTGAACGCCAAGACGTTCCCTGATTTCTTCAAAATCCACAGGACAGGAAAACCATGCCCCAGGGTATTCCTCAAAATCCTCATGGTAAAACCGTGTGGTGTTCAGGATGTAGATTCTCATTTCCTCAATCAGTATCACGTCCTTTCTTAGAACAAAAAATGGCAACTAACTTTGTTTGTCAGTTGCCATTTTTCTAATAAAATATTCGCTTTAATTCTTCATCACTATTGATTTTTTTAATTACCCAAGGTTGTAAAAAATAATTGATTTGTGGGTCTAACATACTTACTAAATGAGTTTGTCCGGCAGGGGTTAATATTTGTAAATGTTGAAGTTCTATTACTAATCCATTGTTCATGGGTAATGGCAGGGTGTGAGTTGGTTCATGTAAAAACTCCCGAATGATTGTCACCTGTTCTGGTGTCATATTTTTCAAATATTTAATCTGAGCAGTTCCTAATTTCTTTGAAGCATACTTGTCATAAAAGAAATGAAAAATTTTAGATAGTAATAAAACTATTAGTAAGGCTGTGGAAATCACAAAAACAATGCCTATTGTAAAACCATATTTTTCCCGAAAATTTATAATATAAAACTTTTGGGCTAACTTTTGAGGCAATAATAATAATGTACCACTGGCAATAGATAAAGCTCCTAAAATGTTCGGTGGTAATTTCAAAAAATCAATAAAATCCTTCATACATTTCCTCCACTTTCAATTACTATATAAAGAAATTATACCACCATTCTTAGTTTATCTCAATTATCATACACTATCATATTACATCTTCTTTCTTTTGGGGAGTTACGCTCCCCAAGCCCCTAGTGGACTTCCGCCATGAAGCAATCAGAGCTTGTTCCATAACGGAAGTGTAACAAGGGTTTCCTATGCACCGATAATCTTATTGAACAGTTCCAGTAAGATGTCCTTTACACCGTCCGCATTGAAGACCAGCCCAACCGCTACAAGGGAAACTACCAGAAAACCGATAAGTTTGGAAAATTCCCTCTTAAATCCGAGGTACAGTCCAATTACCACGATTGCCAGCAGCACAAGGGACTGGGCGTTGGATAAAAACCAGTTGTAAAGATTCTGTCCGAAATTCATAAAAGCTCCTTTCTTTCCTGTAAGAGTTCTTAGGTTCCAAAATTGCCGCCGTTAAAGCACCACCTCCTTTGCAGCGGCGGCTTGCTGCTTCAGGATTTTTTCGTGCTTCTCCGTCAGCTTTGCATGGGTGATGATGTCATGGACAATCTGGGTGTGGTTCATCTTATCCAGACGGAGAGCCAGCTTTAATGTGGGTGCTACCTGATGGGAGAGCCAGTGCAGGGTGCGTTCAAAGGAATAGGGTTCCGGTTTGGTTGTCAGTTTCAGGCTTCCCCTGTGTTCCCCAATGAACCACGCCCATTCCTCACTGATACGCCAGTCAGAACGGGGTTTCGTATCGTCCTTGTCCACGAACCGGACATAGCGGTTGATGATTTGAAAGGCTGTCCGTTCTGGATTGTCATGTTCTAACAGGTCACGGATGGCGTAAAAGGCACGCTCATTTTTCAGCCGGATTTCAAAGCGGTTCTTTACCTCTGCGTCCGCAATGGGAATATTATGCTTTTTGTACTGCTCATAGTCCTTTTCGTAAATGCAGAAGTACACCTCACTTTGGAGGGAACCGATATACAGGGTGTTCCCCATACATTCTTTTTCCTCACGCCGTACCAGTTCGCCGCTGCGGTAGCTTTTGAAGCTGCGGAAGACTGAGATACATTCCTCATTCCGGCACTTCTCTGTCAGATGGGGAATGTTCAGGATTCCCGTTTTGTCATTGATGGCGAGGTCAAGCCGCTTCATCACGCCGTCCTCCATGAGAACATCCATGAAAAACTCATACCAGCTCCGTTCCTGTGCCAGCAGATAGCTTTCAAACTGGCGGCAGCCACGCCCTTTCAGTTCCAGCAGCACCCCTTTTTCCAGTTCCGGTGATACCAGAACGAAAATATCCCCCAGATAGTAATGCTCTGTGTAAGAGTAGAAACCGTAGTCTTCATGGATAAAGTAGGGGAGCTTTAGCCGCAGCACGTCTTCCACGATATGCTTCACATCCGTAGTGGGAAAGCGAATCCGCACATAGTCAAAGAGCATTTCAAGGGGAGCGTCTGGATTGAAGCGTTCCAGAGCTTCCGTGATGGCTTCCTGTAATGCTTCGGACGGGTGAGCCTTGCCCGTTTCAATATCGCTCAGGTACGGACGGGTGATTCCGGCAGCTAGGGCAAGTTTCTGTTGTGAGATACCGTAAACTTCCCGTTTCTCTTTGATGTCCCGTACCCATGTTTTTTCATTCAGTGAAAATCCCTCCTGTCTAAAAAAGCGTATGTCAACTTTCAGAGCTTTGTTGACACACGCCGGATATGGGGAAAATCCCTTGTGTACCGTGGGATTCTGCCCTGTTGTTTGATTGTTGCCTGTCGATTTGTACCCCTCTGTTAGATACGAGGGGTTTATGCTGGCGTGCCTTACGGCACACCAGCTACAGCAGGTCAGTCCGTTTCTGCGGCTTTTGCTTCGCACGCCGCCTGCACTCCCTGCCTGCTGTCTATGAGCTTTTTAATTTCTTTGAGGAAATCGTGTCCTTTTGGGACAAGGGGCGTGTAAAACTCCGAGATAACGCTGGTTCCCACATCCACATAGCCACGCCCTTTTATCTGCTTTAGGAAGAAGTCCTTTGTGGTTTCCCCGAACATCATCCCATAGCCCATTTCCGACATCCGCCCCAGAGCCACACGGAAATTGAACTGGTCACGGATTCCGTCCCCCAGATACTTTGCGTCCGGACGCTGGCAGGCGAGAATCAGGAAGAAGCCAGCCTGCCGCCCAAGCATAACGATTTGTTTTAATTTGTTGAGGACAGCGGCATTTTCTTTTGTGCCGAGCATTTCCATAAATGCCACATATTCATCAAAGATAAGGAAATTTGACGGAAGTCCCAAGTAAGCGTAGTTTTCCCCTGTCCGGTAATTCTCCATGAGCTTCATGTCTTCGCTGCGTTTCATCATTTCCTCATAGAAACGGTCAATGCAGGAGAGCATATCTTCCTTTTTGTAGTACACATCCGGCATAACCGCCTGTAAATCCGCAAGGTCGGCGTTCTTTGGGTCTAAGACGAACAGGACGGCATTGGTGCGGAGCAGGGCTTCAATGAGAGTCAGGATAAAGTAGGTCTTTCCGCCGCCGGTTCCTCCGGCAATGAGCATATGGGGCAGCTTGTCATACTCCCACCAGACATTTTTCATAAGCCGGAGCCTGCCGTTCTTTGCCTGTACGTCCTCAATGGAGATACGGTTGGCAATGGTATCATAGAGCAGGGTGTACTCCACATAGGAATCCTTTAATTCCCTATCCGTCAGCTCACAGTACAAGCCGCTTTCCAGCTTTTTCTCCAAGTTTAAGAGCTGTTCTTGATATTTCCCCAAGGTGATTTCTACACGGATATGGAGCAAGCCCTGTTTCATCCGGTAGTAGATTTTGGGAAAGTAAGTGATGGTTTCTTTGGAACGGCTGGAAGACAAGTCCTTGAAAAAAGCGTCTTCCTTTCTCTGTTCAGATTCATACCACTTGTTTTCCAACACCATTCTTGCCAGCTTTTGGCGGTGGATGAGCTGCTTTACTTCATCCCTGCGGTATCGCCAGAACAGAAGAACGGCTGTAAGGCACACCATTCCTGCCACGCCCATGCTGAATAGCAGATAAGGGAGATTTACATCCTGTGTTATCTGGGAGAGGGACACTTCCTGCCAGTTGGTTCCGGCAATTTGCCGGATATGAAACAGCAGGACAACCAGCAGGAAGACAGGGAACAGGGCGGCAAGGGAAGTATGGAACACAAGGTCTTTATCCGTGGGACGGATACGTTTTCCACGGGGGAAAAATGGTTTCATACTGAAATCCTCCTTTTCATAAATTAAATTTTTAATCTTGACAAAAAGAATGAATAAGTGTTATACAATAAATATAACTAGATGATACCGGCATGAAAGTAGATTCATGTTGCTAACCTCAAACAGCTAAGGAGGATTGTTATGAAAAAAATTAAACATTCTACTACTTTTTCTTTTCATCGAGAGAAAACAGATACAAAAACAGAGTTATTGTTATCTCTAACAACGTCATCAATGTCTAAATCAACTTTTGATTCATCGAACATGTCAGCAATACCCAAAATCGGTAAGCAACTAATATCTTTTATTCTTACTAACTATAATAAGATTTTACCGTTCTGTTCCACTATACAAGATAGTTTGCTTATTGATTTAGTTATATTTTTATTGATTGAAAACTTTTTATAATAACTTATGAAAGGTGTAGCCGAACTACTCGCTGTATGAGTAATTCGGCTACTAAAGGTTTTGGATGCTATGCAAAAAATCTTGACCTATGTTATTTATATTCAGTAACCATGTCTATTCCTATTTTCTAACTACTTCATCTTTTTTCGGCTGCTGCGGATTCATGGCAGCCCCTTTTTTCAGGACAATATCCTCCGCCTTGATGTACCAGTCCACCTCTGCTCCCTGAAAGGTAGCCGTTGCTACGGTATCCGCCACAGGATTGATAATTTCTACCTCTGCGTTGTAATCGAACTCCTTTAACGGCACGCTGGCAGGGATGGAAACCTGAATCATACGCCCCTGCCCTCTGGATTTTAAGTCATAGGTACGTTCTTTGATTTCTTTTGATACCGAGCCGTCTTCATTCTGGAGGTGAACCTCACGGCGGAGGGCAGAAAACTTCAATGCCCCGAATGTTGCTTCCTTGTCAATCACGATTCCGTTTGCTAATCTCATAGTCTGATGTCCTCCTTTTCCTTACGCTTTTACCATATCGTCAGCGTGTAAAATGTAGTTGGTAAAGCCCCTTGTGCCGATTTTATAGCCCTCTGCGGTGATACGAGGATTGACGAGCTTCACACGTTCCTCAAAGTCAAAATGTTTCTCTCCTGCTTCAGCAGGGAGGATAACCACAATATCATCTGCCCTCTGTACGTCTGAATAAAGATTGAAGCTGCGAGAGAGTACCGCCATGCGTCCGTTGATTCTTCTCTGTTCTGTTTTGTCTTCTCCGGCAAACTCCAAGTTGCCAAATGTTTTTTCCATGTTGGGGATAACGAATTTTAATTCCATATAGATGTATCTGTCCTTTCTGAATGTTGTGTTTGTTGGTTTTGGGTTCTGGTCTGGAAGCGGAGGGGAACGCTCCAGCGGTGGTGAGTTCTTCGTAGTATCACATCCTTTCTGGGGCTATTGAAGAAATTACAGGGTTGTGATATTATCTAAGTGTTAAAAATTAAATGGTCATGGTTAGGATTGTTAGCTTGTATTTTCTCATGCAGCTCTGTCATGTACTCCCAACAACTTAAAAGTAGATTTCAGTGGAGATTTATAATATCAGGAGGTACGGTTATGACAATAATAACGACTGTAAAAAGCATTATGGTGGGCAACGGAATTTCTGGGAATTTTTGCTAAAGTGTGCAGGGGCAGTGGGAAAAATTACGGCTGGCATGACATGAAGAATCCGGGAGGGTCAAATCTCCAATTCCCATCGGGGCTGTTTTCAGCCCCATTTAATTTTGAAACAAAAAATAGACGCTCATTCTTGAACGTCTATTTTGGGATGATATTGAGGTTTGCTGGTCTATCTTATAAAATCTGAATGTACTTCGATTGCATTTTTATTGCATTTTTTATTTTTTTTCATATAAATTTTAGTGGTTGATAGTTCCTGAAAATGCCTTAAAATCAATGATTTTCACTTATATAGCATACTGTCTGTCTGGAGTTTGAATAACGGACAGAACGCCGGAGATGCTGATAAAATGGGCATTTCCGGCGTTGTTTTATGTCGGTTGGCTCTAAAATGGCTCTAATTATTCTATACAATAGAAAGTATGTGGAGCGTGTTTTCTATTGTATAGATGTTTGTCTCTGCCGTAGGCAATGACAACTGTATTTACGGGACGTCCAACGTCCAGGATTTCACGTGGAATCGGCATTTCAGGCCCTCCTTTTATATAGTCTTATAATATCATATATAGTCTCATCGGTTGGGAAAGTTGTAATAGATGGACAAGAGATGAAATAGTAATTTCCTGAAGGTAAGCTTTTGGTTAGATTTTTCAAAGAAAAATGATAGGATAACAATACATAGTTTTAACCATGATATTCTGAAAAATTTATAGGAATGCGCTATTATCAAATTGACACAGGAATGTGGTAGAGTATAATTACAATTGAATACACTGAAAAAATGGAGGAATTACATGAAAGCACATAAATATTGGTCAGTTGGAGCATTAATTACAATGTTTGGGACTTATTACACTGGATATAAAAAGCTAAAATCAAGTCATAAATACTTTGCTTTAAGTTCTATGTTATGTATGGTAATGGCGATATATACAGGTCATAAAATGATTACTGGGAATAGAAAAGAAAAGGCAAAAAAAGAGAAAGTTACAGATAGGGAGGAATAAATAATGTTGGAAGTAGGAATTAAGGCACCTGATTTTGAGTTGCCAGATCAAAATGGGAAAATACATAGATTATCGGATTATACAGGAAAAAAAGTAATTTTGTATTTTTATCCAAGGGATAATACACCAGGATGTACGAAGCAGGCATGTGGTTTTTCCGAGAGATACCCTCAGTTTACCGAAAAAGGTGCAGTTATTCTTGGAGTCAGTAAGGATTCTGTAGCGTCTCACAAGAGATTTGAGGAAAAATATGGATTGGCATTTACACTTTTAGCAGATCCAGAGCGAAAAGTTATTGAAGCTTATGATGTATGGAAAGAAAAGAAAAATTATGGCAAAGTATCTATGGGAGTAGTAAGAACCACATATCTTATTGATGAACAGGGGGTTATTATAAAGGCAAATGACAAAGTCAAGGCTGCAGATGATCCTGAAAATATGCTTAAGGAATTAGATTAATGAAGATAATATTATCCCCTGCTAAAAAGATGATTACAGATACTGACAGTATTGAACCGGATGCATTGCCTGAATTTATTGAAAAGACGACAGAGATACAAAGTTGGTTGAAAAGTAAGTCAAAAGAGGAACTGAAAGGCATTTGGAAATGTAATGACAAGATTGCAGAACAAAATTTCAATAGATTGGGAAATATGAATCTTTATCAGATGCTCAGTCCGGCTGTTTTATCATATGAAGGAATTGCTTTTCAATATATGGCACCATCTGTGTTTGAAGATATGCAGCTTGAGTATGTGCAAAATCATTTGAGAATATTGTCTGCATTTTATGGTGCTCTGAAACCAATGGATGGTGTGACACCTTATCGTTTGGAAATGCAGGCAAAGATCAGGATTGGAGATGCCAAAAATCTGTATGAGTACTGGGGTGACTTGTTATACCGCTCAGTAATAGATGACAGCAGGATTATTATTAATCTTGCATCAAAAGAATACTCAAAATGTATAGAAAAGTATTTGACACCACAGGACAGATATATTTCGGTTACATTTTGTGAAGCTTCTGGAGATAAAATGGTAACAAAAGGTACATATGCCAAGATGGCTCGTGGTGAAATGGTCAGATTTATGGCAGAAAATAATATTGAGAATCCGCTGGATATTAAGAAATTCGACAGACTTGGTTATTCATTCCGTTCTGATTTATCATCAGAAACTGAATATGTTTTTGAACGAAAAATAAAACAATGATTTAGATAAAAGATGCTCAGCATGGGCATCTTTTAATAATAATGAGAATTATTACTATGTTATTGACAATATAATAATGATGATATATAATCCTTATTAAGAACAAATCCTAATAAGGAGGACTGATGACGAGTAGGAGAAATACCATTCAAAAAGATCTTGTAAGAAATGCCGTATACGAAATGAGAAGACATGTTACAGCAAATGAAGTGTATGAATTTATAAAAGCAGCATATCCTACGATCGGAAAAGGAACTGTATATAGAAATCTTGATATATTGGTAGATGAGGGTTCGTTAAGGAAGGTTGAAGTTCCGGATGGACCGAACAGGTTCGATTTTTCATTGAAAAATCATTACCATGTCAGGTGTGCAAAATGCGGTGAAGTTTCAGATGTAGATATGGATGAAATACCGGATTTGCTGGAAAGAATTCATAACACTCATGGAATCGAATTTTTGGATTATGATATTTCATTTAAAGGTATTTGCTTAAAATGCAGGGAGGAAAAAAATGGATAGGAAAGCAATGTATAAGTTGAGTTATGGATTGTTTGTACTGACTGCCAGGGAAGATGAAAAAGACAATGGATGTATTATTAATACAGCCATTCAGGCAGCTTCAGAACCGAACCAGTTAAGTATCTGCGTCAACAAAGCAAATTACACGCATGACATGATTCAGAGAACTGGAAAATTCACAGTATCAGTCTTAAGTCAGAAGGCACAGTTTGAATTGTTCAAATATTTTGGCTTCCAATCAGGAAGGGATACCAATAAATTTGAAGCATTTGAAAAGTGTGCTAGGGGTACAAATGGTATTTATTATATTACAGAAGGTACAAATGCATACATTTCTGTAACAGTTAATAAAACGGAGGACTTAGGATCACATACAATGTTTATCGGTGAGATAACAGATATGGAAGTTTTAAGTAATGTTCCTTCTGTCACATATGATTATTACCAGAATAATATTAAACCTAAGCCACAGGCAGTCGGAAAAACCGAGGATGGGCAGACAATATGGCGTTGCAGAATTTGTGGATATGAATATGTAGGAGAAGAATTACCGCATGATTTTATATGTCCTTTATGTAAGCACCCAGCATCAGATTTTGAAAAAATAGTAAAGAAAACGGAGAAAAAAGAAATGGTAGCAAACAAATACGTAGGAACACAGACTGAGAAAAATTTACAGGAGGCATTTGCCGGGGAATCGCAGGCAAGAAATAAGTATACCTATTTTGCTTCTGTAGCGAAAAAGGAAGGCTACGAGCAGATGTCAGCATTGTTTTTAAAAACCGCAGATAATGAGAAAGAACATGCAAAGATGTGGTTCAAGGAATTAGCAGGAATTGGTGATACAAAGGAAAACCTGGCGGCAGCGGCAGAAGGCGAAAATTATGAGTGGACAGATATGTATGAAGGCTTTGCTAAAACAGCTGAGGAAGAAGGATTCCCTGAGCTTGCAGCAAAATTCAGGGCAGTAGGTGAGATTGAGAAGCACCATGAGGAAAGATATCGTGCACTTCTTAAGAATATTGAAACTGCTAAAGTTTTTGAAAAGAGTGAAGTTAAAGTATGGGAATGCCGTAACTGCGGACATATTGTGGTAGGAACTAAGGCACCTGAAGTATGTCCGGTATGTAATCATCCACAGAGCTATTTTGAAGTACATGAAGAGAATTATTAAGGGGAGGAGATTATTACGAAGAAGAAAGTGATTAATTCAAAAAAAGCAGTAATGATAGGCTGCGGCTTTGTTGGTTCTGCATCGGTATTTGCCCTGATGCAGAGTGGCTTGTTTACAGAGCTTGTTCTTATCGATGCAGACAAGAACAAGGCAGAGGGAGAAGCAATGGATATCAGTCATGGTATTCCGTTTGCCAGTCCGATGAAGATATATGCTGGAGATTATGATGATGTAGCTGATGCTGCAATTGTTGTCATATCTGCCGGAGCGGGGCAAAAACCGGGAGAGACAAGGCTTGATCTAGTAAATAAAAATGTAGCAATATTTAAGTCAATCATTCCTGAAATAGCAAAGAGAAATTTTGCAGGTATCATGCTTGTAGTAGCGAATCCGGTAGATATTTTGACACAGGTAGCCATAAAGTTATCAGGACTCCCGGAAAACAGGGTTATTGGATCGGGGACAGTGTTAGACAGTGCGCGATTAAGATATAAGCTTGGTGAGCATTTATCTGTGGACAGCAGGAGTGTTCACGCATTTATAGTAGGTGAGCATGGAGACAGTGAAGTTGTAGCATGGTCATCAGCCAATGTATCCGGTGTTCCATTGAGTGAAATGTGTGAAATGCGTGGACATTACAAGCACAAGGAAAACACGGCAGAAATAGCTGCAGCAGTCAAGAACAGTGCTTATGAGATTATAAACAAAAAGCACGCTACATATTATGGAATTGCAATGTCTGTAAAAAGAATCTGCGAAGTGATTATGAGAGATGAAAAATCAATACTCCCGGTATCGCATATGATTCATGGAGTATATGACATTGACGGAGTATCGTTAAGTATGCCGGCTATTGTAGGTGCAGATGGCATTGAGTCTGATATACCTATTAATTTAAGTGGAGAGGAAGCGTTAAAGCTTAAGAAATCCGCAGATTCTTTGAAAAAGATTATAGAGACAATTGAGGGGCTGTGAAAAAACATAGCCTATAAAAAAGAAGGGGCGTGTGAAAAAATGATTTCTCATTTTTTCACACGCCCTTAAGCTGATTTCTCATAAAAAATCTGAGTTTATGGCATAAGAAAGAGGCCTCTGAATATTTGGTATGCGAGACTAAATTCCACAGGCCGCATCCTAAAAATGTGAATTACGAAATTCCAGTCTGACAGCAGATTTTTATGGTAAGTTAACGGTTAAAGCGAATCAGCTTAGGTGTTAGATTGACCTCGTCGGGTGGAATCGGCCTAAGCTGAAGTGCTTTTAAAATGTCAATGCCGTAGTTTTCGAGTGCAACATCGTAAGGAGTGCGGCCACCCAGGATTTCTCTGGGAGTGGAGTTGATATGATCTACAATGGTTCTCAGATCCCATTGAGTGAGAGTATCAAATGTAAATATTTTCGAGCAGCAGGAGCTTCTGAAGAAGCAAAGCAAAGGAATGGGCAGTAAAGATAGCAGCCGAATACGATAAAAAACAGATTGTTCTTGGTCTTGAACCAACCGGCCATTACTGGTTCTGCCTTGCGACCTGGATGATCTCAAATGGGATCAGTGTAGTTCAGGTAAATCCGTATGCAGTAAAGCAGACAAAGGAGCTTGAGGATAACAGCCAGCTGAAAGATGATACAAAAGATCCTACGCCAAGACGAGTGTTGGCCTCCGTGAAGGAAACTTTTATGTGACAAACATAACTGTCTGTGCTATTATAAAAACGATATAAGCGAAAATGACTTTTGCGGAAACGAAAGTATCTTTATATTTTTTTATCCGTATACTTCCTATAATGGTAATGAATACTTGCAAAGTTGATTGCTAATATTTTTTCATTATTACAGGTACAATAAGAACATGTAATAGCGGAAATGAGGTATAGTTACTTGCAGATAGAGAAGTATATTGCGGATAAAATAACATCTTTATGTGAAAAGCGTGATATCAGTAAATACAGATTATCGCAGCTGTCGGGAATTTCCCAGTCCTCACTGGGAAGAATCATGGCGCAGGAAAACCTGCCGTCGCTGATCACACTTGAAAAAATATGTACAGCTTTGGGCGTGACATTATCGCAGTTTTTTCAGGAAGGTAATTCAGAAAATCTGACAGAAAAACAGAAAGAAGTTCTGGGGATATGGAACGATCTGAGTACAAATGAGCAGGAAACAGTAATGTCAATGCTGCGTGGACTTCGGAAGTAGAAGAATAGTTCGAGTATATATATCGGCTGTTTTTTTTGTTTTCAGGCGTTAAAACGGTAATGTTTTTCTTGTGTACAGTAGAGCGCTATAGTATAATAAAACCAGTTTTTTACATAAGTTTAAAAGCTATAATAAGGAAATCGGCAAACCAGATGAAAGTCTGGGACGCAAAGCTACAGGGCCTGTAAAATGGCAGCCAGTTGCATGAAATGAGGTGCACTGTCTGTCTGACAGTGTTTTTTTACGGTGTTATTTCATAGACGTAACAACAATGATTTTATCAGGAAAGAATAAGGAAAATAAAAATTTGATGTCATTCTTATGGATATCATGATGCCGGTAATGAATGGTTATGAAGCAGCAAAAATGATTCGTTCTATGGACAGAGAGGATGCTAAGGAAATACCGATCATTGCAATGACAGCAAATGCCTTCACGGAGGACAGAATAAGAGCAAAAGAAGCAGGAATAGATGAACATGTTGCTAAGCCTGTTGATGTGGAATTACTGATAAAAGTAATTCATAGATTGGTGGGGTGATAAAAAATATGGACAAAAGACAAAAAATACTGATTGTAGATGATTCGAAATTTAAAATGACCGTCAGCTGTATAATCTGAAATTGCATACGTTGTAGTCTTCATTAAAGAAAGATGGCTATATAGGAATGGTTGGATATATTGACAGGGCAAATTAAGGAGAACTCGTAATGAAAAAGATAAAATGGAACAGAGTTTTGGCTGTACTTTTGGCAATGGTGACAGCCGTATCACTTCTGTCAGCATGTGGCAGTAAAAGTGCAGAGAAAGAAGATGCAGACACAATCACGGTGTACTTATGGAACACAAACCTGTATGATAAATATGCACCATACATTCAGGAACAGCTCCCGGATATCAATGTTGAATTTGTCGTAGGTAATAATGATCTGGATTTTTATAAGTTTCTTGATGAAAACGGTGGATTGCCGGATATTATAACCTGCTGTCGCTTTTCCCTGCATGATGCAAGTCCACTGAAAGACAGTCTGATGGATCTTTCCACAACCAATGCGGCAGGTGCTGTCTATGATACTTACCTTAGCAATTTTATGAATGAGGATGGAAGTGTAAACTGGCTTCCGGTGTGTGCAGATGCCCATGGTTTTGTAGTGAATAAGGATCTTTTTGAAAAGTATGATATTCCTCTTCCAACAGATTATGAAAGCTTTGTCTCTGCCTGTCAGGCATTTGAAGAAGTGGGGATCCGTGGCTTTACTGCAGACTATTATTACGATTATACCTGTATGGAGACATTGCAGGGGCTGTCAGCATCAGAGCTGTCTTCTGTAGAAGGACGCAAGTGGCGCACCACCTACAGTGACCCGGATAATACAAATCGAGAAGGTCTGGATAGTACCGTCTGGCCGCAGGCTTTTGAACGTATGGAACAGTTCATACAAGATACAGGGCTGAGTCAAAATGATCTGAATATGAATTATGATGATATAGTTGAGATGTATCAAAGTGGTAAGCTTGCCATGTACTTTGGCAGCTCAGCTGGTGTGAAAATGTTTCAGGATCAGGGCATAAACACAACATTTCTTCCATTTTTTCAGGAGAACGGTGAAAAGTGGCTGATGACTACACCATATTTCCAGGTGGCTTTAAACCGCGATCTGACACAGGATGAGACACGTCGAAAGAAAGCAGTGAAGGTACTGAGCACAATGCTTTCAGAGGTTGCGCAGAACCGGGTCATTAGTGATGGACAGGATCTGTTAAGCTACAGCCAGGATGTGGATTTTAAGCTTACGGAATATCTGAAGGATGTGAAATCTGTGATTGAAGAAAATCATATGTATATCCGCGTTGCGTCAAATGACTTTTTTTCTGTTTCCAAGGATGTGGTTTCCAAGATGATCTCAGGAGAATACGATGCAGAGCAGGCTTATCAGTCATTTAACACCCAGCTTCTTGAGGAAAAATCCACTTCAGAGAATATCGTGCTGGATTCAAAGAAAACGTATTCCAATCGCTTCCATACCAGTGGAGGCAATGAAGCCTATTCTGTTATGGCAAATACTCTGCGCGGTATTTATGGGACGGATGTGTTGATCGCAACTGGAAACAGCTTTACAGGAAATGTGCTGAAAGCCGGATATACAGAAAAAATGGCAAGAGACATGATCATGCCAAATAGTCTTTCGGCTTACAGCAGCAAGATGAGCGGAGCCGAACTGAAAGAGACAGTCAAAAATTTTGTAGAAGGCTATGAGGGCGGATTTACTCCGTTTAACCGAGGCTCTCTGCCTGTGGTCAGCGGCATTTCCGTGGAAGTCAAAGAAACAGATGATGGTTATATGTTGAGCAAAGTTACAAAAGATGGAAAAAAAGTTCAGGACGAGGATACTTTCACGGTAACCTGCCTTGCGATATCTAAACACATGGAAGCTTATCCGGCAGATGAGAATATTGTGTTTGATGGAGAAGATACCACTGTAAAAGATACCTGGACAGGATATATTTCAGATGGCGATGCCATTCTTGCAGAGCCTGAAGACTACATGACTCTGAGGTGAGAAGAATGGATATTAAGAATCATAATAAAGGCAGAAAGAAACTTGTCATGGGAAAACCATTCCAGATAGCTGTCTTTACAGCTGTTTTACTGGGAATTGTTCTGATGGTTTTTCAATATTTTGGATTTGTATCGAAAACCATTTATGAGGAAAGTGTTTCTCATCTGACGGAAGTTTTTCATCAGTCTGATAACATGCTGAGAGAACTGACAGATAAGAATCTGACTTATCTTCATATGTGGGGTGAGAATCTGCAGAATATCTCCAGTGAAGACGAAATTCGTAATTATATAAAGAAAGCGCAGGAAGATGCCAGATTTTTAGATTTCTTTTTTCTGTCAGCTGACGGGGACTACAAGATGGCGACAGGGGAAACCGGGTACCTTGGATTACAGGAAAACATTGAAGAGGATATCCGGCAGGGAAATGATGTGATAGCGAATGCAGCAGTTCCCGGAAAATCCCAGCTGCTTGTTTTTGCCACTCCCAGGGCGCATGGAATCTATCAGGGATTTGAATATGATGCAATTGCCATTGCCTATGAAAACTCTGATATTGTAGATGTGCTGGACATTTCTGCTTTCAATGGAAATGCCCAGAGCTTTGTTGTTCATCCGGATGGCCGTGTTGTGGTCGATCATTCTTCTGAGTCATGGGGGAATGTGTACAATTTCTTTGGTGTTCTAAGAGAGCATTCCAATATGTCTGAAAAAGAGGTCAATGAGCTTTCGGAGAAGTTTAAAGCGGGACGCACCGATGCGATGCTGGTAAATCTGGATGAAAGAAACTATTATCTGGTCTATGAAAAATCAGATATTCAGGACTGGGTATTTCTGGGACTTGTACAGGCGGATATTGTCAATGCCAGTATGAACAGTTTGCAGCGTAGTACAATGCTTCTTGTGGCTGCGGTTTTGTTCTGTATTGCCGCCTTTTTTATCGGCCTTATTATTCAAAAAAACAGGATAAGCCTTAGAAGAAAGGACACACAGATCCGGTACAGAGACGAACTTTTTCAAAAGCTGTCAATGAATGTGGATGACGTTTTTCTGATGCTGGATGCAAAAACATATCAGGCAGACTATATAAGTCCAAATGCGGAAAAACTGCTTGGTATTACGGTAGAACAGATCCGCAAAGATATTCGTGTCCTGGGAAAACTGCATCCAGGGGAACATGAAAATCCGGAGGAAAATTATCTTGAGGAAATCCAGGTGAATGAACAAAGAGAATGGGATTTTGAATATGTTCATCAGAAAACAGGGGAAAAACGTGGGTTCCATAATATTGCAATGGGCAGTGAGGTAAATGGGAAAAAGAAATACATCCTGGTTATGTCAGACCGTACTGCTGACTGGAAAATGAATCAGGCACTTTCTGAGGCAGTCCATGCGGCGGAGACAGCAAACAGGGCAAAGAGTACTTTCCTTTCCAATATGTCTCACGATATCCGGACGCCAATGAATGCGATCATCGGCTTTACCACATTGGCTGTAAGTAATATTGATGATCAGAAAAAAGTCCGGGATTATCTGGGCAAGATTCTTTCCTCCAGTAAACATCTGCTTTCACTGATCAATGATATCCTGGATATGAGCCGGATTGAGAGTGGAAAGATCCATCTGGAAGAAACGGAGGTCAGTCTGTCGGATGTGCTTCATGATCTGAAGACCATCATCAGCGGGCAGATCCATGCGAAACAGCTGGAGCTTTATATGGATGCAATGGATGTTACCAATGAGGATGTCTATTGTGACAAGATGCGTTTGAATCAGGTGCTGCTGAATCTTCTGTCCAATGCAATCAAGTTTACTCCTGCAGGCGGAACTGTATCTGTCCGGATGAAACAGTATCCAGGGACGGTAAAAGGCAGTGAACTATACGAGATCCGGGTAAAGGATAACGGAATCGGTATGAGTCAGGAATTTGTACAGAAGATCTTTTCTCCTTTTGAGCGGGAGCGGACTTCCACTGTGAGCAGAACCCAGGGCACAGGACTTGGCATGGCCATCACCAAGAATATTGTGGATATGATGGGTGGCACTATTGAGGTCCGGACAGAGCAGGGGAAAGGCACCGAATTTATTGTCCGTCTGCCATTTCGGACTCAGCCTGAGAATCACCGTATAGAGAAGATTGCAGACCTGGAAGGTCTTAAGGCTCTGGTTGTAGATGACGATTTTAATACCTGTGACAGTGTGACAAAGATGCTTGTGAAGGTTGGAATGCGTTCGGAATGGACACTTTCCGGTAAGGAGGCTGTTCTGCGTGCAAGGCAGTCTATGGAGCTTGGGGATGCATTCCATGCTTATATTATTGACTGGCGTCTGCCGGATATGAATGGTATTGAGGTCACCAGACAGATCCGCAGCCTTGGTGATGATACGCCGATCATTATCATGACTGCTTATGACTGGTCAGATATCGAAGTGGAAGCCAGGGCTGCAGGGGTGACTGCATTCTGTGCGAAGCCTCTGTTCATGTCAGATATCAGAGATACCCTGATGACTGCTATCGGCCAGAGTCAGGCTGAGCAGGAGAATCCCGTTCTTCCTGAGACAAGCTTAGATTTCAGAGGCAAGAGCATACTGCTTGTGGAAGATAATGAACTGAACAGTGAAATTGCGGTGGAGATCCTTAATGAATATGGCTTCCTGGTTGATACTGCAGAAAATGGGGCAGAGGCAGTGGAGAAGGTTAAGAATTCAAAGTCATGTAATTATGATCTGGTGCTGATGGATGTGCAGATGCCGGTAATGAACGGATATGAGGCCACGAAGCAGATCCGTGCCCTTACTGATCCGGCGCTGGCGGGAATTACCATCCTTGCTATGACTGCCAATGCTTTTGACGAAGACAAAAAGAAAGCACTGGAATGTGGTATGAATGGCTTTTTATCCAAGCCAATTGTTATAGAGGAATTGATCAGTACGTTACAAAACAATCTGGTAGATTAGTAAAAAAACTGCTAAGAAGTTCGGTTAACAGCTTTTTAGCAGTTTTTTTTATTTATTCGGAAAATTTATCACTGTAACGAAGCTGCATATCTTCCCAATCCATGAACAATACATAAAATACTTTTCCGTATTGCTGGCTTTCTACGATTCTTCCATGATCAAGCACGGAAAGATAAGTTCCGTCAGCTTTTCGAAGATGAAAGTGAATATAGTCATTGTCATTGCCTGTGTCAATCTGTTCCCAGATACTTGTTTCAATCTGTTGTTGTTCATCTGGTCGGATCAGATTGCGGAACCTTTTTTGAGTAAGCCTGAATAGTTCATCCATGCTCTTATAACCAGTCATATGAAGAAATTCGTGGTCTGCATAAAAGAGCTCATCATCTTCTTTGGCGCCGTAAACGCTTCTAAGGCATTTACGGCGCGTTCGCTGTTTTGGCAGATATAAGAAAAAAGGGACTGACTGGTAGTGTTGTCTCGTCACCGTTTCGGCTGGTACCGCATATCAGAAACATTATAGATGGTAATGAAAGCGAGCGGGTCCTCCCGGCTGATGTAGTTCATGAGCTTCTGGTATTCGCTCTTATCTACAATGGTGATGATCTCGTAGTGCTTTTCCATGTTGTATGCGCCGATCGCTTCGTAGATGGTGGCGCCGCTGTGCAGCTCATTGATAATAAATTGCCGCAGTTCTTCTTCCTTTTTTGTGATGATGCAGACACGCCGCTTTACATTGTGATTAAAAATAAAGTGATCCAGGATGATGCCGTTGAAATAGGTACCGAGGATACTGAGAACAACGGTTTTTTTGTCGTAGACCAACGCCGCGGATAGTGCCACGCACATGCCGGAAAGGGACATGGCCCGGCCGAGGTCCATATGAAGATACTTGTTCATGATCTTGGCTACAATATCCAGGCCGCCGGAGGATGCGTTCCGGTTAAAAAGAATGCTTAATCCGATGCTTACGACAAGAATATAACAGAGAACATCAAGCTCCTGGCTGTCCGTCAGGGAGCCGGTTTCTGGGAATAATGTCTCGAAACAGGCAAGAAAGACGGGGAGCATAATACTGGTGTAAACAGTTTTGGCGCCGAATTCTTTTCCGCAGGTAAAGAAACCGATGATGAGGAGCAACACGTTTAAGATCATCGTGATCGCGGAAAGCGAGAGCGGGACGAAGTTGGAAAGTACAATGCCAAGTCCGGAAATACTGCTGACAGACGCATGGCTTGGGAGAAGAAAGAAGTAAACAGCCGCTGCGATGATGGCCACGGCAATGGTCAGAACAGCGGTCTCTTTGATCAGGGATAAAGGATTATGGTGTTGATTCATGACAGACCTCCAAAAAACAAAATAATCCAGCCTATTTTATCACGGGAAAACAGGTGCGGCAATCGATGAGCCTCCACTGAAGTTTACGCATAAAGTGGAGGCTCATGGTTTTTCGTTATTATTTCACTTCAACCAGCTCGATCTTGAAATTCAGCTCTTTTCCAGCCATTTCATGGTTGGCGTCGAAGGTGATAACGGTTTCTGTTTTTGCAGTTACACAAACCGGGAACTGCTGGCCGTTCTGGTTTGCCAGATAGATGCGCTGTCCTACCTGCAGCTCCTCAGAGCCGGGAAGATCTGCAATCTCGACTTCAAAAATAGCATCCGGGTTTGGCTGGCCGTATGCTTCTTCTGGCATCAGGTGGATCTCTTTTACTTCGCCAACTTCCATATCTGCAACAGCAGCGTCAAAGCCCTTGATCATCTGACCGGCACCGCAGGTAAATTCCAGCGGCTCACCGCGGTCATAAGAAGAATCAAACTGGGTTCCGTCATTGAAGGTTCCTTTGTAATGAGTGCGGCAGATTTTGCCGACATTGCGTCCTGTGATCGTATCCATATAGGTATTCCTCCGTTGATTTAATAGTTTAGATGAAACAGTAAATCCCAGTATACTAAAGAAATGTGAAAATGAAAAGAGAAAACGGAAAAAGAAAATAAAAGCTGGAAGAAATATTAGAGCAGAACGCAAAGGGCCAGGGAAAATTCTTCAAGCTGGTGCTGACAGGCTACTTTGAAAAGTCCAGTCCGATGGATCAGCGTGCCATGCTCGCCTCAGCGCTGCGCGATGTGAAACCGGCACAGACAGGAAAAAAACAGAGCGAGGAAGAAGTAAACCAGCAGATGGGAGCATTTCTTGGCGGTTTCTTAAAAGGAGCAGGTCCATTACTCCATAAGCTTCTGCAGGGACTTCCGATGGAAGGTATACCTGCGTTGGCAACCGGGCTCCCGTTTGCATCCAGACATGAGGGCTGCATGCATGCCTGCGGCCACGATACCCACACGGCAATGCTCTTGGGTGCAGGCAAGGTGCTGTGGGCTCATAAGGATGAGCTGGCCGGTACGGTCCGCCTGATGTTCCAGACGGCAGAGGAGCAGTCCAGGGGCGCAGAGGTTATGATTGAAAATGGCGGCGTGGAGGGCGCAGATGCGGTATTTGGCACCCACATCGGCACCATTCTGGATAAGACGATCCAAAGTTCGATGTGGATGAAGATGTCCTCTGGGAAGGTGCCGCTGTATTTACTGCTATTGTGGAGGAATTTTTTGCATCTTAGGAAATTGCATCCCGGGAAGACGAAGAAAAATGCCTGGAAGCAGGCATGAATGCACATATTGCCAAGCCTCTGGATGTCCAGAGGGTAAAGACGGTCATAACTGAATGCGTAATGAAACCGTAGATGTAAAACCATGGCTGTGAAACCATGCCATAGCCAGTTGTTGACAGGAGCTTTCTGGGTCGTTTATAATAGAAAATAGCTTTGCGAAACACGGGAATGAGAGGAGTGTAGCGGCCTATGAAGCTTGAAAATTACGAAGTACATTTACCAAATTATTCCATCGGAGACAAGATCTACGACAAGATCGGCCCAGTGTGTGAATCTTATGGAAAAAAGGTCTGGATCGTTGGCGGTAAGCGGGCACTTAAAGCAGCAGAGGCTAAGATCCGGGAGTATGTGGTAAAAACGAATCTGGAAATCATTGGAACAGCTATTTATGGAGAGGACTGCACTTATGCGACAGTAGAAAGGCTGCGTGAACGCCCGGAATACCGCGAAGCAGATATGGTATTTGGCGTGGGCGGTGGGAAAGCCCTCGATACCGTAAAGTGCTTATGCATCACAGATGACAAGCCGGTGTTCGCGTTCCCGACGATCGCATCGAACTGTGCAGCATGTACCTCGGTGTCGATCATGTACAATGACGATGGCACCTTCCTGAAGCCAAACTTTTTTGTGCGTCCGGTCATGCATTCCTTCATTGACACGGAGATCATCGCAAAGGCACCAAGCCAGTATATGTGGGCTGGCATCGGCGATACCTATGCGAAATTCTATGAGGCAACCATCTCTTCCCGGGATGAGCGTCTGGAGCACTTTACTTCCCTGGGCGTTGCGACCAGCCATATGTGCCGGGACCCGTTGCTTATGTATGGTGCCAAGGCACTGGAGGACCACAAAAAAGGTCTTTGCACCTATGAGGTAGAGCAGGTTGTTCTTGCAATCGTAGTCACGACCGGAATTGCCTCCATCTTTCTGACGAAGGACTTCACACCGGATTACAACAGTGGACTTGCCCATGCAGTTTTCTATGCACTGACCTCATACCCGGTCATTGAGAAACGTCATTTACATGGCGAGGTAGTTGGCTTCGGCGTGCTTCTTCTGCTGCTTGTAGACGGACAGATGGATGAATTCGAAAAGATTTATCAGTTGAACAAGGACTTAAAGCTCCCTGTGTCTCTGGATGACATTGAGATTACGGAGGAACAGTGGCAGGAAAGCATGTCCCGGATCCCGGATATGTCAGACATCCGCCATTATCCGTACAAGGTGACACCTGAAATGCTTGCAGAGGCAATGGAGATTCTGGAAAAAAGAAACTGTTTATAAAAGACGAAAAACTGCAGCCTTACGCGAAGGACTGCAGTTTTTTTGTTATATTTTTATTTCGCTTCCGGGCGGAAAGCCCGATGAGGAGGCCAAGAAAAGCAGGCAGGAGCCAGCCAAGATTCAGATTAAAAAACGGCAGGAAGCGTTCAGCCAGATTTATGGCTGCATCTAGGTGCAAAGTGGTCTGCAGTGGTGCCGGAAGTGCCTTGAAAAAGTCGAACAGGGAGGCACACCAGGTGCATACCGTAACCCAGAAGTAAACCTTGGAGCTATGGCCAAACTGTTTCCCGAACAGCGCCAGCAGGATCAGCGCAATGGCCGGAGGGTAAATGAGCATCAGGACCGGTACGGAATACCGGATGATGGTGGACAGCCCTGCGTTTGAAATGAGAAAAGAAAACGCAGTAAAGAGTACAGCCCAGGCTTTGTAGGAAAGCCGTCCCGGAAACATTTTTTCAAAGGTTTCGGAGCAACTGGTCACCAGCCCGATCGATGTTTTTAAGCAGGCAAAGGTGATGGTGACAGCCAGGATCATAAGCCCGGCCCGGCCAAGGTAGTGGCTGGAAATCTGGGACAGGGCGATGCCGCCGTTTCCGGAGACAGCGAATAAGCCGAGAGACTGAGCGCCCATGAGGATGGTCAGCATGTAGATGAAGGCCATAAGGAGTCCTGCCAGAATCCCGGAATGCAGCACTTCACTGGCAATCGCCGCATCATCCTGCACACCCATCTGCCGGATCACCTGAATAACTACGATGCCGAAAGCGAGACCTGCAATGCCATCCATGGTGCCGTAACCTTCGGAAAGTGCATGGAACAGGGCACCATTTTCATAGGAAGCATCTGGTGCCGTGGAAAAGACCGGGGCGCCCGGATGCAGCAGGGCAGATACAATGAGGATTGCCAGGAAAAACAAAAACAGCGGGTTGATGATCTTTCCAATCCAGAGCGTGATGTTCCCGGGCCGGAGGGAAAAGAACAGTACCAGTGCAAAGAACACTGCAGAAAAGAGAAACAGTGTCATGCGTGGAGATATTGCCGTGCCAAGCATTGGGGCAATGCCGGTCGTAAACGATGTGGTGGCACAGCGCGGAATGGCAAAGCACGGACCAATGGTTAAGTAGAGCAGGCAGGTGAAAAAGCAGCCGTACCGTTTTCCAACCCTGGAAGCCAGCGCCTGCAGGCCGTCTGAATGGGTGTTGCCGATGGCTGCAACACCAAGGATCGGAATGCCCACGGCAGTCAGGATAAAACCAGTCATGGCCGGAAGCAGGTTGCGTCCGGCTAACTGACCTAAATGAACCGGAAAGATCAGGTTCCCGGCACCGAAAAACATGCCAAACAGGGTGGCGGCTACCAACAGCCTCTGTTTGAAAGAAAGATGTTTTTGTTTCATGATGTTTGAACACCTCAAATCTTAATATTTTTATAATCGTTTGTAATGTGAAGCATCGGCAAAAGCTGTTACTGACTGCGCAATGCGTGAGCAGTAGCTTGATATTTATTGTACTGTCCATCTTGCGGTTTGGGAAATCCATGTTTATAATAGAAATATGACAAACTGTAATACCTAATAAAGGAAAGGAACTGTGTAATGGATGCGAAGAAACTGGAAATCTTAATGACAGCAGTAGACTTAGGCAGCTTTTCCAGGGCATCGGAGGTGGTCGGATACACCCAGTCTGGGCTTACCCATCTGGTGAACAGCCTGGAGCGGGAAATCGGGTTTCCGCTCATCATCCGAAGCCACAATGGAATCGCCCTGACAGAGGAAGGACGGGAACTGATGCCTGCGATCCGCCAGTTTTTGCAGGCAAATGCAAATCTGGAAAACCAGATCCAGAGCATCACAGAGAAGCAGACAGAAACGATCCGCATCGCGGCTTACGCCAGCATTGCCATGTTCTGGATGCCGGAGATCCTGTACCGCTTCCGCCGGATCTGCCCGAATGTCGATGTCGATCTGCGCATGGTGGATCATGCGCTGGAACCATTTGAACTTTTACAGGATCACAAAACAGATGTGATCTTCGCCAGCAGGCAAAACTATGGGAACTGTGAGTGGACGCCCCTTTATCATGAATTACTTTACGCGATTCTGCCGAAGAATTATCCGCTTCATGGACGTACAGAATTTCCGCTGAAGGAGTTTGAGGGAAAGGAATTCCTGATGCCGTATGGGCGGTTTGATATTGATGTGCATGCGGCTTTTCGCGCAGTCGGGGTGAAGGCAAAGGAACAGACCGTGTATGTTGATGATGAGACACTGATCCGTATGGTTGGAAAAGGTCTTGGCATTTCCATGATGTCAGAACTGATGATCCGCGGCAATACCGATGATGTCTGCTGTGTCCCGGTCACGCCAAAGAGTATCCGCGAGCTTGGCATGGGAACGGAGAAGGGTGTGGAACTGCCGGAGAGTATGCGAAAACTGAAGGCGTGTGTGGTAGAATATACATCGCAGCTAAAAGGCAGAGATTTCCGAAACTGAAAATCCGGAAGCATGCAGTGCTGCTGGCCGTTTTTGCCGTTACGATCCACGCAGGCATACACGGTATCGGAAAAAGACCTTGACTTTTCTGCACAGAATGGCTAAAATGTTTCATAGATTATGGATGTCCGTTTCGGACAGACATACCTGCAATCACAAATAAAACTAAGAAAAGCGAAGATCGTGTATTTAAGATCCTGTTTCCGGTCAGAGAGAAGAGGCCATCGGCTGTGAGCCTTTTTCCGTTCAGACAGGTATCCGAATTTCCCACGGGAGCTGCATTGCTGAATGGCAGAAGCGAAACGTCAGTAGATTCTAAGTTGCCTAAGTTGCATTTCACAGGCGCATCGCAGACACAGGCTGAGTAGGCATTGCCGTCTGGTGTACGTTACATACCGGAAAGTGTCTGCGGCAGTTTGTGTCTGTCTGCAGGAAGCTGGGTGGTACCGCGGTAAGAATTATCGTCCCTTTGCGCATTTGCGTGAAGGGATTTTTTTTATTATTTCCCTGGGCAGGTGCGCAGGATTGCAAACATAAGTAGTAACTGCGCAGACCTATTGAACAGTTACCATAAGTATCACAATTATGGATAAAGGAGAAGAATCATGCAGGATTTAAAAGAGCTGAATGAAGTGATCGCTGCGATCAAAGAAGAGATCCGTCAGGGCGCAGATGCTTTGACCACATCCAGAAGTGTCTACGAGTTCAAGAAGACCTTCCTGGACAACAAGCAGGGCCGGATTGGTCTTTTGATGAAAGAAATGCGCAATGTGGCAAACGAGCAGAAGGCAGAGTTTGGTAAGACCATCAACGGCGCGAAAGAGTGGGCAAACCAGTTCTTCGATGAGCTGGACCAGAATTTAAAAGAGAAAGAGCAGCAGCAGCGCTACGAATCCGAGAAGATCGATATTTCCATGCCGCCGGTTAAGATCCGTTACGGCAATCTTCACCCGGTAACCACTGTGCGCAACCAGCTGACCGACATTTTCGCATCCATGGGCTTTGAGGTGTATGAGGGTACCGAGATCGAGACCGATTACTATAATTTCACTGCGCTGAACACCCCGCAGGACCATCCGGCACGCGATATGCAGGATACGTTCTATCTGTCTCCGGAGTTTTTACTCCGTACCCAGACCTCTGCCGGACAGGTTCATGTCATGGAAGCAAAGAAGCCGCCGATCAAGGTTGTTTCCCCGGGTAAGGTATTCCGTTCCGATGACGATGCAACCCACTCCCCGATGTTCAGCCAGATGGAGGGCCTGGTTGTCGATGAGGGTATTACCCTCTGCGACTTAAAGGGCATGCTGGACATGTTCGTACAGAGAATCTTCGGCGAGAGCACCAGAACCAGACTTCGCCCGTCCTACTTCCCGTTTACGGAGCCATCCGTTGAGGTGGATGTCAGCTGCTTCCAGTGTGGCGGCAAGGGCTGCAGACTGTGCAAGGGAACCGGCTGGATCGAGGTTCTGGGCGCAGGCGTGGTAAATAAGAAGGTGCTGGAGAACTGCGGCATCGATTCCGAGAAGTACAGCGGCTTTGCATTCGGCCTTGGCCTGGAGCGTATTGCCATGCTGAAATACGGCATCAACAACATCAAGATGCTTTTTGAGTCTGATCTGCGTGTGCTGGATCAGATCGATGACTGATCAGGACAGGAGGATTAGAAATGCTTGTACCATTAAGCTGGTTAAATGACTATGTAGATATCAATGTTTCCGCAGATGAACTGGAGACCAAACTCTTTGACTGCGGATTTGAAGTAGAAGAAAAATGGCAGGTGGGTAAGGACATCAGCGGAATCGTGGTTGGTTACGTAGAGTCCTGCGAGCCGATCCCGGAGACCCATCTTCACGTGTGTCAGGTCAATGTAGGCGGCCCAGAGCTCTTACAGATCTGCTGCGGCGCAGACAATGTCAAGGCAGGCGGTAAGTATCCGGTCGCTATGGTTGGGGCACAGGTTTACGCAACCGCAAAAGACCACGTCACCATTGAGGGTGTGGCTACCATTAAAAAAGGAAAATTAAGAGGCTATGAGTCCCACGGTATGCTTTGCTCCGGAACCGAGCTTGGCTTAAACGAAGACCTGTATCCGGGTGCCGGCTACAACGGACTTCTGGTTTTGCCGGAGGATGCTGAGATTGGCGCTGATGTAAAGGAACTGACCGGATTAAACGACTGGATCTTCGATGTTTCCATTACGGCAAACCGTCCGGACTGCCAGAGCATCTTCGGTCTGGCAAGAGAGGTGGCAGCAGCACTGGGCCAGCCACTGAAGACTCCGGCTCTGGACTATACCGAGACTGAGGTAGAAAAAGAGGGCTTTGAGGTCACCGTAGATGCACAGGATCTCTGCCCGCGCTATATTGCCCACTATGTATACGATGTAAAGCTGGGACAGTCCCCGGCATGGATGAGAAGACGCCTTGCCCTGGTCGGCAACAACTCCATTTCCAACATCGTTGATATTACCAACTACATCATGCGCGAGCTGGGCCAGCCGCTCCACGCATTCGACTGTGACTTCCTGGAGGGCAACGCAATCCAGGTAAGACGTGCAGCCGAGGGTGAGAAGATCGTTACCCTGGATGAAAAAGAGTTCACCTTAAACCCGAATAACCTGGTCATCTGTGACGGCAAGAAGCCGGTTGCACTGGCTGGTATCATGGGCGGCTTAAATTCTGAGATCCGCGATACGACCACCGAGGTTATGTTTGAGTCTGCAAAATTTGCCCGCGACAACATCCGCAGAAGCTCCCGTGCCCTGGGCCAGTCTTCCGACGCAAGCCAGAGATATGCGAAGGGTGTCGATGAGTACGCAACCGAGATGGCCATGAAGCGTGCTCTGCATCTGATAGAAGAGCTTGGTGCCGGAAAGGTGTCCAGGACCCACAAGAACGTCAACACCGGAAATTCCTTAGAGCCGGTTACCTTTAAGACCAGCATTAAGAAAGTAAACGGAGTTCTGGGCATTACCGTTCCGGATGAGGATATCGTCCGCATCCTGACCGGTTTAAACTTCCAGCCGGAAATCAACGGCGACGAGCTGACCCTGCACTTCCCGGCATACCGCGAGGATATGGAGGACTACCCGGATGTCGCAGAGGAAGTTATCCGTATGTACGGCTATGACCATATCAAATCCACCTTCCTTCCGACTGCAAAGGTAACCATCGGCGGAAGCAACCTGCGCCAGAAGACCATCCTGAAGGTGAAGAGAGCGCTGTGCAGCGTTGGCGCATTCGAGGGAATCCATTATTCCTTCTTCTCCCCGTCTGATTTAGACCAGATGGGCTTTGCTGCGGATGCACCGGAGCGTAAGGCAATCCGCATCATGAACCCGATCAACGAGGATCTGTCCCTGATGAGAACCACCCTGGCTCCGCAGATGATCCACGCAATGGGACGCAACCAGAAGAGAGGCATCTTCGAGGGCCGTATCTTCGAAATCGGCAACGCATTCATTCCGAAGTCCTTGCCGCTGACCGAGTATCCGGAGGAGCGGGAGACCCTTTGCATCGGTGTATTCGGCAAGAAGGAATCCTTCTTTACCTTAAAGGGTATGGCAGAGACCGTTGCGGATGTGCTTCATATTTCCTTTACCTACGAGAAGGCAGAAAAGCCGTTTTTACATCCGTACCAGACCGCAGCGATTTTCTGTGACGGCGAGGAGATTGGTTACCTCGGCAAAGTAAAATACGAGATCATGAAGGACGAGGCAATGCGCGAGGATGCTTACGTTCTGGAGATCAGCATGAAAGCTCTGGAGAAATGGTATGGCAAGGCTCCGGTATTTGAGCCGCTTCCAAAATTCGCAGAGGAGAAGCGAGACCTGGCACTGGTTATGGACAAAGACATTACCTGCGGACAGGTTGAGACCTGTATCCGTGAAGCATGCGGCTTCGTCAAGGATGTCACCCTGTTCGACGTTTACGAAGGAAAACAGATTTTAGGAAACAAGAAATCCATGGCATTCACCGTTTTATTCACTCCGAAGGACGAGGCATTTGGTGCAGACAGCGTAGACGGATATGTGAAGAAGATCCTCAAACAGCTGAACAAGACTTATGGAATTGAGCTGAGAAGCTAAGGATAAAAATGTGAAAATTGCCAGAAAACTGCCGTAAATGCTGTTAGAGCTGTCTTTTCCGTGTATTCTGGGGCCGACAGCGAGAAAAAGGCTTGTGTTTTCAGTCTGGCTATGCTAAAATGTCAGTGTTTGACTATTAGGAGGTGCATTTAGATGCTGAAAACGATTTTATCCGTGATCTTCGTTCTTATATGTCTGGCTTTGACCGTGATCGTATTACTTCAGGAAGGAAAGTCTCAGGGCCTTGGCGCGATCGGCGGTATGGCAGAGTCTTACTGGGGAAAGAATAAAGGACGTTCCATGGAAGGTACCCTGGAAAAGTTCACGACATTTGCTGCAGTAGCATTTATGGTACTGGCAATCGTATTAAACTTAGTCTAAGCAGAAGAAAAAGCACTCTTGGAAACAAGGGTGCTTTTCGTTTAAAAGAGAGGAATTATGACAGAAGAGTTATTAAAAGAAAGAAAAGAAGCAATGCTGGCCCTGATCAATGATCCGACCTACGTTCCCATGAAGATCAAAGAACTGGCTATGCTGTTAGATGTCCCGCGGGAAAAACGGGATGAGTTAAAAGAAGTTCTGGATGCCCTGGTGGCAGATGGCAAGGTTGGCCTTTCCAAGCGCGGCAAATACGGAAAGCCGGAGGCATTTACCATGGTCGGAACTTTTTGCGGTCATGCAAAAGGCTTTGGTTTTGTGACCGTGGAGGGCATGGACCAGGACGTGTTTATTCCGGCAGAAAAAACGAAGGATGCCATGCATGGCGATACGGTGCAGATCACGGCAAGCCCGGCAGCAAAGGGAAAACGCCCGGAGGGAGTGGTGATCAAGGTGCTGGAGCGTGCAAACCAGACTCTGGTAGGTTTTTACCAGAAAAATAAGAATTTTGGGTTTGTTGTGCCGGACAACCAGAAGATTAATGCCGATGTATTTATTCCGCAGGGCAAGGATATGGGCGCAGTGACTGGCCACAAGGTTGTTGTACGTCTGACCGATTTTGGCGGGGAGCGCAAGAATCCGGAGGGCATCATCACGGAGATCATCGGTCATGTAAACGATCCGGGAACCGACATTTTATCGATCGTAAAAGCATACGGCATTCCGGAGGAATACCCGCCGGAGGTCATGAAGCAGGTGAGCCGCATCCCAGACGAGGTGGATAAGGCCGACATGGCAGGACGAAAAGATATCCGCGATTGGCAGACGGTTACCATCGACGGGGAAGACGCGAAAGACCTCGACGATGCCATTACCATCAGACGGGAAAGCTATGGCTACAAGCTGGGTGTCCACATCGCGGATGTCAGCCACTATGTGACCGAGGGCAGCCCGCTCGATGAGGAGGCGTTAAACCGCGGCACCAGTGTCTATCTGGTAGACCGGGTCATCCCGATGCTTCCGCATAAGCTTTCCAATGGCATCTGTTCTTTGAATGCAGGAACCGACCGCCTGGCGTTAAGCTGCATCATGGAAATCGATCCGCAGGGCCGCGTGCTGGGGCATGAGATTGCGGAAACCGTGATCCGGGTAGACCGGCGTATGACCTACACGGCAGTTAATGCCATTGTGACTGACCGCGATCCGGACACCATGGCAGAGTACGCAGACTTCGTGGATATGTTCGATTTAATGAAAGAGCTGGCGGATATCCTGCGTGAGAAACGGCGCCAGCGCGGCTCCATCGATTTCGATTTCCCGGAGTCCAAGATCATTCTGGATGAAAAGGGAAAGCCGGTGGATATCAAGCCGTATGAGCGGAATGCGGCAACCAAGATCATCGAGGACTTCATGCTGATGGCGAACGAGACCATCGCAGAGGACTATTTCTGGCAGGAAATTCCGTTCGTATACCGGACTCACGATAACCCGGACCCGGAGAAGATGAAACGCCTGGGCGTCTTCATCAACAACTTTGGCTACACCATCCGCACACACGACGGGGAAGTGCATCCGAAAGAACTGCAGAAACTCTTAAAGAAGATTGAAGGAACCGAAGAAGAGGCATTGATCAGCCGCTTGACCCTGCGCTCCATGAAGCAGGCAAAATACATGCCGGTCTGCAGTGGGCATTTCGGCCTGGCAGCAAAGTATTACACCCATTTCACCTCTCCAATCCGCCGTTATCCGGATCTGCAGATCCACCGTATCATCAAGGAAAACCTGCGGGGCGGCTTAAGTGAGAAGCGCATCGCCCATTATGATAAGATCCTGACCGGAGTGACCATCCAGTGTTCCGCAACAGAGCGCCGCGCGGAAGAAGCAGAGCGCGAAACCATCAAGCTTAAGAAGTGCGAGTATATGTCCAAACGCATCGGTGAGATCTTTGAGGGTGTGATCTCCGGTGTGACGAACTGGGGCTTCTATGTAGAACTCCCGAATACCGTAGAGGGTCTTGTGCATGTCAACGAGCTGCACGGAGATTACTATGTGTTCAATGAAGAGCGCATGGAACTGCGCGGGGAAATGAGCGGAAAAACCTACAAGCTTGGACAGAAGATCCAGGTGGTGGTAACCGGAACCGACCGGTTAACCAAGACAATCGATTTTATTCCGGCGAAGAATATGGAGCTTCCGGAGGAATAAAAGACAGGAGGGCAATTTTGAAAGAAGCAATCAAACTGGTGGCCAACAATAAGAAGGCCTATCATGATTATTTTATTGACGAGAAATTTGAGTGCGGTATTGAGCTGTTCGGAACCGAAGTCAAGTCCATCCGTATGGGAAAGTGCAGCGTGAAGGAAGCATTTGTCCGCATCGACAAAAATGAAGTTTACATTTACGGCATGCACATCAACCCGTATGAGAAGGGCAATATCTTCAACAAAGATCCGCTCCGTGCGCGTAAACTGCTCATGCACCGCAGCGAGATCAACAAACTGGAAGGCAAGATCCGCGAAAAAGGCCTGACCCTGGTGCCGCTCCAGGTTTATTTTAAAGGCAGCCTGGTAAAGGTAGAGATCGGTCTGGCACGCGGTAAGAAGCTGTATGATAAACGCGACGATATTGCGAAAAAAGATGCGAGACGTGAAGTGGAGCGGGATTATAAGCAGAAACTGCGGTAAACTTTTTTGTGGGAAGAAAATCTGCAAGATAGATCTTGTGGTTATGAAAAACTGCATGGATATAAGAAATAGTCATATCTAATATGAAGCACATGTATAGTCAAATTGAAAATCAACCATTGATTTTCATAACAGTCAGGGCTATAATGTTCATTAATCAATCGATTATAAATCTTCCCGCGGATGACAAAACGGCAAAAGCATCAGGATACCGCATCGGGGGCCATGGGAAACCAGAGATGGAGGATAAGACAATGGAAAAGAAAAATCTTGACTGGGGAAATATCGGATTCAGCTATGTAACAACTGACTACCGTTATGTGTCAAACTATAAAGACGGAAAGTGGGACGAGGGAACCCTGACCGAGGATCCAAACGTAGTAATCAATGAGTGCGCAGGCATTCTGCAGTATTGTCAGGAGTGCTTTGAGGGCTTAAAGGCATACACCACCGAGGATGGCAGCATCGTAACCTTCCGCCCGGACTTAAACGCAGAGCGTATGATGGACTCCTGCGCAAGACTGGAGATGCCGCAGTTCCCGAAAGAGCGCTTCATGGAAGCACTCGATAAAGTCGTAAAGGCAAACGAGGCATGGGTACCGCCGTATGGCAGCGGAGCAACCCTTTACATCCGCCCGTACATGTTTGCATCAGGACCGGTTATCGGTGTAAAACCATCTAACGAGTATCAGTTCCGTATTCTGGTAACTCCGGTAGGCCCGTACTTCAAGGGCGGCGCAAAGCCGATCACCATCTGCGTCAGCGACTTCGACCGTGCTGCACCTCACGGAACCGGTCATGTAAAAGCTGGTTTAAACTATGCAATGAGCTTACACGCACATGAGGTTGCACATGACAACGGATTCGATGAGAACATGTTCCTGGATCCGGCAACCAGAACCTATGTAGAGGAGACTGGTGGTGCAAACTTCTTATTTGTAACCAAAGATGGCGAGCTTGTAACTCCGAAGTCTGATTCCATTCTGCCGTCCATTACCAGACGTTCCCTGGTTTATGTAGCAGAGCATTACCTCGGCATGAAGGTAACCCAGCGCCCGGTAAAGCTGTCTGAGCTTGGCGATTTCGCAGAGTGCGGCCTGTGCGGTACTGCAGCCGTTATCTCTCCGGTAGGCAAGGTAGTAGACCACGGCAAAGAGATCTGCTTCCCGAGCGGCATGGAGAAGATGGGACCGGTTACCCAGAAGCTGTATGATACCTTAACCGGCATCCAGATGGGTAAGATCGAAGCTCCGGAAGGCTGGATCCACAAGATCAAATAAGAAAATCAGGCAAGAGGCATTTGATTTTTAAACCAGAAGTTGAAAATTTAGACACCCGGATCTCGTTGACAAAAACGGATCCGGGTGTTACAATATCACATACTTGCAGCGGCGGTTTCACTTCTTTGCGATGCGCCTGCAGCAGGTATTTGTTATGTATCACCGCTGAGTCACGGTGAGCCAGTAAGGGGTTGTACTGGTTTCGACGGGGGTCATGCAGCTGGTGAAGCTATCCGCATGCGGTGCGTTAAACGGCAAAATTAAAATTAAACGCTGAAGATAATTTAGCATACGCAGCCTAATGGCTGCTGTCAGCCTTAGTGCACTCACACATTAAGAGTCTGGCATCGACTATGTGAGAAACGACATGTATTAAGCTTTGCGTGCATGGGCGTATCATGAAGCTACTGAAACTGCGAGGGTGTCTGTTTTCGCGCGGCAGAGGGAATGTCAAATAACAGACTATGATAGTAGAAGAACAGGGAATTGATTTTCGGACAGGGGTTCGATTCCCCTCAGCTCCACGCTAAAAGCCGCGTATTTACGCGGCTTTTTTTATCAAAAGAAACAGTGGAAAAAAGAACGTGAGTTCTGCATAATGAAATATAGAAAACGAAAAGGAGAAGACGGTATGAACTATGAGGAATTTAAAACAGAGTTTATGAAGCGGCTTACGGAAAAGATGGCAGGCATGGAAAACATCTGGAAGTTTAAGCTGTTTGAAGATGGGGCGGTTTCTGAAAATCCAGAGGAAGGTGCTTTTATCCGGGCAACGAATGATAAATACAGCCAGACAGAGAGCGATACGCTGATTGGAGATTTTCTGCGGATCGCGCCGGTAGATAAAACGGAGGGCGGCGAAGCCAGATTTGAGATGAAGTACCTTTACGAGAGCTTTCAGGAAGCAGGATGGGACTTCATCTGGAAAATTGTGGAGGCGAATATGCGCTGCGCGAAAAACATCGACATCAAAGACATCAGCAGTGTGATCGATCAGTATGACCAGATCAAAGGCAGGCTGATTTTGCGCCCGCTGAATTATACAGACAACAAGTATGCATTGAAACACTGCATATACAGACAGGTTGGAGATATGGCGCTGGTTTTATATCTGCTGCTCTCAGACAGCAGTGAGTTTGGCCTCACAACGACGAAGATCCAAAAAGAAATTGCAGAAAAATGGGAAAAGAGTACCGAAGAACTCATGGAGACGGCACTGATCAATACCAACATTCGTTCCGTGCCAAGAATGTACAACAGTCCGGCAGAGTCTGCAAATCCGAAGTATCAGACCGGTGCGTACATGTCGGTAGGAGCAAAAAGCAGACTTGCAGCCGGGATGAACAGCAGCATATTTACGACATATCCGAGTGTGAATGGCGCGATCAGTTTCTGGTATCCGGGCGTACAGAAGAAACTGGCTGAGATGGCTGGCGGGGATTATTATGTTGCATTTACGGGAATCCATGAGTTTCATATTCATCCGGTGGGCAGTACGACCCCGCGGGAAATCCTGGAACGGATCAAGCAGATGAACCGCTACATGAACAAGAAAGAAGAAATTCTGAGCAGAAAGGTCTATCGTTATCAGGCCGAAACGGGAGAATTAAAAGAACTGGAATTGTAAGGAAGTAATATGGGCAGAAAAAAGAATGTTTATAATCAGGCAAAACGCGGAGTGAAGCGTTATCAAAAGGCAAAACAGGGGAAAAAGGGCAGAGCAGCAGTGCTTGCAGCTGTGGCGATCATTCTCGCGGCGATCGGTGTCAGCCAGAAAGACATTGGGCGGCTGGAACAGGCAGCAGAACGGGTTCTTGATGCATATGAGACGACTGCGGAAACATCTGTGCAGGGACAGGGAAATTCTGCACCGGGACAGCAGACGTATGATGTGGAAAATCCTTCCGGTGTTCAGATTGGTGCTGGCGTAGAAGTTTATGTGGATCTGGTGGCTATCCCGCCTTATTCCGGTGATCCTTATGCGGTTGTGAATGGAAACGTTCCATACTTTACCGAATCGGATCTGACGAGCGAATCATTTGAGTATTACAGCGACTTAGATGAGCTGGGACGCTGCGGTACTGCCTATTCCAGCGTAGGAACCGATCTGATGCCGACGGAAAAACGCGGTTCCATCAGTAAGGTGAAGCCCACAGGCTGGCAGACTTCGGAATATGAGTTTGTCGATGGAAAACATCTCTACAACCGCTGCCACCTGATCGGATACCAGCTGACGGCGGAGAATGCGAATGAGAAAAATCTGATCACCGGTACCCGTTACCTGAACGTAGATGGCATGCTGCCATTTGAAAATCTGGTGGCAGACTATGTAAAGGAAACAGAAAACCATGTGCTGTACCGTGTGACTCCGGTGTTTGAGGAGGACAACCTGGTCGCATCCGGTGTGCTGATGGAAGCGGAATCCGTAGAGGATGAAGGCGCGGGGGTAGAATACTGCGTTTACGTTTATAATGTGCAGCCGGGTGTCGTGATCGATTATGCGACCGGGGAGAATCAAGCGGCAGAATAATGCTGCTGTTAGCCAGAAAATCCCGTTGATGGATACTTATGTGAGAATAGCAACATCACGCCCGTTCATTGCCGCTTCGTTGACGGATGCGATACAACTGTGTTACAATGTAACCTGGTTTTTGCGTAAGAGCGACGAAAAACGTTACGCAAAATAAACATGTGACTGTGAAGCTATGGAACAGTTATGAAGAAACATAAATGGCGGGGTTACATACATATGAAAAAGAAAAGTCTGGTCCGTACGCTTGGAATGAGCATGACAGCGCTTGCGGCCGCGGCAGCGATTACGGTATCTGGAATTCAAAGTGAAGCATCATCTTCCTATTTAAAAGCGGCGACGTATGTGTCGGATGCCTGGGTAAGCAATTTCTGGAATTCGGAAAGTGATCACATGGAGGAGGAGCTGGCGCAGATTGCGGCAGATGGGTTCAACAGCATTGTGCTGGTGATCCCGTGGCGCGAATTTCAGCCGGGCGTGCTTCCAATCTCTTATAACCGTTATGCCTTCCAGAAACTGGATAAAGTAATGTCCGCTGCGCAGGCAAAGGGACTTATGGTGGAGCTGAGAATCGGCTATGTCTGGGATTACTATTCAGATGATGTAGCTACGACCCGGTACAAAGAACTGTTAAAGGATGCTTCTACCCGTGCAGCCTGGTTGGCATACGCAAAGCAGATCTACCGGACGGCATCGGCGCATTCCAATTTTCATGGCGGTTTTATCACCTGGGAGGATTTCTGGAACTATGTGGAGGATGCGGCAAACCTGGGAAAGGGTGCAAACAGCAGGGAAGCAGCAAAGAACTGTGGATATCAGGCATGGCTGAAAAAGCATTACTCTTTAAAACAGATAAATGGCTACTACCAGCCGGCGGAACGTTTTGCCAGCTTTGACGATATTTATATTCCATCCAGAACCAGCTATGCGTATAAGCTGTTTTATGAATTTTACGATGATTTCTTAAATGATCTTTTAGAGAATACCCAGAAGGTTTTCCCCAATCTTTCCATGGAGGTCCGGCTGGATGTTGACCCGGTCGATGCAAACGATGGAAGTGGCCAGGCTGGAGCGGCACATTACAGTACCTTCTCCTGCAAGGATGCAGATCACACAGCGTTGATGTATAGCGTTTCCATGGGGCAGAGCTTCGGTGCCGTGATCTCCGCACAGGAAGCAATCCGGACTATGAATGAGCAGCTTTCTATCGTCCGTTCTAATAATGGGGGAAAGCCGGTCTTCGTTGACCAGCTTCTTTACATGGATGCAACCGAAGGGTTTGAACAGAATGCGCGGCTGGCGGAAAGCCACCGGGGCGCATACCTTACCGGTATCCCGGATACGCTCCGCACCTATACAAACGGGTATGCGGTCTGGACTTACCGGAATTATACGAATAATCCGGTTTATAATCACCAGTTTGCCCTTGGTACCCGTGGCTGGGAGGTGCGTAGCGGTGCTGTGAAGGAACGTAATGGCAGCAGCCAGCTCTTTTTACAGAAAGGCGGTAAGCTGTCGCAGAAAGTCGGACACCGGATCGGAGGGCGCTCTACCCACGATGGCCATGTGCGTTTTACAGCAGACAGTGATGAGCCTGTGACGCTGACGGTAAAGCTTGGCTCCATGAGCCAGACGGTGGAAGTAAACGGACCAAAGCAGTATGACTTGAATCTTGGGCGCAAAGGATTCTATGATGTAACCTTTGAAACAGATGGTGACGTATATCTGGACAATGTTCATGTATACAATTTTGTGCAGGATGGCCAGCTATATGATGTGGATGGCAATGCGCTCAGCTGTCTTGGGGCCATGCGCTCCCTGAATGCGAGCATGAACTAAGAAAGATTCTGCCAGCTTCAAAGAAAATTTCCGGACACCTTTCCAAACGTTTTGGAATGACTTTTGCAAGAACGACTTTTGCAAAATTTTTATGCTTGACATATTTTCCGGCCGTGCTATAATCAGTGACAGATATGAGAAAAGTTTCATATTTACGAACACGTTGATGAGAAGAGTACTTCGGCAGAGCCATTCAGAGAGAGGTGCAAAGGGTGTGAGCATCTTATGGGAAGGCCGGCAGGAAAACCAGCTCGGAGTGGTCCTTAATCGGATCCGGTGATTCCGTTACCATCAGAATGAAGCGGCTGTGTGAATTTACATTCAGGCAGCAAACAGGGTGGAACCGCGATAAATGAATTATCGTCCCTTGTCCGGTGTGTGAAAACACATCAGGCAAGGGGCTTTTTTATTTCAAGATGCAAAAAGCTTTTGCATCGCTTGCTAAAACTTATCGTCCCTTGTATCATAAGAAAAAATACCAGGAGGAAAAAAGCATGATCATCACATTAAAAGATGGAAGCAAAAAAGAGTATGCACAGGCTATGTCCATTATCGATATTGCCCGTGACATCAGCGAAGGACTGGCACGTGTTGCATGTGCCGGCGAGGTAAACGGCGAGACCGAAGATCTGCGTACCGTTATCGACAAGGACTGCGAGCTGAATATCCTGACTGCAAAGGATGAGGCAGGACTTGCAGCACTTCGTCACACCGCAAGCCATGTTATGGCCCAGGCGATCAAGAGACTGTATCCGAGCGCAAAGCTGGCAATCGGTCCGTCTATCGCAGATGGTTTTTACTACGACATCGATTTTGAGACCCCGATCACTGCAGAAGATCTCGAAAAGATCGAAGCTGAGATGAAAAAGATCATCAAAGAGGCACTTCCGCTGGAGCGTTTCACTCTTCCGAGAGAAGAGGCACTGGCACTCATGAAAGAGAAAGAGGAGCCGTACAAAGTTGAACTGATCGAGGATCTTCCGGAAGGCGAAGAGATCAGCTTCTACAAGCAGGGTGAGTTTACCGATCTTTGCGCAGGTCCGCACTTAATGAACACCAAAGAGGTCGGAAAGGCTTACAAGCTGACCAGCATTGCCGGTGCATACTGGAGAGGAAACGAGCACAACAAGATGCTGACCCGTATCTACGCTACCGCATTTGCAAAGAAGGAAGAGCTGGAAGCATACTTAACCATGATCGAGGAAGCAAAGAAACGTGACCACAGAAAACTGGGAAAAGAGCTTGGCTTGTTCATGATGCACGAGGCTGGTCCTGGCTTCCCGTTCTTCTTACCGAAGGGCATGGTATTAAAGAACACTCTGTTAGAGTATTGGAGAGAGATCCACAAGAAGGCTGGTTATGTAGAGATTTCCACTCCGGTCATCTTAAACAGAAGCCTGTGGGAGACCTCTGGTCACTGGGATCATTATAAGGATAACATGTACACAACTGTTATCGATGACCAGGATTATGCGATCAAACCGATGAACTGCCCGGGCGGCGTTCTGGTTTATGCATCTGAGCCGCGTTCTTACCGTGATCTTCCGCTCCGTATGGGCGAGCTTGGACTGGTTCACCGTCATGAGAAATCTGGCCAGCTTCACGGCCTGATGCGTGTACGCTGCTTTACTCAGGACGATGCACACATCTTCATGACTCCGGAGCAGATCAAGGACGAGATCAAGGGCGTTGCACAGCTGATCGACAGCGTATATAAACTGTTCGGTTTCAAATATCATGTAGAGCTTTCTACCCGTCCGGAAGACAGCATGGGAAGTGACGAAGACTGGGAGATGGCTACAGACGGTCTGAGAAATGCCCTGGATGAGATGGGCCTGGATTATGTGGTAAATGAAGGTGACGGCGCATTCTACGGCCCGAAGATCGACTTCCACCTGGTAGATGCGATCGGAAGAACCTGGCAGTGCGGTACCATCCAGCTTGACTTCCAGCTTCCGCAGCGCTTTGAGCTGGAGTACATTGGTGCAGACGGCGAGAAACATCGTCCGATCATGATCCACCGTGTAGCATTCGGTTCTATCGAGCGTTTCATCGGTATCCTGATCGAGCATTTCGCAGGTGCATTCCCGACCTGGCTGGCTCCGGTACAGGTAAAAGTACTGCCGATCTCTGATAAGTACATGGATTATGCAGAGAAGGTAAAGGCTGCCCTGGATGCTGCTGATATCCGCACTGAGGTAGATACCCGTTCCGAGAAGATCGGCTACAAGATCCGCGAAGCACAGAAGAACAAGATTCCGTACATGCTGGTCGTAGGCCAGAAGGAAGAGGAAGAGGGCGTTGTATCTGTCCGCAGCCGTTTCAAAGGCGATGAGGGACAGAAGTCCTTAGAGAGCTTCATTGAAGACATCAAAAAGGAAATTGCTTCCAGAGAAGTACGTGCTGTGGAAGTAAAACCAGAGCAGAAATAATACCGGAACAAAAATAATGCCGGTACAATGCTAGTGCAGAAATAAAAAATACGTTGTTGTTTGCGTGATGTGTGAGCAGCAACGTATTTTTTTAATGAAAAAGTCCATACTAGTCCTGTGGAATTATTTAAAATAAGAAACAGGAGGTATGGGTTCCATGACGAAATTAGAGTGCAACGTAACAAACTGTCTTCACAATGCAGATAACTGCTGCTGTAAGCAGGCTATCATGGTAGATGGCCATGATGCAAAAGAAAAAGAGCAGACCTGCTGCGGAAGCTTCGACGAAAACAAAGGTGGTCTCTTTAAAAATGTCTTTAAGACACCAGAAAGCCGCCTGGAGGTTTCCTGCGAGGCAGTGCAGTGCATTTACAATGAAAATCACCGCTGCGCAGCCGAGCATATCGGCATTGCGGGAGACGGCGCAAGCAGGGCGGAGCAGACACTCTGTACTACATTCGAGAAGAATTAAAATTTTATTTTGAAAAATCCCCGGAAAAACGCTTGACTTTTCCGGGGATTCATAGTATAGTAATGAAAGTTGTGAGAGCAACACAGGAAAGTAGGTATCCACCTCACCTCGGCACGAGCAAGTGACCCTGGTTTATAGCAAAGAATGCGTATATGCGGCGGCAACAACGTCCTATGCGATGCTTTTGAGGGTGGGTAGAATATTCTATCTACTTTTTTTATGCAGAAAAACAAACATGCAGAATTCTATGATGGGGGTGCACGACTATTAGCGAGTTAATGATTAACGAACAGATCAGAGACAAAGAAGTTCGATTGATTGGTGCAGACGGCGAGCAGTTAGGAATCATGTCTGCGAAAGAGGCCTTTAAGCTGGCTCAGGACGCAGAACTGGATCTTGTAAAAATTGCTCCGACGGCGAAGCCACCGGTTTGTAAGATTATCGATTACGGTAAATATCGTTACGAACTGGCAAGAAAAGAGAAAGAAGCTAGAAAAAAACAGAAGGTAATCGAGGTTAAGGAAGTGCGGTTGTCTCCGAATATTGACACCAACGACTTAAATACAAAAACGGGCGCAGCACGGAAATTCCTGGAAAAGGGAGATAAAGTCAAAGTTACCTTACGTTTCCGTGGTCGTGAGATGGCGCATATGTCCAAGTCCAAGTACATTCTGGACGATTTTGCTGAGAGCTTAAAAGATATTGCAACCATTGACAAGCCTTCCAAAGTGGAAGGAAGAAGCATGGTTATGTTTTTGACTGCCAAGAAGTAAAAGCAAAGAGAAAGAATTAAGGAGGAAGTTATAATGCCTAAATTAAAAACAAGCAGAGCAGCTGCAAAACGTTTCAAAAAGACCGGTACCGGTAAGCTGGTAAGAAATAAAGCATACAAATCTCACATCTTAACTAAGAAGTCTACCAAGAGAAAGAGAAATCTTAGAAAAGATATCGTTACCGATTCCACCAACGCAAAGGTAATGAAGAAGATTTTACCATATCTGTAATAGACTGATTAGATTAAGAAGGAGGAAAAACCGATGGCAAGAATTAAAGGCGGTATGAACGCAAAGAAGAAACACAATAGAGTGCTGAAAATGGCTAAAGGCTACAGAGGAGCACGTTCTAAACAGTATAGAGTAGCAAAGCAGTCTGTAATGAGAGCTCTGACCAGCTCCTACGCAGGCCGTAAGCAGAGAAAGAGACAGTTCCGTCAGCTGTGGATCGCTCGTATCAACGCAGCAGCACGTATCAATGGTCTGTCCTACAGCAAGTTTATGTACGGCTTAAAGCTGGCTGGTGTTGAGATGAACCGTAAAGTTCTGTCTGACATGGCTATCAACGATGCTGAGGGCTTCGCAAAACTGGCTGAGCTTGCAAAAGCTAAATTAGCTTAATAGGCTTTATAAAAGAACATAAAGAGAGGACCGGCGTTTGCCGGTCCTTTTTGCGCTGCTTGCCGTCAGGCTTTTTCATAGACAGTGTAGTTATTGCGCCCGCCGCGCTTGGTCTGGTAAAGTGCCTTGTCTGCATTGCGGTAGAGGTCATCGAAACGGATGCCCTGTTCCGGGCTAAAGGCAAGGCCGACACTGAAGGTAATGGACTGGTTATCCATCTCTGCATGCTTTACAGCGCGGATCTGGCCGAGCATGGCTTCTACCCGCTTTAGGGCAATGTCTTTGGAACCGATGTTTTTCATGAGGATCACGAATTCATCACCGCCGATACGGCCGATGATGTCCTCATCGCGGAACTGTGCTTTTAAAAATGCGCCTACGCGCTGAAGGATCACATCGCCGACTGCGTGTCCCCAGGTATCGTTTACATCCTTAAATTTGTCGATATCGAGAATCAGAAAGGCGTGGAGCGAATCCGGGCTGCCTGTCCGGAGAAATGCATCGATGACAGGCGGGGTGTGTTCCTTATTATAAAGAGAAGTCAGACCATCGATCTGGGCGGAGTATACAAGCTCCCTCCGGTCTCTGGTATGGATCATGGCAATGCGGCAGACCAGAAGAAGAACCAGGAGCATGAAATAGCAATTCAACGCAAGCTCATAATCGTGGATGAATTCGTAGCTTTGGTTGGCAATGGATACGGGAATGACGTAGCACATCATCCAGTTGTTTAAGTGGAGTGGCGTGTACGCAATATAGCGGCTGGAAGTCGGGTCCTCTGGCTGGATCAACTTTAAAATGCCTTCAGACTGGGACTGGAAGGCGTCGCGGATTTTTTGAAGAGAATCGTTGCTGCGAAAATCCCATTTGCTGTAAAAGTCAAAGAAATTATCGGTGTAGGTGATTTTCTGTGTATCGGCATTACCGTCCAGGGTGATGATATTTCCCTGTTCATCGATGATGATGCAAAAGCCCTGGCTTCCGAACAGATCGTCGAACATTAAGTGGTTCAATGCGGTAATATTATAGGAAGTGCCTAAAACCCCGATGACAGAGCTGTTATGCAGGACCGGAACGCCAAGGATCACACGGGTCTCATGGTCGACACTGCTTTGGACCGGATCGCTTAAGATCCGCTGGCCACTGATTCCTTCTTTAAAATAATTGCGGTGGGAGAGGTCTTTTACATCCCCATTTTCATAGTGCGCGGTTCCGTCCGGCTCGATCAGTGCAACGTGATCGATGGAGGTGGTGGATTTGATGGAGAAAAGCATATCCCGGTTTTCCTGGGAGAGAAGTACGCCGTCCTTTCCAATCTGTGCTGCGATCCCGTCCAGAAACTGGTAGTTGACATCCAGAATATCCTCAAAATGTACGCTCTGCCTGGAAACATTGGTTATCAGCTTTGACTGGGACAGTGATTCTACAGCACGTTGGGAAACTGCGGAAAAAACAACAATGCCAAGCACAGTTGCAACAATGAAGGCTACGATACTGGGGAGATAACCCTGGAGCGGGGTCTCGAATTTCTTTTTCATAAACAGTCACCTCATTCGTTAAAAAGTTGTGAACTCTCTTCAATTATATCGAGTTTGTGTAAAAAAATCTACAAAATGCATAGAAAAAGATGACAAATATAAAAATGTGTATGCCAAAGTGATAAACTTAAGGGCAGAAATGAAATGAAAAAGGGCAAAAAATAAAAAGAAAAAATAAAAAACAAAAAATGATAAAAAGTGCTTGCCAGAAACAGGGAACTGTGGTATAGTATTAAACGTTCGCGGGAGTGCTGGAATTGGCAGACAGGCTAGACTAAGGATCTAGTGGCAGTTATGTCGTGTGGGTTCAAGTCCCATCTCCCGCAGTATCTTCTAAAAAGAGGGTACGGGAACATTCCTCGATAGCTCAGTCGGTAGAGCACGCGGCTGTTAACCGCGCTGTCGTAGGTTCAAGTCCTACTCGGGGAGTTTTGCAGAAGTGGCGGAATTGGCAGACGCGCACGGTTCAGGTCCGTGTGGTAGCAATACCTTGTGGGTTCGACTCCCATCTTCTGCATGAGCAGAGCGAAGAACAATTGGTTCTTCGCTTTTTTCATTTCATGAGAAATCAAGGTCTGTGAAACAAGAACGCTCCGAGAAGCTATAAA
>NZ_QUIK01000003.1:92559-284897 GCF_003480105.1 Clostridium sp. AM42-4
GAGCAGAGCGAAGAACAATTGGTTCTTCGCTTTTTTCATTTCATGAGAAATCAAGGTCTGTGAAACAAGAACGCTCCGAGAAGCTATAAAGCGCTGGCTATGTATTTGCTGATTGATTGGGAAAAATAAATTCACATAGTTCTGCATGTTTTCACGGAAAAATAAATTTTTATAAAAATTAAAAAATCAGTTGACAAATCAGAATGGGTTGGATATAATATACATGTTGGTTCGGTGAATAGTTCATCGGGGCAATGGTTCGCAGAAGTGGCGGAATTGGCAGACGCGCACGGTTCAGGTCCGTGTGGTAGCAATACCTTGTGGGTTCGACTCCCATCTTCTGCACGAGCAGAGCGAAGGACGATTGGTTCTTCGCTCTTTTTGCATACCCTGAAACGGAAAATAGTATGAAAATTTCGGAAATTATGTTATACTTATTATAATTGTGAGTCTGGAAAGGGGGAAATGCTTTTATGAATATCAGAGAGATGAGAGAAGCCTGGGAAGCAGATTATCTGAGTCCCTATGCAGCTTTAAGCAGAGATACACAGGGGCGTGACCGCGAGGAAGAGCCTTGCGACATCCGCACAGCGTACCAGCGTGACCGCGACCGGATCCTGCACTGTAAGTCTTTTCGCAGATTAAAGCATAAAACGCAGGTGTTTCTGGCACCGGAGGGAGACCATTACCGGACCCGCCTGACTCATACACTGGAGGTTGCGCAGATTGCAAGAACCATTTCCCGTGCACTCCGGCTAAACGAAGATCTGACAGAAGCCATTGCCCTCGGACACGATCTGGGGCATACGCCCTTTGGACACTCCGGAGAGCGGATCCTGGATGAGCTTTGTCCCTATGGGTTTGCCCACTATCTTCAGAGTGTGCGTGTCGTGGAGGTGCTCGAAAAGGATGGAAAAGGGCTGAATCTTACAAAAGAGGTCCGGGACGGCATCAAGAATCACAGGACCAGCGGCCATCCTTCTACACTGGAGGGATGTGTGGTGCGTCTTTCTGACAAGATTGCGTATATCAACCACGATATCGACGATGCTATCCGGGCAAAAATCTTCACCGAGGACCAGCTTCCGTCCCGCTACACCGATGTCCTGGGACACAGCGTGCGGGAGCGGCTGAATCTTCTGGTACATGATATCATCCTGCAGAGCATGGATGCTCCGGAAATTAAAATGTCGCCCGCCATCGAGGAAGCGATGCAGGGACTTCGTGGATGGATGTTTGAAAATGTGTACGAAAACAAGGTTCCAAAAGCAGAGGAGGGAAGAGCCCAGCAGCTGCTGGTATTTTTGTACCGGTATTATCTGGAGCACACATCTGAGCTGCCTGAGGAATACCTGTTTATGATCCGGAAACGGGGAGAACCAAAGGAGCGGGTGGTCTGTGATTATATCGCAGGCATGAGCGACAGCTATTCCATCGACAAATTTGAGGAGTTGTTCATCCCGAAATCCTGGAAGGTGCATTAAAGGCTACTGTTATAACCATGATAAGGCGAAAGGAGCAGAGTTTCATGTATTATCCGGAAGATGTCGTAGAAGAGGTACGGACAAGAAATGATATTGTAGATGTGATCTCTGGATATGTAAAGCTTCAGAAAAAAGGGTCAAATTATTTTGGCCTTTGTCCGTTCCATAACGAGAAATCCCCTTCGTTTTCCGTGTCACCACAGAAGCAGATGTATTATTGTTTTGGCTGTGGAGCCGGGGGCAATGCGATCACGTTTGTTATGGAATATGAAAATTATTCCTTCTCGGAGGCATTAAAGGTGCTGGCAGACCGGGCCGGAATCCATTTGCCAGAGGTGGAATATTCAAAAGAGGAGCGGGAGAAGGCGGATAAACGTTCGACATTGCTTGAAATCAATAAGCTGGCGGCAAATTATTTTTATTACCAGCTCCATCAGCCACAGGGAAAGCTGGGCTATGACTATTTCCGGAAGCGGGAATTATCCGACGATACCATCCGGCACTTCGGACTTGGCTTTTCCAACAAGACCAGCAACGATCTGTACCAGTATCTGCGCTCGAAGGGCTATACCGATGAGATCCTGCGCGACAGCGGCCTTGTGACTATGGAGGAACGCGGGACCTACGATAAATTCTGGAACCGTGTTATGTTCCCGATCATGGATGTCAACAACCGTGTGATCGGGTTTGGCGGGCGCGTGCTGGGCGATGGAACCCCGAAGTACTTAAACTCGCCGGAGACGATGATCTTTGATAAGAGCCGGAATCTGTATGGCCTGAATTATGCCCGCACAAGCAGGGAAAAATATATGCTGGCCTGTGAGGGCTACATGGATGTGATCGCTATGCACCAGGCGGGCTTTACCAATGCAGTGGCATCGTTAGGAACTGCCTTTACAACCCAGCATGCCGTGCTGTTAAAGCGCTATACGGACACCGTTATCCTGACCTACGACAGTGACGGAGCCGGCATAAAGGCTGCACTCCGTGCAATCCCGATCCTAAAGGAGGCCGGCATCTCCACAAAGGTACTGAATTTAAAGCCCTATAAGGATCCGGACGAATTTATAAAGAATCTTGGTGCAGATGCTTTCCGGGAGCGGATCGCGTCGGCCCAGAACAGCTTCCTCTACGAGATCGACGTATTAAAGCGGGAATACGACTTAGAGGACCCGGAACAGAAAACCCGTTTTTACAATGCTACAGCCAGAAAGCTTCTGGAGTTTCATGAGGCGCTGGAACGGGACAACTATATCAGGGCGGTCGCACAGGCCCAGATGATCCCTTATGAAGACCTGCGCAGGCTGGTAAACCGTCTGGGCAGCCAGCTTGGACCGGCTACCGGAAAACGCTATGAGGAGGATAGAAGGGATCCACAGGAGCGCAAAAAGAAGAAGGAAAAGGATGACGGGATCCGCAGATCCCAGCGTCTCCTCCTGACCTGGCTGATCGAGCGTCCCCAGCTGTTTGAAAAGATCGAGGGAATCATCAGCGCAGAGGACTTTCGGGAACCGCTGTATCACGAGGTTGCCTGCATGGTTTTTGACGGTCATAAGCAGGGGAGCCTGAATCCGGCGGGAATCCTGAACCGTTTTATCAACGATGAAGAACAGTATAAGCAGGTGGCGGCTTTGTTTAACGCCAGTCTGCAGGATTCATTAAATAATGAAGAACAGCGAAAAGCATTTTCTGAGACAGTGCTGAAAGTAAAGAAAAACAGCCTGGATGAGGCAAGCCGGAGCGCCACAGACATTGCACAGCTCCAGGAAATCATCCGGCAGCAGGCAGCACTGAAAACGCTTCAGATATCCATTGACTAGGGAAAGAACCGGACGGAAACATTTCCTTCCGGTGGTCTGCAGTTGAGAAAGGGCGGATAGATATGGAAGAACGTACACAGACATTTGAAGAGAAGCTGGGATTACTGTTAGAGGAAGCCAGAAAGAAAAAGAATGTACTGGAGAACCGGGAAATTCTCGATTTTTTCAAGGGTGAGATCCTGGATCCGGAAAAGCTGGACCGTATTTACGATTTTCTGGACCGCAACCAAGTAGATGTCCTCCGGACAGATGAGGAGGATGACATCGATCCAGATCTGTTTTTGGATGAAGAAGCGGAGAAAGAGGAAGAAGCAGAGCTGAATCAGCTGGATCTGTCCGTGCCGGAGGGTGTCAGTGTGGAGGATCCGGTCCGCATGTATCTAAAGGAGATCGGAAAGATCCCTCTTCTGACAACGGACCAGGAGATTGAACTGGCCAAGCGCATGGAATTAGGGGACCAGTCGGCGAAAAAACGTCTGGCAGAGGCAAATCTCCGTCTGGTGGTCAGCATTGCGAAAAAGTATGTGGGAAGAGGCATGCAGTTTCTGGATCTGATCCAGGAGGGAAATCTGGGATTGATCAAGGCTGTGGAAAAATTTGACTACCGCAAGGGCTATAAATTTTCAACCTATGCTACCTGGTGGATCCGGCAGGCGATCACCCGTGCGATCGCTGACCAGTCCAGAACGATCCGTATCCCGGTGCATATGGTAGAAACCATCAACCGCCTGATCCGTACCTCCAGGCAGCTTGTACAGGAGCTTGGCCGGGAGCCTACCGCAGAGGAGATTGCCGCTAAAATGGAAATTCCGGTAGAGCGTGTGCGGGAGATCCGGAAAATCTCCCAGGATCCGGTATCGTTAGAAACCCCGATCGGAGAGGAGGAAGACAGCCATCTGGGCGATTTCATCCAGGATGACCATGTGGCTGTCCCGGCGGAAGAGGCAACCTTCACCCTGCTCCATGAACAGCTCATGGAAGCACTGGAAACCTTAACGGAGCGGGAACAGCAGGTATTACGCCTGCGTTTTGGCCTGGATGACGGCAAGCCGAGAACCCTGGAGGAGGTTGGAAAGCAGTTTCATGTGACCCGGGAACGGATCCGCCAGATCGAGGCGAAGGCATTGCGCAAGCTGCGCCATCCAAGCCGCAGCAGGAAGCTGAAGGATTATCTGGATTAAAAATCTATAGAAATAAAGGATATGGTAAGATGCGATTATCAGACAGACTGGAACGGATTGCCGCCACGGCGGCAGCAGTAACAGAAGGATATGTGGCAGATGTGGGGACGGATCATGGATTCGTCCCGATCCGTCTTGTGGAGAGTGGAAACGTAAAGCAGGTCATTGCCATGGATGTGCGTAAAGGGCCGCTTGCCAGAGCCAGTGAGCACGTTCAGGCATATCATATGGAAGGGCAGATCAAGGTACGGCTGAGTGACGGCTTAAAGGAATTAACCCCGGGCGAGGCAGATACCGTGATCATCGCCGGGATGGGCGGAGAGCTGATGCTGCGCATTTTAAAGGATGGCGCACATATGTATGACAGTGTAAAGCATTATGTGCTCTCCCCGCAGTCGGAGCTTTCTGTGTTCCGGCACGGACTGGAAGAGCTTGGCTTTTCTATTCTGGAGGAGCAGATGCTTTTCGATGAGGGAAAATACTATGTGATCTTACAGGTAAGCCCGGGAAGCATGCACTATACGCATGAGTACGAATACCGATACGGTGCAGACCTGATCCGCAAAAAGGACCCCGTCCTGCGTGCCTTCCTTGAGCGGGAGCTGTCCCAGGGCGAAGAGCTTTTAAAGCATTTGTCATTAAGCAATACAGATGGTGCAAAAAAGCGGGCCGAAGGCCTGTTAAGGGAACTGGAAGAGACAAAGGAGGCGTATTATGCTTTGCAGGGAGCTGATTGAAAAGCTGGAGAAGCTGGCCCCGCGTGAGCTGGCCTGTGACTGGGATAACCCAGGGTTTCTGGCCGGCCGGGGAGATAAGGAAATTAAGAAGGTGCTGGTTGCTTTGGATGCCACGGACCGGGTTGTAGAGCAGGCGGTAAAGGAGAAGGCAGACTTTCTTCTTACCCATCATCCGCTTGTCTTCCGGCCGTTAAAGCAGGTAAACGATGAGAATTTTATCAGCCGCCGGATCGTGACACTGCTGCAGGCAGATATTTCTTACTTTGCCATGCATACAAACTTTGATGCAGCGCCAGGCTGTATGGCAGATCTGGCAGCGGACCGTCTGGAAATCCTGAACGGGGTACCGCTTGAGGTGACTGGTGAGGTAAACGGCGAAGCGGTTGGGATCGGAAAAGCAGGAAGCCTGAAAGCGCCGGTGCCGCTGGATGCGTTTGCAGACCGGGTAAAAGCAGCCTTTGGCCTGCCGTTTCTTCTCATGTACGGAAGCGATGCGGTAAAGGAGCCGGTCAGCCGCGTGGCAGTGTCTCCAGGTGCGGGAGGCAGCATGATCCGCTATGCACTGGAAAAAAAGGTCCAGGTGCTGGTCACCGGGGACATTGGGCATCACGATGCGATCGATGCAGCGGCATCAGGAATGGCGATCCTGGATGCTGGCCATTATGGGCTGGAGCATATTTTTATCCCGTTTATGGCTGACTATATCAGAAATGTTTCGGGCAGTACGCTAGAGGTACTCCAGGCAGCACCGGATTTTCCGGCCCGTGTGATCTGATATAATGCATAGGTGGGAAATTCCTTATAACTCCTGTAGCCTGTGATGGAATGGAATCGTTTGAAAGGAGAGTGCGTATGGTTCGCGTGTGTGTATTGGGAGAGAAAAAACAGTATCAGGAGGATACACTCTTAAAAGAAGTGGCAGAAGAATTCCAGTGCCGTTTTTCCCATGAGATCCTGTTGGCTACGGTAGATGGAAAGCTGCAGGAGCTTCATAAGAAAGTAAAAGAAGGAACAAAGATTGAATTTTTAACGGCTGCGGATAAACCGGGAATCCAGACCTACCAGCGCAGTGTGCTTCTAATCCTCTTAAAAGCGTTTTATGAGGTAGCAGGGGCAGAACACATCCGGAAGGTCTCCGTGGAGTATGCCATTGCCAATGGCCTTTTTATTGAATCGGACGGGGACTTTGCCAAAGACCAGGAGCTGGCAGACCGGATCAAAGCGAAGATGACCGAATATGTGGAGGCAAAGCTTCCGATCATGAAGCGGAACGTAACCACGGACGAGGCCATTGAAATCTTTCATAAGCACCGGATGTATGAGAAGGAGCGCCTGTTCCATTACCGCCGGGTATCCCGGGTAAATCTGTACAGCATAGGCGGCTTTGAGGATTATTATTATGGCTATATGGTGCAGAATACCGGTTATTTAAAGTACTTTGACCTGATCCCGTACCGGGATGGTTTCATGCTCCTGCTTCCGGAACAGCAGGACCCGGAACATGTGGCACCATTCCACGACCGGGAAAAGCTGGCTGAGGTGTTAAGCGAGACCGAGGGCTGGGGAAGACAGCTGGAAGTTCCGACGGTAGGAGCCCTGGACGATGTCATCTGCAAGGGAAAGATCAGCGAGCTGATCCTGATGCAGGAGGCGCTGATGGAGAAAAAGATCGGCGATATCGCTGAGCAGATCGCTGTCCGTCCGGATACGAAGCTTGTCATGATCGCCGGGCCATCCTCGTCGGGAAAGACCACATTTTCCCACAGGCTTTCCATCCAGTTAAAGGCAAAGGGCCTGAAGCCTCACCCGATCGCAGTAGATAATTATTTTGTAAACCGCGTGGACAGTCCGAAGGATGAACACGGCAACTACAATTATGAGGTTCTGGAATGTCTGGATACCGCACTGTTTAACCAGAATATGACAGATCTTCTGGCAGGAAAGACTGTGGAGCTGCCAGAGTATAATTTCATCAAGGGTGAGCGGGAATATCATGGGGATTACCTGACGCTGGGACCGGATGATGTGCTGGTGATCGAAGGAATCCACTGCCTGAATGAAAAGCTTTCCTACGCCCTGCCGAGGAAAAACAAATTTAAGATCTATATCAGTGCCCTGACCCAGTTAAACATCGATGAGCACAACCGGATCCCGACCACAGACGGGCGCCTGATCCGCCGGATCGTGCGGGATGCGAGGACCAGGGGGGCTTCGGCCCAGGCAACCATCCGCATGTGGCCTTCCGTGAGAAAGGGAGAGGAGGATAATATTTTCCCATATCAGGAGGATGCAGATGTGATGTTCAATTCCGCCCTTGTTTATGAGCTTGCAGTATTGAAGCAGTATGCGGAGCCGGTGCTGTTTTCCGTTCCGCGTGACAGCGCGGAGTATGTGGAGGCCAAGCGCCTCTTAAAATTCCTGGATTATTTCCTTGGTGTCAGCAGCGAAGAGATCCCGCATAATTCCCTGATCCGCGAGTTTATCGGTGGAGGATGTTTTAAAGTCTGATATGGACCGGAGATAGTTGACAGTATTTCAGAATGATGGTAGAATAGGGAACATTGAGTAAGACAAATGGTCGCTGCCGCAGAAACGAAAGGCTGCGGGAGAGGAAAGTCCGGGCTTCACAGGGCAGGGTGCCAGATAACGTCTGGCGGAGGTGACTCCAGGGACAGTGCAACAGAAATATACCGCCGGCTTTGCCGGTAAGGGTGGAAGGGCAGTGTAAGAGACTACCGCCCGTCTGGTAACAGACGGGGCACATGTAAACCCCACTCGAAGCAAGACCGAACAGAAAGCATAAGGCGGCCCGCCTGCTTTCGGGTAGGTTGCTTGAACCAGGTGGTGACATCTGGTCTAGATAGATGACCATTCAACGACATAACCCGGCTTATCGTCTTGCTCATAATCTGATCTCGAATGGGGGTGACGCTGTAAAAAGCGCACCTCCTTTTTGTTTATAAGAAATAACGCGTTGCTGCATATGGAGAAAGGATGGAATCGCGATGAACCATAGGTTTCGGAAGGGCGCACTATGCCTGGTGTCTGTTTTGGCGCTTTCGGCCGGTGCCCTGTTTCCTTCCCGGGCAATGGATGCCCCGGGAAGCGGGGGGAAAAACTGGAGCTATGGAAAGGACCACCACTGGACCTACCGGGATGAAGACGGCACATTGCACACAGGCTGGCTCTTTTATGAGGGAGAATGGTACTGGTTCGATGAGCGCGGCTGGCTGCAGACCGGTGGCCAGAGGGACATTGACGGGGAACGCTATTTCTTTTTCAGCAATGGCCATATGGCAAGAAACCAGTATGTGGAATTAAAGTTTCTTGGGGAGAACGGACAGGAGGAAAAGAACCATGAGATCCGTGTGATCGGGACAGAGCGGCCCGATGCAGAGGATAAGGACTTGATCACGGACTATCTGTATGAGGTTCCGCGCGGCTGGCTTTCCCAGTTTGTGGAGGATGGCTGGCAGTTCCTGTTTTATAAGAAAAAAAGCTATTTTGAAGCACCATCCACCTCTTCCGGTATCTATTATGTACATCATGATACCGACCGGCGCTATAAAAAGGCAAAATTCTGTGATGCAGACGCGATCCTGCAGGCTTTTGGGGAGTACGCAGGGTATAAGGCGGGCTGTTACCGGGAAGACAGCACCATGATGCAGAAATTCTGGAATGCAGGTCCGGTCCTTGAGGATGTTCTGGAAATCCCGGATTATTATGCGTCGGATGCAGCATTCTGCTTTGGAAAATTATTTTCCGATTATGTGGGTGGCGAGAAAAAAGAAGACCTGCAGCGCGGTTTCCCGGAGGTGTGTGAGGAGTTGGAGAAAATCCTGCATCAGAAAGATGAGAAGTGAGTATTGACAAAAACCATACAATCGAGGATGATAAACCTACTAAAACGATAGGGGATGCAAAAGAGAATATGGAAAGAGAGATAGAAAAAGGAGCTGGCAGATCATTCTGCCAGCTCTTCCCAGGTCTCATAGAGTTCCTCAAGCTTTTGCTTAAGGGACTCTTTTTCGTTATTCAGTTCCACAAGGCGGGCAACATCGGTGTAAACCTCCTCCTGAGAGAGAAGCGCATCGATCTCGCCGTCGCGTGTCTCAAGACGGTGGATCTCATCCTCGACCTTTTTCAGATCATTCTGGCGCTTGCGGATGCGGGCCTGTTCTTCCTTTTGTGCCTTCCAGTCCAGCTTGACCTCGCTTTCAGCAGTGCCTTTTTGTGCCTCCGGGACACCGGTGGCTTTTAATTTTCCATTTGCGGCAGCAGTGCCGATAGCGCGGTCCCTTTGCACAAGATGCTGGGAGTCTGCCAGCGATGCGTCAGCAGCTCCTGCATGCACCGGAGCAACATATAATTCCTTCATCAGATCCTTCTTTTCCAGATAGTAATCGTAATTGCCAATGTAATTCAAGAAGGTTTGTCCGGTCAGCTCCAGGATCCGGGTAGCGGTCTGGTTGATGAAGTAACGGTCGTGGGAAACGTAAAGCACGGTTCCGGTATAGTTTTTCAATGCGTTTTCCAGAATTTCCTTGGAGGTAATGTCCAGATGGTTGGTCGGCTCATCGAGGATGAGAAAATTGGCTTCGGAAAGCATGAGCTTTGCGAGGGAAACGCGTCCGCGTTCTCCACCGCTTAGATCGGAGATACGCTTAAATACATCGTCACCGGTAAATAAAAATGCGGCAAGAATGTTGCGGATCTGGGTGTTGGTCAGATTTGGGTAAGCGTCTGAAACCTCCTCAAATACAGTCTTTTCCATATGAAGGACATGGTGTTCCTGGTCATAATAGCCGATATGTACCTTCGAGCCGAGGGTAATCGTGCCGGAATCGGCCGGAAGCAGGCCGTTGATGATCTTTAAAATAGTGGTTTTTCCGGTTCCGTTATTTCCGATGATGGCAACCCGCTCCCCACGCTTGATATCCATATCGACATGGGAGAACAGGTGAGTGCTGCCGAAGGATTTGTCCAGATCGCGAACGGTAAGGACATCGTTTCCGCTGACGATATGCGGCTCCAGGCTGATGCGCATCTCGTCCTGGATCTCTGCAGGCTTGTCCAGAACCTGGATCTTAGAGAGCATCTTTTCGCGGCTTTCAGCACGCTTGATGGACTTTTCGCGGTTGAAGGATTTTAACTTGGTAATGACCTCCTCCTGATGCCTGATCTCCTGCTGCTGGTTTAACCAGGCCTTCATCTGGGCAGCGCGGATCATGGCCTTTTTCTCGCTGTAGGCGGTGTAGTTGCCAAGGTAAACCGATGCATGCCCCATCTCGAGCTCCACGACCTTTGTGACTACGCGGTTTAAGAAATACCGGTCATGGGCAACGATGATGACTGCCCCGTTATAGTTTAAAAGATAGGTCTCCAGCCAAGCGATGGATTCCATATCCAGGTGGTTGGTCGGCTCATCGAGCAGGATGATGTCCGGGCGGGAGAGTAAGAGCTTACCAAGGGAAACACGGGTTTTCTGTCCGCCGGAAAGCGTGGAGACAGATTTGTTAAATTCATCCTCGGTAAAGCCCAGGCCCTTTAAGACGCCGGTTAACTCGCTCTGCCATGCATAGCCGTTTTCCAGCTCAAAGGTATGGCTTAAACGGCTGTATGCAGAAAGCATCTGTTCTAATTCCTCGCCGGTGGCATGCTGCATGCGGATCTCCAGATCGCGGATATCGAGCTCCATGTCGATGATGGGCTGTTTGACCTCTTTTAATTCTTCATAGATGGTACGGCTGCTGTCCAGATCCTGATGCTGGGCCAGATAACCGAGCGTTTTTCCCTTTGCCAGTACAACCTCGCCGGAATCGGCGGCAAGCTCGCCTACGATGATCTTTAGCAGGGTGGATTTCCCGGCCCCGTTGATCCCGACAATGGAGGCCTTTTCCTGGTCTTCTATATGGAAGGAAACCTCGGACAGAATCTCATCTGTACCGAATGCTTTGCTGATGTGATTACATGATAAAATCATAAATAACTCCATTTCGTTACATTTTCTACTATAAGACTTATCAAGTATAATATAGGTTTTTGGCACTTGTAAAGGGCTTTCTGTGTATTTTTTGTTCAGGAATTGTTTGAACATTGACATAGATTTCGCAAACGGTTATAATAGAATCCAATAGTTTACGTATAGGAGATGTGCAGCATGGAAAACAGAGAGATATCCAAAGCAGTTATTACAAGGCTTCCGCGGTATTACCGTTACCTCGGAGAGCTTTTGGAATCAGGTGTCGAGCGTATCTCATCCAACGAACTGAGTACCCGGATGAAGGTTACCGCTTCCCAGATCCGTCAGGACTTAAATAATTTCGGTGGGTTTGGACAGCAGGGATACGGCTACAACGTGAAATACCTGTATACAGAGATCGGAAAGATTCTTGGGATCGACCGTCAGCATAACCTGATCATCATTGGTGCCGGTAACTTGGGGCAGGCAATCGCAAATTACGCAAATTTCGAGAAGCGTGGATTTATCATCAAAGGAATGTTCGATATCAATCCAAGACTGATCGGTCTTGTGGTGCGCGGTATTGAGATCCGCGGTGTCGATGATCTGGAGCAGTTCATCAAGGATAACGATGTCCAGATGGCGGCACTGACGATCCCAAAGACAAAGGCACCGGAAATCGCAGACCGTCTGGTAAATGCCGGGATCAAGGCAATCTGGAATTTTGCCCATGTAGACTTAAATGTACCGGAAGACGTCGTTGTTGAGAACGTCCACCTTTCAGAAAGTCTCATGCGCCTGTCTTACCGGGTGTGCAGCATGCAGGACCGCAAGCTGGAAGAGGAAAAGAAAAAGGCACAGAGCGAAGCGTAACGGCAGGATCTCGTTGCTGGGCACGCACGCGTGAGCAGCAATGAAAAAGAGCCGGCAGGCAGGGATAAGGAAAGTTATCGTGCCTGCCGGCTTTTGCTGTTGCTGTTTTGGCAGCACAAAAACAGCAGTTTGGCGTGCTGCGGGCAGGTTCTGTGGCTGTTGCAAGGAGGCAGAAATAGTGGATTATGCAGTAACGGCACAGCAGATGAAGGCTGTTGACCAAAATACCATACAGGGAATCGGAATCCCGTCCATGGTCCTTATGGAGCGTGCTGCGCTTGCAGTTGCAGAGGCAGCAGTGTGCATGGCAGATGAGCGGGGGCTGGGAAAGCGTGCGCGGATCCTGGTGGCCTGCGGAACCGGGAACAATGGTGCAGACGGGGTTGCAGCAGGGCGTATCCTGCAGGGGCGCGGCTATGAAGTCCGCCTGTTCTTTGCGGGAAACCCGGAGCACGATTCGGAAGAGATGAAAGCACAAAAGCGGATCGCGCAAAAGCTGCAGCTTGTGCAGGTTACAGAGGAAACATATGAAAGTGAGCCATATGATATCATTCTGGATGCCTTGTTTGGAATCGGGCTTGGCAGGGAGATTACTGGGGCATACAGACAGGTTTTAGAAACGCTGGAGAGACTGAGGCAGAAATGGAATGCTTCCGTGATCGCGGTAGACACGCCCTCCGGGATTCATGGAAGTACCGGTGAGGTGATGGGCATTGCCTTCAGGGCCGATGTGACGGTAACCTTTGGCTACGCAAAAACCGGCCTGCTCCTTTATCCGGGAAAGCAGTATGCAGGCAGACTGACCGTTGCCGATATTGGTTTTCCGGAAATCAGCCTTCAAAAAGCGGGATGGGATGCAAAGATCCTGACCCCGGAGGATCTTAATCAGCTGCCTGTGCGCAGGCCGGATGGAAATAAGGGAACCTTTGGCAAGGTGCTGATCCTTGCAGGAAGCCGTGGAATGAGCGGGGCAGCTTATTTTTCGGCATTAGGCGCTTACCGCACAGGTGCGGGACTTGTGAAAGTCCTGACAGTGCCAGAAAACCGCCAGATCCTGCAGACACAGCTTCCAGAGGCGATCGTTTCCTGTTATGATCCTGACAATGAGGAAACCATGCAGAAAATCCTGGAGGATGCCTGTGCCTGGGCGGATGTGATCGTGGCGGGACCGGGCCTGGGGCAGGAACCATACACGGAATATCTTCTGGAGACGGTGCTTTCCGATGCCTATGTGCCGATCGTGCTCGATGCAGACGGCTTAAACTGTGTGGCATCCCATCCGTACCTGACACGTTATTTTACAGAGAATATCATCATAACGCCCCACATCGGGGAAATGAGCCGTCTGGTATCGGTTTCGGCAGCCGGTATCAAGAAGGAACCGTTAGAGCAGGCAAGAGCCTACAGCGCGCGGTATGGAACCATCTGTGTGCTGAAGGATGCGGTAACTGTCATAACCGATAAGGATGGAAATGCCTGGATCAACCAGAGTGGCTGCAGTGCCATGGCAAAGGGCGGTTCCGGTGACGTGCTTACCGGGGTGATCGCCGGCCTTTTAGCCCGCGGCATGGAATGTGCAGAGGCGGCTGCCTTTGGAGTCTATCTGCATGGCCGGGCCGGGGAATATGCGGCAGCCATGCTGGGAGACAACGGAGTATTGGCAACAGACCTTGCAAACAGCATTGGAAAAGGACCAGATCATCAGAATAGCCGGAAATAATGGAAAAACAGATAGAAATGAGGAACAAAAGGATATTATGAATCACAAGCAGTACACCCGGGTTTATGCGCCGGTAGATTTAGATGCCATTGTTTTTAATATGGAGTCCATGAGACAGAATATTGACCAGAAAACAGGGATGATCGGAGTCATCAAGACAGATGCATACGGTCACGGCTCCGTGCCGGTGGCAGAGGCCATTGAGCATTATGTGGACGGCTATGCAGTCGCAACAGCAGATGAGGCGATGCTGCTGCGCCGCAACGGGATCCGCAAAATGATCTTGATTTTGGGAGTAACCCATCCATCCCGCTACCAGGAGCTGATCGAGGAGGAGATCCGCCCGGCCATTTTTACCATGGAGCAGGCAAAGCCGCTGTCCGAGATGGCAGTCCGTCTGCATAAGACGGCAAAGGTTCACCTTGCACTCGATACCGGCATGCGCCGGATCGGTATGGAGGCTGATGAAGCCGGAGCAGACCTGGCGGCAGCGATCGGCAGGCTTCCCGGAATTGAGCTGGAGGGCTTATTTACCCATTTTTCCAGAGCCGATGAAAAAGAGAAGACCTCTGCCAAAAAGCAGCTGGAGCGGTACCTGCATTTTACGGACCTGCTGAAGGAGCGGGGCATTGAGATCCCGATGAAGCATTGCTCCAACAGTGCCGGGATCATCGATCTGCCGCAGGCAAACTTAAATTATGTGCGTGCCGGAATCACAATCTACGGAATGTATCCGTCGGATGACGTGCAGAAGGACTTGGTTCCGTTAAGGCCGGCGCTTGGCTTAAAATCCTTTGTTACCTATGTAAAGGAGATCGGGCCGGGTGAAGAGATCAGCTATGGCGGCACCTATGTGACAGAGCGCACCATGCGGGTCGCTACTGTGCCGGTGGGCTACGGGGACGGCTACCCGAGAAGTTTGTCCAATTGCGGCTATGTGCTGATCTGCGGAAAGCGTGCCCCGATCCTGGGACGTATCTGCATGGACCAGTTTATGGTAGATGTAACGGACATTCCGGGTGTCTGCGTCGATACTCCGGTCACCCTGATCGGAACAGACGGGCAGGAAACCATCACCATGGAAAAGCTGGCTGAGCTCTGCGGCGGCTTCCATTATGAAATGGTATGCGATATTGGCAAGCGCGTGCCGCGTGTTTACTACCGGAATGGCCGGGTTGTGGGAACCATGGACTGTTTTGCGGAATAGACTAATCACAGAGAGGTATCCGTCACTGCAGGCATTTTTGCCAGATCAAATAAAAACGGAAAAGCAGCGTATACACCGCCTGGCAGAGGGCAATAATACCTTTGAAGACCAGAGACGGAGTGTGAAACTGTGATTATCAGACGAGGCGATGTTTATTATGCAGACCTGCGGCCAGTGGTAGGCTCGGAGCAGGGCGGTGTACGGCCGGTGCTCATCATCCAGAACGATGTTGGAAACCGGCATAGTCCTACGGTAATCTGTGCGGCGATTACATCGCGCATGAATAAAGCAAAGCTGCCGACCCATGTGGAGCTGTCGGCAGCAAAGAGCGATATGGTCAAGGATTCCGTGATCCTTTTAGAACAGCTTAGGACCATTGACAAGCAGCGGCTGAAGGAGCGCATCTGCCATATCGACAACGAACTGTTAGAGCAGGTGGACCAGGCCTTAAAGGTGAGCCTGAACCTTGTTACATAGTTCGGCATTGACGAAAACAGGGAAGTCTAGTAAAATCAGAAACGTATAGTGTATACAAAAGAAAGAGAAAAGAAGGAGATAGGAAAGATCAGTATGGACGATGGCTATTCGCGCCTGCTTATTCTGGCAGGTGTGCTTTTGCTTTTCCTGGCTGCAGGGTACGCATTGTGGAAATATGTGAGATCCAGGCAGGAAAACGTAACGGAAGAAGATATCATGACTATGGTAAATGAAGGACATGAGCAGGGAGTACTGGAATCCAGCGAGGCTGAGATGATCACCAATATCTTTGAATTCGATGACAAAGAGGCCGGGGATATCATGACCCACCGCAAAAACATTGTGGCACTGGATGGCTCTATGTCTTTAAAGGAGGCGGCACGCTTTGTCTTAAAGGAGGCCAGCAATTCCAGATATCCGGTCTATGGAAAGGATCTGGACGATATCATTGGTACAGTACATATGCGGGACGTGCTGGTTCATGCGGAAAATCTTCAGGAATCCCGCATGGAGATCGCGAATGTGCCGGGGGTACTCCGCCCTGCACATTTTATTCCTGAAACACGCAATATCAATTCCCTGTTTCAGGAGATGCAGTCCCAGAAGATTCATATGGAGATCGTTATAGACGAATATGGACAGACCGCCGGGATCGTTACCATGGAGGATATCCTGGAGGAAATCGTTGGAAATATCTTAGATGAATACGATGTCGATGAGCAGTACATCGTCCGGGGAGAGGGCGATGCGCTGATCATGAGCGGCATGACGCCTCTTGAGGATGCGCAGGAGGAACTTGGTATTACCTTCCCGGAGGAGGATCTGGAAAACTACGATACCATCAATGGCCTTCTGATCTCCCGTCTGGACCGTATCCCGGGAGACGAGGAGCAGCCGGAGATCCAGTATCTTGGGTACCGCTTCTGCGTCCTGAAGGTGGAGAATAAGATGATCCATTCAGTACGTGTTACAAAATTGCCGCAGACTCTTGCAAGCGAAGAAAAATAGTGTTAAAATAGAAAAGATGTTTTTCGCCTGAGAGGAATAGAGCTTCTCCAGGTGGACAAGGACGAAAAGAGAAAGTATAAAGTAAGGAGCGTTATTTTATGTCAGGACATTCTAAATTTGCCAATATTAAGCACAAAAAAGAAAGAAACGATGCAGCAAAGGGAAAAATCTTTACCGTGATCGGCCGTGAGCTTGCCGTAGCAGTAAAAGAGGGTGGCCCGGATCCGGCAAACAACAGCAAGCTTCGCGATGTCATCGCAAAAGCAAAAGCAAACAACATGCCGAACGACACCATCGACCGCGGTATCAAGAAAGCAGCTGGCGATGCAAACTCCGTAAACTACGAGGTACTGACCTACGAGGGTTACGGCCCGAGCGGTGTTGCAGTCATCGTTGACACCCTGACCGACAACAAGAACCGTACCGCTGCAAACGTAAGAAGTGCGTTCACTAAGGGCAACGGTAACATTGGTACTCAGGGAAGCGTATCCTTCATGTTCGACAAGAAGGGCCAGATCATCATCGACAAGGAAGAGTGTGAGCTCGACGCAGACGAGTTAATGATGATGGCATTAGACGCAGGCGCAGAGGATTTTTCTGAGGAGGAGGACAGCTTTGAGGTGATCACTGATCCAGACGATTTCAGTGCTGTCCGTGAGGCTCTTGAGAAAGAGGGCATCCCGATGCTGGAGGCAGACGTTACCATGATCCCGCAGACCTGGGTTGAGCTGACCGACGAAAACGACATTAAGTACATGAACCGTCTGTTAGACCTTCTTGACGACGACGACGATGTACAGGCTGTATACCACAACTGGGATACCGATGAGAGATAAGACAAATAAAATATTTGAGATCAGAATGAAATCAGAAAAGGCCCGGAGCATTTTGCTCCGGGCCTTTTCGTCAGACATCAGGGAGGCGCAGACGCGCCTCATGCTGATGTTACTGGTAAACTAAGTTTACGTTTTTGAAGGTTACATCTGCGCTGCGTGCCACAAACATGCCGACATAAACATGGTCGGAGTCGATTGCAGTCAGCGGGAAGTCAAAGCCTGCGGATACCGGGGCATTGTCACCGAATACACAGGTGTATCCGTCTGGACCTTTGCGGATCTCTACGTGTACGGTCTCACCGGCTTTGTATACGCGGGAGGCGGTACCGCCGGAGGTAAGCTGTCCATTCTTTCTTGCAAAGCAGTTCCATGGGGAGGCAGAGGAGAGCTGGAGCTGTCCGGCTGCAACATAATCGCCCAGGGTATCGTTGACAACGGTGTCGAGGTAGATGTCATCGCGGACCATCAGTCCAAAGGAGTTCAAGACGGAAGCGTTATAAGCGTTGATGGTCACATCGGCGGACAGGATAAAGTTTGCGGAGGACGGAACCTCGCGGTAATACATCGCAATACCGTCGCTGCCCTGCTCAATGCCGCCGACCTGCTGAGTTCTGGTGGCACCGGAATTAGTTCCAACTGCCATGTGAATGGAGTTATCGCTGTTGCCCTGCAGGCAGAAATACATGCTGTTTAAGTATTCATATCCATCGATGTTTCCGAATACGGTCGGTTTCCAGTCACCGACAGTCGAAAAGATGCTGCTCACACTGGCTGGTGCGGTAAAGCTCTGTGCATGGTAGTTTGCATTGATGGAGTTATTGTCATATTGCGGGACCTGAGGGTTCGAAATAACATAATTTTTCAGCCCGGAGTTTGATTTTAACAGCTCGTCTGCGATGAACCAGGCATTGCACTGGGCACCATAGAGATTGGTGTGGGTGTTGTCGATGCTGACATCGCGGTTGGATGTTTGAGCGTGGCGGTTCTTGATGCCGTCTGCGCCGAGACGTTCATAGACATCCTTGGTGCGTGCGGTAAGATCCAGGACCGGAACACTCTTGCCGACACCTAACTGGCGGATCGCTTTTGCGTAATCGCCGCCCTGGAAGGTACCTTCCTCATTTTTCTTAGTGCTGGTGATGTGTCCGTCTTCTCCGGTGTAGTTGTTTGCTACATTGCGGCGCACGATCGGGGTTACTAAGATTGGATTAGCCTGTTTGCCTTTTACCGGTTTGATGTACTTTTCATAGAGGTTGTACTGGAAGGAACCGCTGGTGGAGACAGAACCGGCCGGGTTAGAGTAGCGGCCCTGCTCGGTACGCTCATCGTTGTGGCCAAAGCCGATGAGAACATAGTCACCAGCTTGTACACCCTGCAGCAGACGCTGGTACTGCTCAGTGTCGGAGTAGGATTTGGAGCTGGTACCGGATACGGCAAGGTTCTGGATATTTACCCCCTGCAGGTACAGACCGAGCTGGGTTCCCCAGCCGTAACGCGGGGAATAGTAGGTTGTATCATTAAATGCAGCGGCAGTGGAATCGCCGACTACCCAGACGGTAGGCGGTGCAGAAGGCTTGTCTACGGAAACTCCGCCGGACTGCGGCTCGCTGTACTCGCCAGGTGCATTGGTGAGGGCTGAATTATTTGTGGATGAGGAACCGCCCGCAACTACCGTGGCAGCAGAGGCAGGAACGGCAGAAAAGGCTGTCGTTACCGCGCAGATACAGCTAAGGAGCAGGGCCTTCATGCGTGAAGCGTTTTTTTTCATGGGTCAGATTCTCCTAAGTTAAAAATTTGAGGGCCATTTTGCAAGGCAGAAATGACCCGATGTGCTCCATTATAGACCATGGAAAAAAACTTGCCAAGCTATTTTCTGGAAGATTTGGGAGATTGGAAGAATGTTGTAAGAGAATCTTAAAAAACGGACCTGCCGTAAAACGAAGCCGGATACTTCCGGGCTTTCGTTTGCGGCAGGCCTGTGAAAATAAAGATGCATATGGATCCGGCCGATATCATGCCGGGCAGATTGTAACCGGGCAAATGATAGCACGCAGGACAGATGGAACCGGTTAAATTCTACCGGGTCAGTCTCTCCAGATCCTGGTAAAATCCCGGATAGGAGATGTTGACACATTCTGCGCCGAGAATTTCAGTCTCGCCTTCTGCCATACCGGCAGTCACGGCGAAGGTCATGGCAATGCGGTGGTCTAAATGACTGTCGATGACGGCACCGTGAAGCGGCTTGCCACCGTGTATGATCATGCCGTCTTCCGTCTCCTCTACGTCAGCGCCCATGGCACTTAAGCTTTCCACCATGACGGCGATGCGGTTGGATTCCTTCACCTTCAGCTCCGCCGCGTCACGGATGATGGTGTCACCTTCTGCAAAGCAGGCCATAGCTGCGATCATAGGAAGCTCATCGATCAGGGTGGGGATGATCTCACCGTGGATATCCATGCCGTGCAGGGAAGAGGAACGCACAAGGATATCGGCAACCGGTTCACCGCTTTCTTTTTTGTTTAAGAGGGTAAGATCCCCGCCCATAGCCTGGCATACGCGGATCATGCCGTCACGGGTCGGATTGATCCCGACATTTTTAATAAGGATTTCAGAGCCGGGAACCATAAGTCCTGCCGCGAGGAAAAATGCAGCAGAAGAGATATCGCCCGGAACCTGGATTTCTTTGGAGAAAAGCTCGCTTGCAGGCTGGATGATAGCGGTGGTGCCCTCCGTGCGCACATTAGCCCCAAATTCATTTAGCATCAGTTCTGTATGGTTGCGGGAGAGCAATGGCTCTGTGACCCTGGTTTCGCCGTCGGCGTAAAGCCCGGCCAGGAGAATGGCTGACTTTACCTGGGCGGAAGCGACCGGGGACTGGTAGTGGATCCCGTGCAGCGGCTTTCCGTGGATGGCAAGCGGCGCACAGCCATTTCCATGGATGCTTTGGATGTCAGCACCCATCTGGCTTAAGGGATCCATGATGCGTTTCATAGGCCGTTTCTGGATGGAGGCATCGCCGGTAAGCGTTACGGAAAAATCCTGTGCACAGAGAATGCCGGAGATCAGGCGGGTTGTGGTACCGCTGTTGCCGCAGTCTAAAACCTCATCTGGCTTTTTTAAACCGTGCAGACCGTTTCCGTGGACCAGAACGGTATCGCCGGTGTTTTCGATGGATACCCCCATCTTCTGGAAGCATGCTATGGTGGATAAGCAGTCTGCACCCTGCAGAAAGCCTGTGATCCTTGTGATGCCCTTTGCGAGGGAGCCGAACATGACGCTGCGGTGGGAGATGGACTTATCGCCCGGAATGGTGACTTCGCCCCGCAGACCATTTGATTTTGTGAATTTCATAAATGATTACCTCACTTCCCTGATTCTTCCAAAATATAAGCTTTCTAAAATATAAGCCTTCTAAATAAAACATAGCGTGAAGGAAAAGAAAACCATTAGAAGGCTTAGTGCTTCGGAATCAGTTCGTAATTATATTTTTTCAGCTGTTCCCATGCCTGGTGCATGGCTGCTTCATCGTAGAAAACAATCTTTAAAGCACCGTCGCCCTGCTCCCGGTTGTGGTTGATGCCAATGTTGCAGATGCTGATGCCGCGTGCGCTTAGGATGCAGGATAAGGTGGAGATCGCACCTGGCTCGTCCACGATATCTACGGTAAAGGCGTACTCCGGAGTGACAGAGCCACGCCGTGTTTCCGAGATCGAGTTGCGGTAAGTGCGCGAGGTCTCAAAAAGATGGTAAATGTCTTCGCCCTGTCTGGCCTTTAAGGAGCCCAGAATCTGGTTTAAAGAAGCAATATAGTTTTCCAGCATACTTATGATATTACCGGTGTTTGTCATGCAGATCTGTTCCCACATTTCCGGGGAAGAGGATGCAATGCGGGTGATATCCTTAAATCCGCCTGCAGCAAGACGCTTCATCAGCTCGTCTCTGTTGTCGGAATCGTGGACCAGGTTTACCAGGCTGGAGGCAACCAGATGCGGAAGATGGCTGATCGCGGCCACGATCCGGTCATGCTCGTGGTAGTCCAGCACGATCGGGATGGAACCGGTCAGGTTTGCGACTGCGACGATGCGGTCAGTATCTTTTTTGGAAGAATGTGCAGTAGGGGTTACGATATAATAGGCATTTTCCAGAAGATGATCCGTGGCGTTTTCATAGCCGGTCTTTTCTGAACCAGCCATCGGGTGGCCGCCAACGAAAACCTCTTCCATGCCAAGCTTTGTGACAACCTGATGAATATCTTCCTTTGTGGAGCCAACGTCTGTGGTCAGGGCACCCGGCTTTAAAAAGGGGCGGATCTGTGCCAGGTACTGCGCATTGTATTCCACAGGAGTGCACAGGAAAATGATATCGCATTCCTTTAAAGGCTCCCCAATGCCGTCTAAGATAACATCCACAATGCCGTCGGCTTTCGCCTGCTCCAGCTTTGCGCGGGTGCGCATGTATGCCATGATCCGGGCTGTGGGACAGGCACGCTTGATGCCTTTGGCGATCGAGCCGCCGATTAGCCCCAGACCGATAAATCCAAATGTTGTGTCGTTCATGTCAGAATCTCCTTGAAATAATACTGGATCCGTATTCCGCCTGCGGCGTTACATCCAATACGTAATGCAAATACTAAATGCTATTCTAAGATAATATGAAAATGTTGTCAATGCTTTATTGCTTTAAACTGCGATAGTGAAAAGCGAAAAGAATCCAGAAAAGCAGGGACGTATCAGACGAAAAGAAAAATTTTCCAAAAATAATTTGTGCAAATCGTATATTCTACTTGAAATTTTCAAACTTTTTTAGTAGAATATCGTCATAGACTAAAATTGATGTACAGGAGGGAATCATATGAACGTTTATGGTACAAAACAGATCCGAAACGTCGTTTTACTTGGCCACGGCGGGGCCGGCAAGACGACGGTTGCAGAAGCACTTGCCCTGGTAACCGGAGTCACCAAGCGTATGGGCAAGGTTGTTGACGGTAACACCATCAGCGACTACGACAAGGAAGAAATCAAACGTCAGTTTTCCATCTCCACGTCTCTGATCCCGATCGAGTATCAGGGCGATGAAGGCATGATGAAGATCAATATCCTGGATACTCCTGGTTATTTTGACTTCGTCGGCGAAGTAGAAGAAGCAGTCAGTGTGGCAGATGCAGCGATCATCGTTGTAAACTGCAAGGCAGGCATCGAGGTCGGCACGGAAAAGGCATGGGAGCTGTGCGATAAGCTCAAACTGCCACGCATCATTTTTGTCACCAACATGGACGATGACCATGCAAGCTTCCGTGAACTTGTACTGAAATTAGAGAGACGCTTCGGCAGAAGCATTGCTCCGTTCCAGCTCCCGATCCGTGAAAATGAAAAGTTTGTCGGATATGTAAACGTTGTCAAAATGGCCGGCAGACGATTTACCAATTTAAGCGATTACGAAGAATGCGAGATTCCTGATTATTCCCAGAAAAACCTCGGCATTGCCAGAGATGCTCTCTTAGAGGCGGTGGCAGAGACCAGTGAGGAATATATGGAGCGCTATTTCTCCGGTGAAGAATTTACACTGGAAGAAATTCAGGGCGCTCTTCGGGAACATGTGATAGATGGCTCTATTGTTCCGGTGCTGATGGGCTCCGGTATCAACTGCCAGGGCTTTAAGACGCTGTTACAGGTCATTGACCGTTACCTTCCGACCCCGGATAAATTCGAGTGTATCGGTGTCGATGTTTCCACCGGTGAGCGTTTCACCGCAAAATACAACGACCAGGTTTCCTTATCCGCAAGAGTGTTCAAGACCATCGTAGACCCGTTCATTGGTAAATATTCGCTTATGAAGGTCTGCACCGGTATCTTAAAACCGGACAGCACCATCTACAATGTCAATAAGGATACCGAGGAAAAGGTCGGCAAGCTGTACCTGCTCCGTGGTAAGGATACGATTGAGGTATCGGAACTGCGCGCAGGCGATATCGGTGCCGTGGCAAAGCTTGGCGTGACCCAGACCGGCGATACCATCGCCCTCCGTTCCGCACCGATCGTATACCACAAACCGCAGACCTCCACTCCGTATACATACATGCGTTATAAGACCGTGACCAAAGGTGACGAGGACAAGGTTTCCAGCGCACTGGCAAAGCTGATGGAAGAGGACCTGACCTTAAAGTCTGTGAACGATAAAGAAAACCGCCAGCTTCTGTTATACGGCATTGGTGACCAGCAGCTCGAGGTGGTTGTCAGCAAGCTGTTAGGCCGCTATAAGGTAGAGATCGAGCTGAGCAAGCCGAAATTTGCATTCCGAGAGACCTTGAGAAAGAAAGTAGAGGTTCAGGGCAAATATAAGAAGCAGTCCGGCGGACATGGCCAGTACGGCGACGTCAAGATGATCTTTGAGCCGTCCGGCGATCTGGAAAAGCCATATGTATTTGAAGAGAAAGTCTTCGGCGGTGCAGTTCCGAAGAACTACTTCCCGGCAGTTGAAAAGGGTGTTGCAGAGAGCTGCGTGAAGGGACCTCTGGCTGCATATCCGGTCGTTGGCGTAAAGGCAACCCTGGTAGATGGTTCTTACCATCCGGTAGACTCCTCCGAGATGGCATTTAAGACCGCTGCCATGATGGCATTCAAGAAGGGCTTTATGGATGCAAATCCGGTTCTCTTAGAGCCGATTGCATCTTTGAAAGTAACTGTCCCGGATAAATTCACCGGCGACGTTATGGGTGACTTAAACCGCAGAAGAGGACGTGTCCTTGGCATGAACTCCGATCATCACGGCAAACAGGTGATTGAGGCAGACATCCCAATGTCCGAGCTCTTTGGTTACAATACAGACCTGCGCTCCATGACCGGCGGTATCGGCTTATATGAGTACGAGTTCAGCCGTTATGAGCAGGCTCCTGGCGATATCCAGAAGAAGGAAGTCGAGGCAAGAGCTGCTAAGGTCGACAAGCTGGATGTATAATCTTATGGATACCAGAAGACAGATATCGAGAATATGCTGGGCTTATACAGCATTTCTGGCAGTCTCTACGGCAGCACAGATTTTTTTCGGTGCACTGTTAGAGCCGCTTGTTCTGATCTTTGGACAGAGCCGTGCGCTTGAGCGTGCGGCTCTTCTGGTGTCAGAATTTGCGATGTACGGAATCGGATTTCCGTTGTTTGCCTGGCTCATGGGACGCATCCCGTCCTGTGAGATGAAAGAAAAAAAGAAGATCAGCATGGGCCAGTTTCTGGGGATGCTGGTTTTATGCTATGGCCTTACCTACATCGGGAATATGCTTGGAAGCATTCTTATGGAAATGGCAGGGAGCATAAGCGGAACCGATTACAGCAATCCGGTGACCGATGTGATCGGTCAGATGGACCTTGGAATGGTCTTTTTAACGGCAGTGCTGATCGCTCCGGTTATGGAGGAACTGGTGTTCCGTAAATATCTGGTGGACCGTCTGGTCCCTTACGGGCAGAAAACAGCAGTGCTCTTGTCTGGCCTGTTTTTTGGCCTGTTCCACGGGAATTTTTACCAGTTTTTTTATGCGGCAGTTCTCGGTGCGGTTTTTGCCTGGCTGTACAGCACGACCGGCCGGATCCGCTATAACATTGCGCTGCATATGCTCATCAATCTCATGGGAGGAGTGCTTCCCATGGTGTTATCCCAGGGCTCAGAGGCAGGAAATCTGTTTGCTTTTCTCGGGTATGGCTTTTTAAATATTTTTGCCTATGTCAGTATGGTGATCTCGGTGATCCTGCTGGCATCGCATTACCGCCAGATCCCGTGGTTTAGCGGCTGGGTTTTCCGTAGGGAGCCGATGCTTGTGACCTGTCTGAAGGCACCTGGCTTCTGGGCATTTCTGGCTGGAAGTGTGCTGTTATTTGTTTTTGGGTAGCTTTCGGATTTTAACAAGTGGTTTTTATTCTTAAATTTTTGTATTGACAAGTGTGCTGTAAAAGGGTATGATACAAAACATGATTAAGTTATGAGAGCGAAGGCGTTCGAACAAAGAGTTCGGGCGCCTTTTTTCTTTGCATCATAGGAAATTGCGTCCTGGGAGATTTCATAGGATCATGGGACCAATTTGAGAGGAGAAAACCATTATGGATGATATTGACAGAAAAATATTAAAGCTTTTGCAGGATAATGCGCGTGTTTCCTTAAAGACCATAGCGGAGAATACCTTTCTTTCCTCCCCGGCTGTTTCTGCCCGGATTGAAAAGCTGGAAAAGGATGGAGTGATCGCCGGTTACCATGCAATGATCGATCCGGAGAAGCTTGGATACCACATCATCGCGTTTATCAACCTTGACGTAGTGCCGGAGGAAAAGCCGCAGTTTTATGCCTATGCGGAAAGTGTTCCGAATGTGCTTGAATGCAATTGCGTAACAGGGGCATATTCCATGCTGTTAAAGGTTGCATTCCAGAGTACCATGGAGTTAGATGTTTTTATCGGGCAGCTGCAGAAGTTTGGAAAAACCAGCACACAGATCGTGTTTTCCACGCATGTGGGGCCGCGTGGAGTTGCGGTATAAAAGACTGGGACAGCCCATCTGGTAATGAATAAGGGTAGAACCAGAATTACTTCCTTTTCATATTGTAATAGAAGAATACAAAATGGAAAGGAAGTATTTTTTTGGCAGAAATAAAAAAGGTGATCCTGGATGCCGGTCATGGCGGGGAAACAGATCCCGGAGCAGTCTATCAGGGACGCCGGGAGAAAAATGACAATTTGCGGATGACTCTGGCAGTAGGACAGATTTTGAGCGAAAATGGTGTAGATGTAGGCTATACAAGAGTGCAGGATGTGTACCAGACGCCGCTTCAGAAGGCCCAGATGGCAAACAACTGGGATGCAGATTATTTTGTTTCCTTTCATAGAAATGCCATGCCGGTTCCCGGGACAGCTTCCGGGACAGAGACTCTGATCTTTTCGAAGGACGGGGAGGCAGAACGTCTGGCGGCTAACATCAATACAGAGCTTAGGCAGGCAGGCTGGAATGATCTGGGAACGATTGAGCGCCCCGGACTGATCGTCCTCCGGAAAACGGAGATGCCGGCTGTTCTGGTTGAGGCTGGCTTCCTCGACAATGAGGCGGATAACCAGAGGTTTGATGCACAGTTTGAACAGACAGCCCAGGCTATTGCAGATGGGATCCTAAAAACTGTGAACGGACAGGAAGGACAGCCGGAATACTATCAGATCCAGGTAGGAGCCTATGGGCAGAAGGAGCTTGCACAGGCTCTGCTCAGTCAGCTGCAGGCAGCAGGTTATCCGGCATTTCTGGTCTTTCAGGACGGCCTGTACAAGGTGCGGGTCGGGGCTTATCTCAATCTGGATAATGCAGCATGGATGGAAAAAACATTGCGCATGGCCGGGTATCTCACCCTGCTGGTGCAGGAGCCGGCCGTGTACTGAGTGTCTGTAAACAGGCGCCATGCATGGAAAATCTTTCCTGGCAATCTGGACTGTGTACTGAGTGTCCACGAACAGGAATCATATGACAGCCTGCAGGAACGTGCGGCAGATCTACAGGCCTTCTAAATCAAATGCAGGGGTATATTCCTCCTTTGCACTGCTTTTTTCCTGCATAAAACCCTGGGTGAGCCCCAGCTCCAATGCAGCGTCCACAACCTTCTGGTATTCGTAGCTGGTGATGCGGCGGTTCAGCTCTGGAAACTGTGGGTTCTTTTCGTAAGGGGTATACTGGCTCATAAGGCTAATATAAAAGCTATTTTGTGGCAGGGAATCTGCCAGCCAGTGCATCAGGCGGATGGAGTCCTCTTTTTGCCCGGGCAGTACAAGATGACGGATGATCACACCGCGTTCCATGACCGGGGCAGCTTCCCCTGGTATGGTCCGAAGCTTTGGCGCACCGGTCTGCCGGATCATCTGCGAGATGGCTTTTGTGGCGGTCTGGAAATAGAACGGAGCCTGAGAATAGCGGGCAGAAAGGTCAGAGCTTTCGTATTTGAGGTCTGGCAGCCAGATATCCACGTAATCCTTTAAGGCGTCAATGGTTTCTACCCGTTCATAGCCGCCGCAATTATAGACAACAGGAATGAAAAGACGGTCCCGGACCAGATCCAGGGCCGGAAGGATCCAGGGGAGAAAATGGGTGGCAGTTACCAGGCTGATGTTATTGGCCCCCTGATCCTGCAGCCGCAAAAAGGTATCGGCCAGCTCCCGGGTGGTAAGTGCTTTTCCGTACAGCTCGCGGCTGATCCGGTAGTTTTGGCAGAAGCAGCAGCGCAGCGTACAGCCGCTGAAAAATACTGTGCCGCTTCCCCGGGTACCGCTGATGCAGGGCTCCTCCCAGAAATGCAAGGCAGCCCGGGCAGCAACGGCACCGGCCGGTGCCTGGCAAAAGCCCTGCTTTACCGTGCGGTCAACCCCGCACATGCGTGGACAGAGCTGGCAGTGATGAATCTGTTCCTGAAAATAAGCTGATGTGTATTCGGACATAATGATACTCCCATCTAAATGAACGCATTGCTGTTTGCGCAGCATGCGAACACGAACAAAATTGTTTTCGGATTCTTTGCCCAGTATACAAAAATGAAACGAAAAAAGCAAGAATAGGGCAATATGCAATATGGCAATATGGAAAGTCAAGGATGTTTTGAAAAGGAACTTGAAAAAGAGCACCATATGTTGTATAATCAGTTCAGAACAAAAAAGACAGTAATTCCTGAAGTGTTCGACAACCTTACCCATTTTGAACCTACATTACTGACTAAGGGATTCCTATATCTGCTGGCAGATGTCAGGCCTCCACAGAGTGGAAGGCAGAAGCCTGCATGCGGTTGCCCACCTAGCTTTGCTAGGCGTCAATAAGTAAGAACGGCACATTCGGGATTACAAAAGAGAAATAAGCAGCGAGAAATCGCTGCTTTTATTACATCGCTTATCGAGGAGGCGCCAGTGGCGCGTCCGATGATGATAACAGTGCCTGCGTCTGGCAGCTTTGCAGTTCTGTTATGGAACTACATATTGGAAAGGAAAATACCATGAAAAATGATAAGTACCGCACATATATATGCTGGGGCGTTACAGCACTGGTAGTGCTTTTGCTTCTGGTCGCTGCTGTATTTGTAGCGATCCGATGGTCACTCGTGGCTGCGCTTGGAAAAAAGATCGCCAAGATCCTGGCACCGGTGATCTATGGGGCAGTGTTTGCCTATCTGCTGACACCGGTTTATAACCGGGTACAGGGGGCAGTTATGAAGCTGACAGAGAAGGTGATCCCGGCAGAAAAAAGCCGGAAAAGCTTAGGCGGCTTTCTTGGGACCGTAGCAAGCCTGTTACTTCTGGTGGCTGTGGTGGTAGGACTTATTTCTATGCTGATTCCGCAGCTCATCAACAGCATCCGCGGGGTTATGGACACCCTGCCGGCAAACATCAATAATCTGGAGATCTGGCTGGAAAAGGTTTTGGCAGATAACCCAGACCTGGAGCAGCAGGTGATGCAGCATTATGGAGCAGCAGCCGATTATCTCCAGAACTGGCTAACCAACGTGGTCGTGCCAAACATCTACCGGATCATTGGAGGAGTCTCCAGCGGAGTGGTTCTGGTCGTGAATGCGGTATTTGATATCCTCATTGGCCTCATCGTCATGATCTATCTTCTTAATATGAAGGAAAAGCTGCGTGCCCAGGTCAAAATGATCATTTATGGGTTATTTCCGTTAAAGATTGCGAATAAGATAGTGGAAGAAGCAAGGTATGTGCATCATGTATTTGGTGGGTTCATTATTGGAAAGCTGCTCGATTCTTTGATCATCGGCCTGATCTGCTTTGTGCTTCTCGGCTTTGCCAATATGCCGTATGTTCTGCTTGTCAGCGTGATCGTGGGTGTTACCAATGTCGTGCCGTTCTTCGGCCCGTTTATCGGGGCGGTGCCAAGTGCACTTTTGATCCTGTTATCGGATCCGGTGAAATGCATTTATTTCCTGATTTTTATCCTGCTTTTGCAGCAGTTCGACGGAAATATCCTGGGACCAAAGATCCTGGGGGATTCCACGGGACTTTCCAGCTTCTGGGTGCTCTTTTCCATTCTGCTGTTCGGAGGCCTCTGGGGCTTTGTCGGAATGATCATCGGAGTGCCGACGTTTGCAGTTATTTACCGTCTTGTGGCAGAGTTTACAAGATGGAGACTTGGAAAAAAAGCTTTGTCTGGGAAACTCCGTGAGTACGATGGTCTCGACCACATCGATGAAACTGCAAAGACTTATATCAAGGGCGAGAGGAATTTATGAGAAAACGAAATATGATCCGTTGGATATTTGGAATTCCGGCGATCGTTCTGATCTTGATCGGTATCATTCTTTTTTGTGAACCGGATAGATCGGGAATTACCAGGGCGGCGGCTGCAAAGTCAGTCGCCCTTGCTCTTATATCACCGGAAGAGCTGAATGCATGGGAAAAAGAATACGGCGCATCCCATTTCCCGGCAGATGCCATGGGGGAATGGTATGTTCCGTATCTGGATTATTTATATGAAGCAGGATATCTGGATGAGGCAGATACGCCTGCGGACCGGGAGCATGCAGAGGGTGCCCTGACGTATCTGGAAGCGGCCCAGATCGCAAAAAAAGCCTCGGCCGATACAAAAGGATCAGCGCTGGAAAAACGCCATGGCAAAAATAAAGCATGTCCGGAAGATACTTGGTGGCTGTTTTACGAGACATTTTTAAAGGCTGTGGATCAGGACGGGGCAGTGCAGGAGGAAAGCATCAAGGTTTACGGGACACCGGAAAATATCCAGGGCTGCCCGGCGTGGACCGCTTATACAAGCTTAGGCACGGTCACATTTTATGGTCTGTCCCTGGATTCTTATGTCGATCACGAACTGTCTGTGTGGGTGAGAGACGGGGAGCTGATCCATGTAAAAAAAGATATGGGCCAGAATACGCTGTACCGCAATGTCTGGATCCTGAATGGTGACAGCCAGAGCCTGATGGTATACATCGGTAATATCCAGAGAAAGCTTTCCTTTCAGAAAAGCTGCAAAAAGCCGGAAGAGCTGGCCGGCAACCTGGCAGATATCAGTATGGAGCATGGAAAAATCACAAAGGTATCATTAAAAAAAGAGCGGATCAGCGGAAAGGTGCTTTCTGTACGGGACGATGCCATTGAGCTGGAGGGCTATGGAAGTGTGCCGCTCGATACAGAATATAAGGTATTAAAAACCTACGGCGATGTCAAACGGCTTCCACTTTCTGAGATCCTGGTGGGAAGCAGCAGCCAGGAGTTTGTGGTTGCGAAGGGAATGATCTGTGCAGTCATCAAGGAACGGGAGGATACTGCCAAACAGATCCGTGTCCTGATCCTTGGCGACGGCTTTCAGGATAAAACGCATCAGACGGTTGAGATCAGCTGTCCTGGAAGTGTAAAAGAAATTCAGGGAGAGGAAGAAAAAGAATTAGAGCCGGGCAGCATGGTATCTGTAACCACCGGGGATGGAAGCTGCAGCGCACAGCGCCTGATCCTGGAGCCAGAGACAGGGACAGAGCTTACGGTGACCAGCTTAAACCGCTCGCAGGGGCATCCGTCTTATGCCGGGCGGCTGGAAATCTTAGACACAGAGGAAGGGCTGGTCCTTGTCAACGAACTGCCTCTGGAGGATTATCTGAAAAAGGTGGTGCCGAGTGAAATGCCAGCCAGCTATGAAAAGGAAGCCTTAAAGGCCCAGGCAGTCTGCGCGAGAACCTATGCCTATATGCAGATGAAGAGCAACAGCTACCGCTCCTACGGCGCCCAGATCGATGACAGCACACAGTTTCAGGTCTATAATAATGTGGAAACCGATGCAAAAACAACGCAGGCGGTGCAGGAAACCTATGGGAAAATGTTGTACTATGACGGAAATCCGGTCACGGCCTATTATTTTTCCACATCCTGCGGCACCACTACCAATGCAGCAATCTGGGATAGTGATCCAGAGCAGACCCCGTATCTGCGGAGCCTGAGCCTTCAGACCGCCAGAAGCCGCTTAAGCTTTGAAAACGAAGATGCGTTTGCACAGTTTATTAAGAACAAGGAGTTCCCGGCATATGACGCCTCCTATCCGTTTTACCGCTGGAATTTAAAGACCAATGGCAACGTGATCGCTGCACATGTAGCCGGAGTGGGAACTGTGACGGATGTTTCCGTTACGGAGCGTGGGCCGGGCGGTGTAGCCATGAAGCTTCTGGTAAAGGGCAGTGAAGGGGAAAGAATCATAACCGGGCAGAACGCTATCCGCAGTGCCCTTGGCGATTCTTCCCTCAGCATTAACCGCGGTGATGGAAAAACCTCAGAGGGCTGGGAGCTGCTGCCCAGCGGTTTCCTCATTGTGGAAGCTGTCGGCACAGATCAGAATGGTGTCGCACAGTTCCGTATTTACGGCGGTGGGTACGGACATGGTGTCGGCATGAGCCAGAACGGGGCACAGGCCATGGCTAAGACTGGAGTGAACTATGAAGAAATCCTGAAATATTTTTATGATGGGGTAACGATTGAGGAAAAAGAATCAGCAGATGCGTCATAGGTGCCTTCTGCAATAGGAAATGCAATAAAAATTTTTATTGGATGTATAAAGAAGGAAAGGGAGGACATAATAGGAGTAGTACCAAAGAAAAGAGAAATACTTATCCTCCCCTTTTTATTAAGCTTCGGCATATTGGATGTGCCGGGGCTTAATTTTTTTTAAAATCCAGTGCATGGTTGCAAATTCTTTCAAATATCCGTATAATAAGAAAACATGTGAAACACCAGAAATCAGTTACAGATTGAGACAGAAATGAGGACAGAAATGAAAAATCTATTAGTTGGACAGTCTGGCGGCCCCACCGCTGTGATCAATGCAAGTCTTTATGGAGTTGTGAAGGAAGCGCTGAAGATGCCTGGGATCGGTCATGTGTACGGCATGATCAATGGAATTGAGGGATTGCTGCAGGATCATTATATGGATCTGGGTGCAGAGCTTTCCGGGGAGGATCTGGAGCTTTTAAAGCTGACCCCGGCAGCCTTTTTAGGCTCCTGCCGTTATAAGCTTCCGGAAAACCTGACCGATGCCTTTTATGAGACGGTTTTTGAGAAATTCCGTCAGATGGAGATCGGATATTTCCTCTATATTGGCGGAAATGATTCCATGGATACGGTCAGCAAGCTTTCCCGGTACGCAAAGCACCATGGAAGCGATATCCGGTTTATCGGTATTCCAAAAACCATCGATAACGACCTTATCATGACGGATCATACGCCGGGATATGGCAGTGCAGCCAAGTATGTGGCTGCGGCTGTGCGGGAGATCGCGTTAGACGCTTCCGTGTACCAGCAGAAGGCGGTGACCATTGTAGAGCTGATGGGACGCCATGCCGGCTGGCTTACGGCAGCCAGTGTGCTGGCCCGGAAATTCGAGGGAGACAATCCGGTGCTGATCTATCTGCCAGAGGCAGATTTTGAACTGGAGCAGTTTGCAAAGGATCTGAAAGCAGCACTGGGGAAACAGAACAGTGTAGTTGTGTGCGTGTCGGAGGGAATTTCCGATGCATCCGGAACCTTTATCTGTGAGTACGGAGATGAAGCCATGGTGGACAATTTTGGCCATAAGATGCTGACTGGCTGCGGTAAGGTCCTGGAGAATTTTGTCCGGCACCGTTTTGGTGTCAAGGTGCGTTCCGTGGAGCTGAATGTCAGCCAGCGCTGCAGTGGCATGCTGGCATCGGAGACTGATATCACGGAGGCGGCTCTGGCAGGACAGGAGGGCGTCCGGGCTGCTGTATCCGGGAAGACTGGACAGATGGTAGCCTTTGAACGGGTAACCGCAGAGCCGTACTGCATGGAGTGCCGACTGGTGGATGTGAATGAAGTCTGCAACCAGGAAAAAAAGGTTCCACAGGAGTGGATCACCAGTGGTGGAAGTGATGTGGCACAGGCATTCATCGATTATGCTTTGCCGATGATCCAGGGAGAACCAAAGCGCCCTATGGAGCATGGAATTCCGAAATATCTGTACCGGAAGGTGTGAAAGAGTGCATTGCTTACAGGGACAGATTTTTTGAACAGGAAATGAATTGAAAATTCTGAACATTCCGGACTGAAAATTCTGCATAAATGATTTGCAAAATACTGAGAAATGTTATATACTTATCAGGAATATGCACGTTGTCCTTAATGTGCGAACAGGATTATAGAAAAAGGAAGGATATACAATATGGCAACCTTATTAGAAAACTGGAGAAACCTTGCTTACGGCAATGGTCTAGATGATAAACAGAGAGAGCAGCTGTGGACTGGCTATTTCACAATTGAGAAGGGTATCTACGAGCAGATCTTAAGCAACCCGGCAGAAGTTGTTTCCGGAACCGTAAAAGAGCTGGCAGATAAGTACCAGACTGAGGTTCTGATCATGACTGGCTTCTTAGACGGCATCAACGAGAGCTTAAAGGGCTATGAGAACCCGATCGAGACCATGGATGAGAACACCCAGGTAAAGATCGAGATCGATCCGGAGAAGCTTTACTACAACATGGTAGAGGCAAAAGCAGAATGGCTGTACACTCTGCCGCAGTGGGACTCCATCTTAAGCGAAGAGAAGAGAAAAGAGCTTTACAAGCAGCAGAAGGCTTCCGGAACCATCCGCAAGGAAAAGAAAATTTTCCCGAACGATCCGTGTCCGTGTGGAAGCGGCAAGAAATACAAAAAGTGCTGCGGTAAGAACGCATAAGGAATCGATGAACGGTAAGCAGGAGTGTCTATTGGACGTTCCTGCTTTTCTTTGCATTGCATATCAGGGAGGTGCCAGTGACGCCTCTGCCAATTCGTGAGCGTGAGAATCCGGTAATCCGGCTTCTTGCAGCAACAAGTATTCGAAGGAGGTTTGAAGCATGGAGGCATATACAGGTTTTGCGTCTGTGTACGATCTGTTCATGGACAATATTCCATACAGGGACTGGTGTGATTATGTGACCAGCCTTTTAAAAGAATACGGTGTGACGGATGGTCTTGTCTTGGATCTTGGATGTGGTACCGGAAAGCTGACGCGGCTTCTTGCAAAAAAGGGCTACGATATGATCGGTGTGGATCTTTCCGAGGAGATGCTAGAGATAGCATTGGAGCATGAGATGGAAGAGCCGCAGCAGATTTTATATCTGCAGCAGGATATGCGGGAGTTTGAACTGTATGGTACGGTCCGCGCCATCGTCAGTATCTGTGATTCCATGAATTACCTGGAGGATCATGAGGACCTGGTGCAGGTCTTAAAGCTTGCAAACAACTATCTGGATCCAAAGGGCGTATTTATTTTTGATATGAATACCGTCTACAAATACCGGGAACAGTTAGGGGAGCAGACGATTGCAGAGAACCGGGAAGAAAGCAGCTTCATCTGGGAAAACTATTTCGATGAAGCGGAAATGGTCAATGAGTACGATCTGACGCTGTTTATCCGTGAGGAGGATGGGCGGTATTCTAAATATGAAGAGACGCATTACCAGAAGGCTTTTGCGATCAGCGAGGTGAAGGAGGCTGTGAAAGAGGCAGGCATGGAGCTTGTAGCTGTGTATGATGCCTTTACCAGAAAGCCGCCGAGAGAAGACAGTGACCGTGTTTATTTTGTTGTGCGGGAATGCGGAAAATAACTTATGTGTGTTGCCCATAAAGATGGACGGAAAAGAAAATCCGGAATTGTATCCATAAAAAGGGAATTGTATCCATAAAAAGGAGGAACGACATATGTCAGACTATATTATCAGAGCAACTGCGGCCGAGGGACAGATCCGTGCCTTTGCTGCGACTACAAGAGAATTAACTGAATATGCGCGTCAGGCGCACAATACCAGTCCAGTGGCAACCGCAGCGTTAGGACGTCTTCTGACGGCTGGTGCCATGATGGGCGTTATGATGAAGGGCGCCAACGATCTTCTCACCATTAAAATTGAGGGGGACGGTCCGATCGGCGGTCTGACTGTGACGGCAGATTCCAAAGGCGATGTGAAGGGCTATGCCTACCATCCGGAGGTTATGCTTCCGCCGAATGAGAAGGGGAAGCTGGATGTTGGCGGTGCCCTGGGTATCGGCGTGCTCAGCGTGATCAAAGACATCGGCTTAAAGGAGCCGTATGTCGGCCAGACCATTCTGGTGACCAGTGAGATCGCGGAGGATCTGACCTATTATTTTGCAACCTCTGAGCAGACTCCTTCCAGCGTAGCCCTGGGCGTGCTGATGAATAAGGACAACACCGTCCGCCAGGCGGGGGGATTTATCTTACAGCTTCTCCCGGGAGCTTCTGAGGAGGTTATTTCTACCCTGGAGACCCGCTTAAAGGAGATCACCTCCATTACCTCCCTGCTGGATGCAGGCAATACCCCGGAGATGATCCTGGAACATATTCTTGGTGATTTCGGTCTGGAGATCCTGGATAAGATGCCGGCGCAGTTTGCCTGCAATTGCTCCAGGGAGCGCATAGAGAAGGCATTGATCAGCATTGGAAAGAAAGAACTGCAGGAGATGATTGATGAAGGTAAGACCATCGAGATGAACTGTCATTTCTGCAATAAACACTACCCGGTTACAGTGGACGAGCTGAAGGGCTTACTGGAGAAAGCAAGCCGCTAAGAAGCATCGTGGCTGGTGTATCATGGTGAAACGACAGAATCGTTAGGAAAGAAACATGAAAGACTAGGAGGTTTTAAGGATGGAGCATAAGGCGTGGCACCATTTTTGTACGATCACACAGCATAAGCTGCTGGTCATGCAGAACTGCTTTCGTGTGGGGTTATATAAACAGGGACTGCTTCATGATCTCTCAAAGTACAGCCCGGCAGAATTTCTGACTGGTGTTCATTATTACCAGGGAGACCGCAGCCCGAATGCGGCAGAACGGGAAGAAAAGGGCTATTCTACCGCATGGCTCCACCACAAGGGCCGGAACAAGCATCATTTTGAATACTGGATGGATTTTTCAAAAACCAGCCAGGGGATTGCCGGGGCGAAAATGCCGGTAAATTATCTGGTGGAAATGGTCATGGACCGGATCGCAGCATGTAAGGTTTACCGGGGCAAAGATTATACCGATGGGGCTGCATGGGACTATTACCAGAGAGAACGCCCTTATCTGGATAGAGCGATGCACCCGGAAACGAAAGCGGAGCTGGAAAAAATCTTGATGATGTTAAAGCTGCGCGGGGAGAAGACGACCTTTGCGTATCTCCGGAAGCTTTTAAAAAAGGGAAGCTATTAATTTTTGGAAGCATTATCCGTGGAAAATATCGGCGGGATAATGGTATACCTCTGCATAGGATTCCAGAACTGCTTTGGAATCGGTGCCGGATGGAATCAGGCCGGTGCAGTCGGTAACGGAAGCGGCGCGGACATCCAGCGTGTCCGGGTCATCGGTTCCGTATGGGTCCTGCACAGGTGCTTTTTTGGGGCTGTCTGCCGGTTCTTCCGGCGGCAGCTCTTTTGGCATTTTAGACGGTGGGAGCGTGGATGGCTCATTCTGGGCTTTTCTTACGAGCTCAAGATTTTGCAAAACAAGATCCTTCATGAAAATCATCTCCTTTATGGGCAGTATGCCCGGATGCTGGAAGCTCATGCAGGAAAAAGAATGAAATAAAAAGTGGACACCAAAATCCCTTGGGAAATGTGTCCACTTTTTTATTTCAAATTCATACCGGTGAGATACCGGTGGCGCGTCTGGTGATTAGCTTCTGGAGGAACCGGCTACAATGACATTCTGTCTGCCGTTCTCAGCGTCTGCAGTGCTTTCCTGGGAGGACTGCTGGCTGTTATTGCTGCTCTCGGTGCCAGTTGTATGGGACGGAATACCGGACAGGGTAGTGGTGCAGGTTCCGTCTGCGTTGAAGGTGTAGCTTACGCCGCTGATGGTTTTGGTGGTGCCTGCAACCATAACGCCGTTGGACGGATCGAAGTAGTAGGTTGCGCCGTTTACGTTGTGGAAGCCAGTCTGCATTTTACCGTCTTCGCCAAACAGGAACCAGTTTCCGTCGATCGGCATTGCAATGTTCAGTGCGCATTTGCCGGAAGCCGGATCGAAGTAGTATCTGGAACCGCTGATGGTCTTCCAGCCGGTACCCAGGGAACCATCTTCGTCCATGTGGTAATAGCTGCCGTCTAAATTGAGCCAGCCGATCACAAGAGTACCATCGGACTGTCCGTAATAATATTTGTCAGAGGCTGCATCGTGGATCAGGCCAGTCTGCATGATTCCGTTGGAGCCGAAATAGTATAATTTATCGTTGATCTTTTTTAAGCCGGTGGTCATAACGCCGGTGGAAAGATCCATATAGTAGTAGCCGTCGTTGGTCTGGATCCAGCCTTTATGTAAGCTGCCATTATCATCGTAATAGACATAGGAATTTCCGTTCTGGATCCAGCCGGTTGCAGCCAGGGCAGTGATGCCGGTTGCAAGACTTACGGTACTTAACACACCTGCAGCCATAGCTGCAGCTACATAGCGCTTTATTTTCATGATCAAAAAGTCCTTTCTTTGGTTATTGTGGATTTTGTTTTTTTCATAAACCAGTATAACCTTGCAAAAACACGGATTCAAGAGGTTTCCCTTATTTTTCAGAAAAATGTAAGATAACGCGGAAACGTGTACCGATTTCTGTAATGAGAATGTGTAAAAACGATGCTGGTAAATTTCTGCAATGGGAATGTGTAAAATCGGTGTTGGTAACTGTCTGTTCGGAAAACAATGTGAAGCAATACAAAGAATGCCGCAGGGACCAGCCATGATCTCTGCGGCATAAAGGTTAACGTTAATTCTGTGATTTCTGATATTTTAAGGAAGCTTCGATAAAGCCCCTGAACAATGGATGCGGACGGTTCGGTCTGGATTTTAACTCAGGATGTGCCTGGGTTGCCACGAACCATGGGTGGTCCGGGAGCTCGATCATCTCAACAATGCGGCCATCCGGGGAAATACCGGAGAGCATCATGCCGTGTTCCTGGAGCACGTTGCGGTAATCGTTATTGACCTCGTAACGGTGACGGTGACGTTCATGAATGGTTTCCGTGCCATAAAGCGCATAGGCCTTGGACTCTTTATTCAGGACACACGGGTAGGAACCAAGACGTAAGGTGCCGCCGATATCCTCGATACCATCCTGATCTGGCATCAGGTGGATGACCGGATGAACCGTGGAAGGATCTAACTCTGCACTGTGTGCGTCGGTGTAGCCGATCACGTCGCGGGCAAATTCCACGATGGAAAGCTGCATGCCAAGGCAAAGGCCAAGGAACGGAACCTGATGCTCACGGGCATATTTGATGGCAAGGATCTTTCCTTCGATGCCGCGGGAGCCAAAACCGCCAGGGACTAAAATACCGCTGACATCGCCAAGAAGCTCATTTACATTCTCAGCAGTTACGGTCTCGGAGTCGATCCATTTGATGTTGACACTGGCACGGTTTGCCACGCCGCCGTGCTTTAAGGATTCCACAACAGAGATGTAGGCATCGTGGAGCTGGATATATTTTCCGACCAGGGCAACGGTAACCTCTTTTTCCGGGTGCTTCCAGGCATCAATCATCGCACGCCATTCTGTCAGATCCGGCTCAGGGCATGGCAGGTTTAAGCACTGGCACGCAACCTCAGCCAGATGTTCCTCCTCCATGGCAAGCGGAGCCTCGTAAAGTACCTCTACATCGAGGTTCTGGAGTACATGGGTTTTCGGTACGTTACAGAAGAGGGCAATCTTGCTGCGCAGACCATCATCTAACGGATGCTCACTGCGGCATACCAGAATGTCTGGCCAGATTCCCATAGCCTGCAGGTCTTTTACACTTGCCTGGGTCGGCTTGGTCTTTAATTCGCCGGAGGCCTTTAAATAAGGAATAAGGGTAACATGGATCAAAATGGCATTCTCATGTCCAACCTCATGCTGGAACTGGCGGATCGCTTCCAAAAACGGCTGGCTTTCGATATCGCCGACGGTGCCGCCAACCTCAATGATGGCGATCTCGGTTTCTGTGGTTGAGAAGTTGCGGTGGAAGCGGCTCTTGATTTCGTTGGTAATGTGGGGAATGACCTGGACCGTGCCTCCTCCGAAATCACCGCGGCGTTCCTTCTGGAGAACACTCCAGTATACCTTACCGGTGGTGACATTGGAGTTTTTGGTGAGACTTTCATCGATGAAGCGCTCGTAATGTCCTAAGTCAAGATCAGTTTCGGCACCGTCATCGGTGACGAACACTTCACCGTGCTGGACTGGGTTCATGGTACCCGGATCGATGTTGATATAGGGGTCAAATTTTTGCATGGTCACTTTGTAACCGCGCGCTTTCAGCAGACGTCCTAAGGATGCTGCGGTAATACCTTTACCGAGGCCGGAAACAACGCCGCCGGTAACGAAGACATACTTTACAGGCATGGTAAAACCTCCTTGCTATAATATGGGATTATGTGGGGTGTGTAACTCTTTCTCGAAAAAATAACTCAATCATTATACAACTGTGATATGCTAAAATCTAGGCATTTTTTTAAAACTTTATTTTTTTAAGTGGAGTTTTCTTGATTTATGTGAAAACTACCTTTATAATGGTTCATAAATGCAAAATGGCATTTTATCGCCTAAATAAAAAACAGGAGAATGACCGTTTATGGATAACCAACAGAGTCAGCAGCCGCAGGACGGCAACAATGGAAAGAATGACGGCAACGGCAAATTTCCAAAAAACCAGCTTCTGATCGTCCTGATCGCAGCTTTTATCACGTTTGCGATCGCAGGCTTTATGAGAGGCTATATGGCCGATAAGAGTCAGAAGGAGATCACCTACGACGAATTTATCTCAGAGGTAGAGCATGGGGATGTAAAGGCCGTAACCATTAAGAATTCCCAGATCGACATCCAGTATAAGGAGGATTCTGAGCAGTTCAACCCGATCTTAAAAACCTATACCGTACCGGTCGAACGGGATTATAAACTGGCAGACCGGCTGCTTGCCGGCGGTGTGGAGATCCGCAGGGAGCGTCAGGACGGTATGGCCATGATCGAATCCCTGGTAAGCTTTGTCCTTCCATTTTTACTGATCGTCATCATGATGAATTTTATGATGAAGCGCATGGGCGGGGTCGGCAAGAGCACTGCCAAAATGTATATGGAAAAGGAGACGGGTGTTACCTTCGCAGATGTAGCTGGAGAAGACGAGGCGAAGGAATCCCTGGTAGAGCTGGTGGATTTCCTTCATAACCCTGGAAAATATACGCACATCGGTGCGAAGCTGCCAAAGGGTGCCCTGCTCGTAGGCCCTCCGGGAACCGGTAAGACATTGCTCGCAAAGGCAGTAGCCGGTGAGGCGGAGGTTCCGTTCTTTTTCCTTTCCGGTTCGGATTTCATGGAAATGTATGTCGGCGTCGGCGCATCCCGTGTCCGCAATCTGTTTAAGCAGGCACAGCAGAACTCCCCGTGTATCATCTTTATCGACGAGATCGATTCCATTGGCCGGAGCCGCAGCGGCGGAAGCGGCGGCGGGGAGTCAGAGCAGCAGCAGACCTTAAACCAGCTTCTTTCCGAGATGGATGGTATGGATACCTCTAAGGGTCTTCTGATCTTGGCAGCTACCAACCGCCCGGAGGTTCTGGATCCGGCACTTCTCCGTCCGGGACGCTTTGACCGCCGTGTCGTTGTTGACCGCCCGGATCTCAAGGGCCGTGTGGAGATCTTAAAGGTTCACGCGAAAAATGTAGCCCTGGATGAAACGGTAGATCTGCATGCGATCGCCCTTGCAACCGCAGGTGCGGTTGGTTCGGACCTGGCAAATATGATTAATGAGGCTGCAATCCTGGCTGTTAAAAATGGCCGTGCGGCTGTGTGCCAGAAGGACCTTTTTGAGGCTGTAGAGGTAGTTCTGGTCGGAAAGGAAAAGAAAGACCGGGTGCTCAGCAGGGAGGAACGGAGCATTGTTTCGTACCATGAGGTAGGACATGCACTGGTCAGTGCCTTGCAGAAGGATGCTGAGCCGGTCCAGAAGATCACCATTGTGCCGAGAACCATGGGGGCACTGGGATATGTCTTAAATGTTCCAGAGGAAGAAAAGTATTTACAGAGTAAAAAAGAGTTGCAGGCACAGATGGTAGTTGCACTGGCTGGCCGCGCTGCAGAAGAAATTGTGTTCGATTCTGTGACAACAGGTGCATCCAATGATATTGAAAAAGCGACTGGGATCGCCCGGGCTATGATCACCCAGTACGGTATGTCCGAAAAATTTGGTTTAATGGGAATCGCAAAGCAGCAGGATCAGTACCTGTCTGGCCGCGTGGTCATGGATTGCGGCGAGGCAACGGCAGCAGCAGTCGATGACGAAGTCATGCGGATCTTAAAGGATGCTTACGAAGAAGCAAAACGGCTTCTGACAGAGAACCGCGATGTCATGGACCAGATCGCCGTATTCCTGATTGAAAAAGAGACGATCACTGGAAAAGAATTCATGCAGATTTTCCGCAAGTGCAAGGGAATCCCGGAGCCGGAGGACCATCCGGAGGGAGAAGCCCAGAGCGGACAGCTGGCTGGAGCACCGGAGCAGGCTGGCACGGAAGACGTGACTGACGCACTGGAGAACGAAGGCATGCAAGAAGTGACTGGCGTACCGGAGCATGCAAGCACGGAGGCAGCAGCCGACGCGCAGAAGCAGGAAAGCACAGAGGCAGCGACCGATGCTTCAGAGAACGAAAAAACAAAATAGATATTATGCATGAAAGCTGCATCTGCAGCCTGGCCAGATTGCTGGTCAGGCTGTGGGTGCAGCTTTTTTTAGTGCTTTTTTAATGGCCTGTAAAAGTACCTGGGAGGTGTAGCGGGTTTCCTCTGGAAAGGATATGTTTTCGAGGGACTGGCTGTCTAAGATCTGGCTGGTCAGGTTATTTAAGGATGGCTGCATCAGCGGGTACATGGTCGCAACCGCATCACTTAACGGGACCAGGGTGACCGAGGTGATGCGGTTCGCATCCACGCTTACCTCTACGTTCACCTCCTGGGCCCCAAGGGTAATGAAGGAGGCATAGACGCCTGGTATGTATTGTGCGCTTGCAGGTGCGGCGCTGCTTTCCTTTTTCGGGCGGAACATAACCAGCAGAAGCAGGATCAGAAGAATTCCAAGGCCAATGAAAATCGCAGTATAGATAATTTCTTTCATGCGCAGGACAACGATTTTTGTTTTGGAACTCATGGGGAGACCTCCGGTGATGTTTGCTATAATCTATTCTCAGAAATAGGGTTTTATGCTATACTGGATGGAACGGATTCTGATAAGGATTAAATAACGATTATGAACAGGAAAGGACAAACAACATGGCATTGCAATTGATCTTAGGCGGAGCGGGTTCCGGGAAAACCACCCTTTTATATGACGAGCTGATCCGCCTGTCCATGGAGCACTCTAAGCAGCAGTTTTTTCTGATCGTGCCGGAGCAGTTTACCATGCAGACCCAGAAGGACATTGTAACCAGACATCCTTGCCATGGCACCATGAATATCGATATTGTCAGCTTTGCCCGGCTTGCATACCGGGTTTTTGAGGAGCTGGCAGTGGAAAATCTGGCAGTTCTGGATGACATGGGCAAGTCTATGGTGCTGCGCAAGGTGGCAGCTGCCCAGAAGCGCCAGCTCGTCCTGTTTGGCGGGCAATTAAATAAATCCGGCTTTGTCGGACAGTTAAAGTCGATGCTGTCGGAATTTTACCAGTACGGGATCACTCCTGAGGCTCTGCGGGAAATGGCTCCGGAGGCAAAATCACCGCTTTTAAGACAGAAGCTGGAGGATCTGGCCCTGGTAGAGCAGGGATTTCAGGAATATATTGAAGGACACTATATTACCACGGAGCAGGTGCTGGATGTGCTCTGCCGCCTGCTCCCAGAATCAAAGCTGATCAGAAACAGTGTGATCGCACTGGACGGTTATACAGGCTTTACCCCGGTCCAGTACCGGCTGGCGGAATTATTTCTTGTTTATGCAAAGAAGGTTTATGTGACGGTAACGGCAGATGCGCATGCAGGGGTTTATGGAAAGATGGGAATCCAGAACCTGTTTTATATGAGCCGCCAGGTAGTATTCCGTCTGTCGGAGCTTGCGGAGAAAAACCAGGTTCCAAAGCTGCCGGATGTTTTACTGACAGACCAGAAAAGCCGGCGCTTTGCAAAAAGCCCGGAGCTTGCCTGGCTGGAGCAGCATCTGTTCCGCTATGGGACAGAAAACAGATATAAGACAGATGGTCTCAGGCAAAACGAAGGAAAAGAAGCTGCTGGAGTGCAGCAAAAAGGAGACACTGGAATCCAGCAAAAAGAAAATCCAGAGAGACTGGAGGCAGGGAGCATTGCGTTCTGGCAGGCCTCCAATCCGTCGGGAGAGGTAAACCAGATCGTTCACCAGATCCAGAAGCTGGTGCAGGAAAAGGGTGTGCGTTACCGCGAGATCGCTGTGATCACCGGGGATCTTCCCGGATATGGAAAGGAAATCGTACACCAGTTTACCCAGAATGGGATCCCGCATTTCCTGGACGATAAGAAAAGCATTCTGGATAACAGTCTTGTGGAGCTGCTCCGCGCAGCACTGGAGGCTGTGCGCCAGGACTTTTCCTACGAGAGTGTGATGCGCTTTTTGCGGTCCGGACTGGTAAGCCTGGAGCGGGAGAAGCTGGACCGTCTGGAAAATTATATCCTTGCTATGGGAATCCGCGGCGGCAGACGGTACCGGGAGGTCTGGGAGAATACCTACCGTGGGGTAGGAGAGTTAAATATAACGGAGCTGAACCAGTTTAAAGACCAGGTGCTGGCTCCTTTGCTTGCGATGCAGGAGGCATTCCGCAGGGAGCACCTTACGATCGCGGACATGACTGCGGCTGTGCTGCAGCTTTTAAAGGACTGCCAGGCGGAAAAACGGTTAAGCAGCTATCAGGAGTATTTTGAAAAAACCGGGGAACACCGTCTGGCAAAGGAGTACAGCCAGGTATATGGACTTGTGACGGACATGCTGAAGCGGCTTTCTGATCTTCTGGGTGAAGAGTGCGTAAGCCGGAAGGAGTATCTGGAAATCCTGGATGCCGGCTTTGCAGAGCTGAAGGTGGGTGTGATCCCGGCAGTGGCAGACCGGGTTGTGGTGGGAGATATTACCCGGACACGCCTGGCACACATTAAGGTACTCTTTTTTGCCGGTGTTAATGACGGGATCGTACCATCCCGCGGGGAATCCGGAAGCCTGCTTTCGGACCGGGACCGGGAATTTTTGGGAGCCCACCATATGGAGCTGGCTCCGACTGCCAGGGAAGAAAGCTTCCAGCAGCGGTTTTACCTGTACCTGATGATGACAAAGCCATCGGACCGGCTCATTTTGTCGTGGTCCAGAACGGGGGCCGACGGAAAAAGCCGCAGGCCGTCTTTTCTGGTCGGGGAGCTTCGCGGCATGTTCCCGGATGCACCATTCGAAGACCAGGAAAGTGCGAACAGCCAGGAGATCTATTCCGTGACGGAGGCAAAGAGAAGGCTTGCAGATGGCCTGAATGCATACCGTGACGGAAGCACCAGTGAGCAGTTTCTGGAATTGTACCGCTGGTTTGCTTCCTCAGAAACCTATGCGGAAGCACTGCACCATTTTATGGATGCGGCCTTTTTCGTCTATAAGAAACAGGGAATTTCCCATGCAGTGGCCAATGCTTTATACGGAAATATCTTAAGTGGAAGCGTGACACGCCTGGAGCAGTATGCAGCCTGTGCATATGGCCATTTTCTCAAGTATGGTCTGGAGCTTTTAGAGCGGAAACGCTATGAGCTGGCATTTTCCGATATCGGAACGCTGTTCCACGAATCGATCGATCTATGCTTCCGCGAGGTAAAGGAGCGGGAATATGACTGGCATACCATGAGCGATGAGACACGGGATGCGCTGGTGGAAGAGTGCGTAGCTGCTGTCACGGGAAGCTATGGAAATACCATTTTAAAAAGCTCAGCAAGAAACGAGTATCTGACCCGCCGTGTCGGGCAGATCGCAAAACGTACGGTGTGGGCCCTGCAGCAGCAAATCCAGAAGGGCGATTTTGTACCGGCTGGGTTTGAGGTATCCTTTTCGTCGGCAGATAACCTTCAGGCGATGAAGATCGCGCTGTCAGACCAGGAGGCGCTGCATCTGCGCGGACGGATCGACCGCATGGATGTATGCGAGGATAGGGACAAGGTGTATGTTAAGATCATTGATTATAAATCAGGGAAAACCTCGTTCGACCTTCTGGCTCTTTATTATGGACTGCAGCTGCAGCTGGTTGTTTATATGGATGCGGTGACGGAGCTGGCGAAGAAGCAGTATCCGGAAAAGGATATTGTGCCGGCAGGAATTCTCTATTATAACATTGATGATCCGCTGGCAGACAAAAATGGAGAGCCGGATCAGGAGCAGATTGATGCGCAGATCCTAAAAAAGCTCTGCATGAACGGCCTGGTGAACAGTGAACTGGAGGCGGTGCGGCATCTGGACCATACCATTGAAAAGGAATCGGATGTGATCCCGGTTGTCTTAAAAGATGGTAAGGTGCAGGAAGCGAAATCTTCTGTGGCGGACCGGAAACGCTTTGAACGGCTGAGCCAGTTTGTCCACCGGAAGCTGAAGGAGGCGGGCCGGGAGATCCTGGATGGAGAGATCGGGGTAGAGCCTTACAAGAATGGGAAAAAAACAGCCTGTGATTACTGTCCGTACCATGCGGTGTGCGGGTTTGACCGGAAAATCTCCGGCTATGAATTTAACAGGTGGAAAAAGAAAAAAACAGAGGAGATCTGGGAGGAAATATGCAGGGAACAGCAGTAAACTGGACAAGGGAACAAAGCCAGGTCATTGAAAGCCGGGGGAAAAATCTTTTAGTCAGTGCAGCAGCCGGAAGCGGAAAGACAGCAGTGCTGGTAGAACGCATCATCCGTATGGTGACGGAAGGGGAAAATCCGCCGGGGATCGATGAGCTTCTGGTCATGACGTTCACCAATGCGGCAGCCGCAGAAATGCGGGAGCGGATCGCATCAGCGATTGAACAGAAGCTGAAGGAGCATCCGGAAAATGAGCATCTTCAGATGCAGGCTACGCTGGTCCATCATGCCCAGATCACGACGATCGACAGTTTTTGCCTGAATGTGATCCGGGAACATTTCAACCAGCTGGATCTGGACCCATCCTTCCGCATCGGGGATGAGGGAGAATTGCTTTTAATGCGGGCAGATGTCATGGAAGAACTTCTGGAAGCATTTTATGCTTCCGGTGACAGCCGCTTTGAGCGTTTTGTGGAGACCTTTGCCCAGGGAAAGACCGATGCAGGAATCGAAGACTATATTAGGCAGGTTTACGATTTTTCCCAGAGTAATCCCTATCCGGAGCAGTGGATCGAAGCCTGCAGAAATGAGCTTGCGGATGAGGAATCCGGAAGATGGATGGATTTTCTGATGGAGGATCTAAAGCGCCAGGTCATGGAATTAAAAGACCAGATGGAGGAGGCCAGGGACATCTGTCTGGAGGATGAATTTTTGTGTGCCTATGAGCCGGCATTTTCAGAAGATGTCCATATGCTAAAGGGCCTCGCAGAGGCAGAAGCTTTCCCGGCCTTCCATGAACGGCTTTTTGCTGCTGGCTTTGGGCGTCTTGCAACGGTGCGCAGCAAGGAGGCAGATCCGGAGAAAAAGGCTTATGTGACCGGCTGCAGGAACCGTGTAAAGGAAGCAGTCAAGGAAATGAAGAAAATGTACTGTTTTGATTCTGTGGAGTCTATGTTTGCGGATCTTTGCGGTACCAGGGAAGCAATTGGCATGCTGCTTGATCTGGCAGAGGACTTTGCAAGGCGGTTTCAGGAAAAAAAACGGGATAAAAACCTGGTAGATTTTAACGATCTGGAACATGAGGCCTTAAAGGTCCTGATCTGCAGGGAGGATGGAAAAACGGTTTATACCGATGCAGCCGATGAGCTGAGCATGCAGTACCGGGAGGTGCTGGTCGATGAATACCAGGACAGTAATCTGGTGCAGGAAGAGCTGTTAAGAGCTGTTTCGAGGGAACGCTTTGGTCAGCACAACGTGTTTATGGTAGGTGATGTGAAGCAGAGTATTTACCGCTTCCGCCTTGCGAGACCGGAGCTCTTTTTGGAAAAATATACGGCGTATCCGCTGGAACCGGAGACAGATGGTCCAGACCAGAAGATTGAGCTTCACCAGAATTTCCGAAGCCGCGATTCGGTTCTTATGGGGATCAATGACATCTTCTACCGGATCATGACGGAAAACATGGGAAATATCCGTTATACAAAGGAAGCGGCATTAAATCCCGGAGCGGTTTTTGCTGAGCCGCCGGCCGGGAGCCATACTGGCGGGATCCCGGAGCTTCTTATGGTCGATACAGGGGCAAAGGCCCTTGAAGACCTGGATGAAGATGCAGCTGATTACACTGCAAAGGAGCTGGAGGCGAAGTTGATCGCATCCAGGATCCGGAGACTGACAGATCCGGACCAGGGCCTTCTGGTATGGGATAAAAAGCTCTCTGGGACTGGCGGCTACCGCACGGCGCAGTACCGGGACATCGTGATCCTGCTGCGCAGCACGGGGGAATGGACAGAGACTCTTTTACAGGTCCTGATGAATGCAGGAATCCCGGCTTATGCGGAGTCACGTATGGGGTATTTTAATACGCTGGAGGTGGAAACAGTTCTTGCTATGCTGGCGGTGATCGACAACCCCATGCAGGATATTCCGCTGGCGGCAGTACTCAGATCCCCGGTGGTTGGAATGAGTGATAAGGAGCTTGCCGGGATGATGGCTGCTTACCGCAGCCAGGCTGACAAAGGACAGGACCGCGGTATCTATGCGGCGGCCATGTGCTGGGAAGGCCTGAAGGGCTTTTTTGAAAGGCTGGAGCGCTTCCGCCTGCTGGCCTCTTATCTGCCGATCCATGAGCTCATCTACCGCCTCTATGAGGAGACTGGGTATTATGATTATGTATCTGCGATGCCAGCCGGGGCTACCAGACGGGCAAATCTGGATATGCTGGTAGAAAAAGCGGCAGCTTATGAAAAAACCAGCTATAAGGGATTGTTCCACTTTATCCGCTACATCGATAACCTGAAAAAGTACAATTCTGATTTCGGGGAGGCTTCTGTTGTGGGCGAGGAAGATAACACGGTACGCATCATGAGCATCCATAAAAGTAAGGGCCTGGAATTCCCGGTTGTTTTTCTTGCGGGAATGGGAAAGAAATTTAACAAACAGGATGTGCATGGAAAAGTCCTGATCGATCCGGAGCTTGGCATTGCGACAGATTATCTGGATGTGGAGCACCGTGTGAAAACCTCTACGCTCAAGAAAAATGTCCTGCGCAGAAAAATGGAACTGGACAGCATGGGAGAGGAGCTAAGGGTCCTCTATGTTGCGATGACCCGCGCCAAGGAACAGCTGATCATGACGGGGACTGATAAAAGTCTTCAGAGGACGCTGGAAAAATACAGCCAGGTCCCGCTTGTGGATGGACAGATCCCTTACACGATCCTTTCCGAAGCGGCATCGTATCTGGACTGGATTCTGATGTGCACGGGAAAAACAGGAAACGGTCTCCGGGTCCTGGTGGATGAGGTCCCGCTGGCAGATTTTATCGGGGAAGAACTGGAGCAGCAGGTTTTGAAAAAAAGTGCTAAGGAACAGCTTTTAAAGCTTGATCTGGACCAAACATATGATGCAGAATTTGCAGAACGTCTGGGGCAGCATCTTGGCTTTGCATATCCCCATGCTGCAGATGTGACACTGCATGTGAAAATGTCGGTCTCAGAACTAAAAAAGATGGGCCAGCTGACCGATGAGGAGGAAGCAGAGCAGCCCTTTGCACCGGTGCTTACCTGGACGGAGGAGGACAGCGGAGAAGACCAGGCGGCAGAGCCTGAGCCACAATCCGATGGTGCCACAAGGGGAACGGCGTACCACCGTGCGCTGGAGCTTCTGCCATTTGACCAGATCCATAGCCAGGAGGATGTGGAGTACTGGCTGGAGCAGTTTGTAGCAGAAAAACAGTATACGCAGGAAAATAAAAATCTGGTCGATACCGGCATGATCTGGGAATTTCTGCAGTCCGGGATGGGAAAACGTATGGCGAAGGCCCAGGCAGCAGGAATGCTTCACAAGGAGCAGCAGTTTGTTATGGGAGTGCCGGCCAGGGAGGTTGGCCCGGTGGACAGTGGAGAGCTGGTGGTGATCCAGGGTATCATCGATGCTTATTTTGAGGAAGACGGAGAGCTGGTCCTGGTCGATTATAAGACGGATAAGACCAGAAGCAGCCGCATCCTTCTGGAGCATTACAAACGCCAGCTGGATTATTATGAGCGCGCCTTAAGCCAGATGACAGGTAAGAAGGTCCGGGAAAAGTGGATTTATTCCCTGACCCTCCAGCGGGCTATCCCATGCTGAAAATGAGAGAGGTTTTCTGAAAAAAATATTCCAAAACCGCTGCTGGATACGCACGCGTGTGCAGCAACAGCAAAATCTGAATTGCATAATTTGTAAAAAAGTGGTAGCATTCTAAGGATGCGGCTTTTGGCGCCGGAGCTGATCCGGGCGAAAGCTGCTTTAGATTGAAAGGAATGTGAGGAAAACGTATTATGATGAAAGACCTGACAGAAGGAAAACCGCAAAGCCTGTTATGGCGCTTTACCATTCCCATGTTTATCAGTGTGATCTTCCAGCAGCTGTATAACATTGCAGACAGCGTCATTGCCGGCCGGTTTGCCGGGGAAGATGCATTGGCAGCAGTGGGTGCTTCCTATCCTATCACCATGATCTTTATGGCAATTGCAGTTGGAAGCAATATCGGCTGTTCCGTAGTCATATCCCAGTTCTTTGGGGCGAAACGGTATGAGCAGATGAAAACCTCGGTCTATACGACCCTGATCTCAGCTTCAGTGCTGTCGGTCGTACTGACCGTATTTGGACTTTTCGGAAGCCGGGCGCTGATGCGCATGATCCAGACACCGGAAAATATATTCAGTCTGGGTGATCTTTATTTAAGAATCTATATCGGTGGTTTTGTGTTCCTGTTTTTGTATAATGTGGCAACCGGTATTTTTACCTCTCTGGGAGATTCCAAAACACCGTTGTATTTCCTGATCGGATCTTCGCTTGGAAATATTTTCCTGGACTACTGGTTTGTGGCGGGGCTGCACTGGGGTGTAGCCGGTGTGGCATGGGCAACCTTTATAGCCCAGGGAATTGCCTGTGTTCTGGCCTTATTCACTATGGCAGGACGCTTAAAACAGATAAAAACAGAGAAAAGGGCTGCTTATTTTTCCATGGATATGCTGAAGCGGATCGCACGAATCGCGATTCCAAGCATCCTGCAGCAGAGCTTTGTATCCATCGGAAATATTTTTGTGCAGGGACTGATCAACTCCTTCGGCTCCTCTGTCATTGCCGGGTATTCTGCAGCAATCAAGCTGAATACCTTTACGATCACCAGCTTTACAACGCTTGGAAACGGAATCTCCAGCTTCACGGCACAGAACATCGGAGCCGGAAAGGTGGACCGTGTAAAGCAGGGAATGCGTGGTGGTGTCAGAATGGGACTTCTTCTGGCGGTGCCGTTCATTGTGGCATTTTTCGGCTTTGGACGTCTGATGATGTCTCTGTTCATGCAGGAGGAAAGTGCTGTGGCCATGGAGACCGGTATCCAGTTTTTGCGCATTGTATCACCGTTTTACCTGGTGATCGCCTTAAAGCTGGCATCCGACGGAATGCTTCGCGGTGCCGGGGCCATGAAGGAATTTATGCTGGCAACCTTTTCTGATCTGATCCTCAGGGTAGTGCTTTCTTTTGTGTTTGCATCTTTTTTGGGTGTGACCGGAGTCTGGCTGTCCTGGCCGTTTGGCTGGAGCGTTGGAAGCATCTTATCCCTGTGGTGCAACCGTAATGTGACAAAGCGGCTGGAAAAAAACTTTGCAGGCGCATGAGGCAGTAAATGTTGTGAAAGGTAACTGCGAAGGAACCGGACAGTTACGTGAAAGGAATAAATTCATGAAAAAAAAGAAACAGCAGGGAAGCTGCGAAAGCTGTATGTATTATGAGTATGATGAAGACTACGAGTGCTATGTGTGCGAGGTAAATCTCGACGAGGATGAGATGGCACGTTTCATGGAGGATAAATTCTATGACTGCCCCTATTACCGTCTGGGAGACGAGTACATGATTGTGCGCAAGCAGATGTAATGCGTTTGTGCAGCGCGTGAATCGTAACCTTGCTGCAGCTGTGAAGGTATGGAAGCGTTACAGGATATATATGGAGGGGACAGACGATGAAAAACAAAAATTTCTGGATATTGCTTTTGCTGCTTTTAGCAGGGATCGTGCTCGGTGGTTTTCTCGGGGAAGCAACGAAGACGATCAGCCTGTTATCCTGGTTGAATTTTGGACAATCCTTTGGGCTGGATACCCCACTGGTTTTAAATCTCGGGCTTCTGGTCATTACCTTTGGCCTGACGATCCGCATTACGATGGCAAGTATCATCGGTGTGGCGGTTGCACTTTTGATCTACCGTTATTTATAAAGATTCAGGTCCTGCATTGCAGGAATCAGAAATAGAGATACAGGTTTTTGGAGGGAAATAGGAGAAGAATGATGGAACAGACAGCGAAAAAAAGGGGAAAAACCTATGAAATGGACATGTGCAACGGACCGCTTTTCCCAAAGATCATAGCTTTTGCGGTACCACTGATCCTTTCTGGTATCTTACAGCTGTTGTTTAATGCCGCTGATATCATTGTGGTCGGGCATTTTGCGGGCAGGGAATCACTTGCTGCAGTTGGATCTACCACAGCGCTGATCAACCTGATGATCAACGTGTTTGTGGGCTTGTCGATCGGTGCGAATGTTCTGGTGGCCCAGTATTCCGGTGCCCAGAAGCACAAGGATCTGGAGGAAACCGTACACACGGCGATGATGATCGCACTGGCAGGCGGGATATTGCTGATCTTTATCGGCGTATGCTTTTCAGGGCCAATGCTGACACTGATGGGAACGCCGGATGACGTATTGCCGCTGGCTGCCCTGTATTTGAAAATCTATTTCATTGGCATGCCGGCCACGCTGACCTACAACTTTGGCAGTGCGATCTTAAGGGCGGTGGGAGACACCAAAAGGCCGCTCTATTTTCTGCTTTTTGCAGGTGCGGTGAATGTGGTGCTGAATCTGTTTTTTGTCATTGCCCTGTCTATGGGAGTTGCTGGTGTTGCGACGGCAACGGTTGTATCTGAGTGCATTTCCGCTGTGCTGATCGTGCGCTGCCTAGCTCATTCGGATTCCTCTTACCGTCTTTGCCGGGAGAAGCTGAGACTGACAGAGTCGAAGGTAAAGCTGATCTTAAAGATCGGCCTGCCGGCTGGATTCCAGGGCGCGATCTTCTCCGTATCGAATGTGCTTATCCAGTCCTCTATTAACTCGTTCGGTTCCATCGCCATGGCGGGAAGCACGGCTTCTGCAAACGTGGAGGGCTTTGTATACAATGCGATGAATGCGGTATACCAGACTGCATTAAGTTTTACCAGCCAGAACTACGGAGCTGGGAAGATGAAGCGGGTTACCAGAATCCTTTTGTATTGCCTTGGGGTAGTCATTGTGGTAGGCGTGGTCATGGGCGGCGGTGCCGTGCTGACCGGACCAAAGCTTTTACAGATCTATTCCTCCGATCCAGAGGTAATTTCCTACGGGATGATGCGAATGCGGATCATCAACGGAACGTATTTTCTGTGCGGCATCATGGATACCATGGTAGGCGGATTAAGAGGCCTTGGATATTCTGTCGTGCCGATGCTGGTGTCCCTGACTGGCGCCTGCCTCTTCCGTGTAATCTGGATCTTTACGGTTTTTGCGATGCATCGGACACTGACCACGCTTTATATTTCTTATCCGGTCACCTGGGTCATTACCTTTACGGCACATATCATCTGTTATATTGTGATCCGGAAAAGGATAGCGGCTAAGAGAAACAAAGCATCATGAAATATACAAAGCAATGAAAAAAGGTCTCATGCATAAATGCGTGGGACCTTTTTCCATTGCCTGACGGGAAGCTGCCAGTGGCGCATCCACGGATTTTCACGTCATGGTTCATGCGCTGCGTAAACAATTCATCTGTTTTTATACTGTGGAATATGCAGCCAGGCGGAAGCCTTGCAAAACAAAGCATGAAGAATGGCCGCACCGACACAGACTGTGAGCAGGTAGAGCAGATTAGCGGGCATAATGCCGATGTACAGGGCGATTTCATGAAACACCGGCTGGGTGCTTGGGTAGTAGGGTGAGATATAAAACATATCGGCCTGTCCATGACCGGGAGCCAGAATGTTGATCAGGAAAGCGGCCGCACAGCTTAGAAAGAAAAGTGGAAGTGTGCGGAGATAGCCCTTCCGGCTCAGGTCGGAACGGCCGCCACAGAAAACAAACAGGCCGATGCATACTAAAAGCATATGCCATACATAGCCGTGCAGGGTCAGCGTCCAGTGGATACCGCGAAAACCATCTGACACGATCAGGGCAGCCAGACCGCCGAGCAGGTTGAAGTCCTGCAAAAAGGTATAGACCGCTGTCTTTTTGGGCCCGGGTTTAAAGGCAGGAAGTAAAAGACACAGATACATGGGCAGGCTGCAGAGCTGGAAAGGAAAAAAACACCAGTCATAGTGCCCATGGTCAATGATAAAATATAAAAAGCATTGCTTGTAGAGCTCTGTCAAAAGCAGGAACAGACCACAAAAAAAGAGAATCCGGTCATAAGTCTTGTCTGAAAGGGCGCGAAAATGATAGAATGGGTTCATGATCGTTTGTAATAGAATGATGTTAGGGTTAACGGTTACCGATTGAAGTGCACGTAGTGCCAATAATCCAGTACCATAGTATAGCACGGGAAGAGGAAAAGAACAAGGACGGTTGAAAAATCTGGGAGTGGAACAAAAACAGAAAATGAAACAAAATCAATGGATAGAACGAAAACAACAGACAGAACAACAGATAAAACACGGGCATCAGGCGGAGCAAAAACAACAAAGAAAAGCGCCGTTTGTGGAATACTGGGATCCGGAAAAACACAGTTTTGCGAGAGCGGAGAGCCTTTTGGAGGCACTTGGTTTTGCAGATTGGCACAGTCTGCCGCGTGTGGTCTCCCTGGTTGGAGCTGGCGGAAAGACCAGCACGATGTATGATCTGGCCGGGGAATTGGCAGACAGGGGCGCCAGAGTGCTGGTCACGACCAGTACCCATATTTTTAAGCCGGACCAATATGAAACAGTAGTACTTCCAAGACTGTCCGGGCTTTTTGGGCAGGATAAACCGGACCGGCAAAAATACAGGCTGGAGGAAGGACGAATCCTTGCCGCCGGAAAGCGGACGGAAAAAGAAGGAGGAGAGGGGAAGCTTTGCATGCCGGAGGATCTGGGAGAAGAGACGGTGATGGAAATGCTGCTTTCCCGGTTCGATGTGATCCTGATCGAAGCAGATGGTTCTAAATGTCTGCCAGTGAAGGTGCCTTCCTCTGCGGAGCCGGTACTGATCCCGCAGACCGGCCTGGTCGTGGCATGTGCAGGGCTGACGGCGCTGGGCGAAACGTTTGAAAGCAGCTGCTTTCGCTTTTCAACGCATGGTCCGTGGCTGAAACGGAACGCGTCAGACCGGATAGAGCCGGAAGATCTTGCACTGATCCTGATGGATGAGCGGGGAAGCCGGAAGGGAGCAGGGGGCCGGTATTACCGGATCATTCTGAACCAGGCAGATACAGAAAGAGAACGAAGGCTTTCTGAAATGGTTGTACATGCACTTCCGGAAAAGCTGCAGCAGGCCTGCGTCCGGACAACGAGGGAGACATGCTCTGCAGGAGAAGATAAAGCTGCGGTAAAATAAGGGTAGCACAGAGCAAAAAGATAAAATGGAGGGGAACAAAATCAGATGGAAACAAAGAAAACAGAAAAAATAATGGAAGCTTCCAGAAATACGGGGAGGGTCCTGGTCAAGGGCTCCGGTGACCTCGCCAGCGGCATTGCGCTGCGCCTTTACCGTGCCGGATTCCAGATCCTTATGACGGAAATCGCAGTGCCGACAACGGTGCGGCGCACAGTCGCATTTTCCCCGGCCGTGTATCTGGGACGGATGCAGGTGGAGGATGTCACCGGAGTACTGTGTGATTCGGTGAAAATGGCAGAAAAAGAAATCGGGAATGGAAATATCGCAGTCATGGTAGATGAGCATGCAGACTGCATCCGGGAGTTTCAGCCGGATGTGCTGGTCGATGCCATCCTGGCAAAGCGAAATCTTGGAACGCACATGGCAGATGCACCGCTAGTGATTGGCGTGGGTCCTGGCTTTACGGCCGGAGAAGATTGCCACTGCGTCGTAGAGACGAAGCGCGGGCACTACCTGGGACGGTGCATCTGGTCTGGCAGTGCCATCCACAATACCGGGATTCCTGGCCTGATCGGCGGATACGGGCTGGAGCGTCTGATCAAGGCACCGGCAGACGGAACATTCCGTGGATGCGTCGAAATTGGCGCACAAGTGAAGGCTGGAGACATTGTCGGATATGTGGATGAAACACCGGTAAAGGTTCAGATCGACGGTGTGGTACGAGGATTATTGCAGGACGGAGTGAACGTGACGACCGGTATGAAATCTGGCGATGTCGATCCGCGGTGTGAAGTGAAGCATTGTTTTACGGTATCGGACAAAGCTTCATCGATCGGAGGCGGTGTGCTGGAGGCAATTTTGAACCATCGGTACCAGCCTTATGCGCATATGCCGGTTGCCATGGTGCTGCTTGCCGCAGGAGACAGCCGGAGATTTGGGGATGGAGATAACAAGCTTCTTATCATGGTGGGAGATAAACCGATGTACCGTCATGTGGCAGACGAGGTAAATATGGTCATGCCAGACTGTTTTGCAAAGAAAATCGTAGTCAGCCAGTATGATGAAATTTTACAAGATCTGAAACAGGATGGGTTTGAGGCAGTGAAAAATACCGAAAGCATTCTTGGAATTTCGCATTCCATCCATCTTGCGCTGGAGCAGATTCCGGAACATTATGCAGTCTGTTTCTCGGTCTGCGACCAGCCGTGGCTGACAGGGGAAACGATAAAGGGGCTGGTATCCGCGTTTCGCAAAAACAGAAAAGGCATTGCCTGTGTGACGTGGCAAGAACAAGATGGAAATCCGGTCTTGTTTGCACCGGAGTACCGGAAGGAATTGTTAAAGTTGACGGGAGATGTGGGCGGTAAGAGGGTCCTTCTGGCCCATCCGGAAGACGTGATCCGCTACCCGGCAAATAACAGCCGGGAACTGGCAGATGTTGACGAGAAATCCCAGCTTTGTTATAATCAAGAACGATTGAGTTGAAACCATAAGGAAGGAATAGAGAATGATTAAATTAGAACGTACCAGCGTCATGAATTTGGAAAATGCCATGCGTGGGGCACGCAATCCCATGAACAGCTGGGACCGGATGGACAGCTTCTATGACGAAGACGGAAATTATGTGCTTGGCCCGAATGATCTGGGCTTGGCAAAGCGTCTGCGCCGTGCCGGAAGCGACCATCGCAAATATATCCGCCAGGTGTTCGTTTCGGTCGATATTACGGCACCGATGTACTGGTGGAAAGAGTACGATACTTATAAAGTGGCCACAGTAGCAAACTCGACCAGCACCATGCATAAGATCCACAGCAAGCCATTCGAACTGGACGATTTCAGCCACGATCATCTGACACCGGAGAGTGAAGCCTATATGCAGACCATCGTGGATCATCTGGAAACCATCCGTTTAAAGTATGTGGAAACAAAGGACAAGGTGTACTGGTATGATATGATCCAGCTTCTGCCGTCCAGCTATAACCAGATGCGGACCTGCACTTTAAACTATGAGACACTGATCAACATTTATTTTGCCAGAAAGAACCATAAACTGGATGAATGGCACACCTTCTGTGACTGGATCAGGACACTGCCTTACGCAAAAGAACTGATCCTGGCAGAGGAAGAGGAGGATTAAGTGAAACTGATTGCAGCGGTAGATAAAAACTGGGCGATCGGAAATAAGGGACAGCTCCTTGTATCGATTCCCCAGGACCAGAAAATGTTCCGGGACCAGACACTCGGAAAGGTCATCGTGATGGGGCGCAAAACCCTGGAAAGCCTGCCTGGCGGACAGCCGCTTTATGGCCGGACCAACATTGTGCTGAGCACAGACCCGGCATATCAGGTAAAAGGGGCAACGGTCTGTCATAGCCTTGAGGAAGTGCAGGACCTGCTTACATCGTATCATTCTGACGATGTTTATATCATCGGCGGAGAAAGCATTTACCGTCAGTTCCTGCCTTTTTGCGAGGAAGCGCAGATCACCTGGATTGACTTTGCTTATGCAGCAGACACGCACTTCCCGAACTTAGATCAGGATAATTCGTGGGAACTGGCAGAGGAGAGCGACGAACAGACATATTTTGACCTTTGTTACGAATATCGACTGTACAAAAGGAAATAAATCTGTATAATATATGTTATGTTATTAACAATAATGTATTGCTATTCAAAACCAGACGTGCTAAAATACTTTTAGCACGTCTGAAAATAAGTTATATTCATGGATGGCATACAGAATTTGCAGATTGCAAAACAGGAGGAAGGAAATGTATAAGATTTTAAAAGCAGAAAAGCTTGCGGAGAAGATTTTCCTGATGGATGTGGAAGCTCCGAGAGTGGCAAGATCCTGTCAGCCGGGAGAATTTGTCATTGTAAAAATGGATGAGAAGGGAGAGCGTATCCCGCTTACCATTTGCGATTTCGACCGCGAGAAGGGCACCGTTACCATCGTGTTCCAGATCGTAGGTGCATCTACCTTAAAAATGTCTGAGTTAAAAGCAGGCGATGCATTCCAGGACTTTGTCGGACCGCTTGGTCAGCCGTCTGAGTTTGTCAAGGAAGATTTGGAAGAGGTAAAGAAACGCAAATACTTATTCGTTGCAGGCGGCGTTGGTACCGCACCGGTTTATCCGCAGGTAAAGTGGATGAAGCAGCACGGCATCGATGTCGATGTAATCGTAGGCGCAAAGAACAAAGATCTTCTGATCCTGGAAGACATGATGAAGGAGCAGGCTGGAAATCTTTACATTACCACCGATGACGGTTCCTATGTGCGCAAGGGCATGGTAACCGAAGTGATCAAAGACCTGGTAGAGAACCAGGGCAAACAGTACGATGTATGCGTAGCCATCGGACCGATGATCATGATGAAATTTGTATGCAAACTGACTAAAGAGCTGAATATCCCGACCATCGTCAGCATGAACCCGATCATGGTAGACGGAACCGGTATGTGCGGAGCATGCCGCTTAACCGTAGGCGATGAGGTGAAGTTCGCATGTGTAGACGGACCGGAGTTTGACGGTCATCTCGTGAACTTTGACGAGGCGATGAAGCGTCAGCAGATGTACAAGACCGAAGAGGGCAGAGCGATGTTAAAGGCTGTCGAGGGCGACACCCATCATGGCGGCTGCGGACAGTGCAACGGCTAATAGAAAAACGCTGAAAGCCGGAATAAGATACTGTTCACGCGTTGCGCAAACAGTGACGGAAAAAGTCTGCAAACAGCTGCGGACAGGCCAAAGCAGATTCGGATTCATTAGGCAAGGCAGCAAAAAGCTGTCTGCGATCGGAGGATAAGAAATGGACGTATTAAAGAAAACTCCTGTCAGAGAGCAGGACGCAAAAGTGCGCGCTACCAACTTTGAGGAAGTGTGCTATGGATATAACAAAGAAGAGGCGATGGAAGAAGCTTCCAGATGCTTAAAGTGTAAGAACAACGCAAAGTGCATGGGTGGTTGCCCGGTTTCCATCAACATTCCTGGATTCATCAAGGAAGTGGAGGCTGGAAACTTTGAGGCTGCAGCAAATGTTATTGCAGAGTCTTCCGCACTTCCGGCAGTCTGCGGCCGTGTATGCCCGCAGGAAAGCCAGTGTGAGGGACAGTGCATCCGCGGCATCAAGGGCGAGCCGATTTCCATCGGTAAGCTGGAGCGTTTCGTGGCAGACTGGTCCAGAGAGAATGGCTTCGTTCCGAAAGCATCTGACGTAAAGAACGGCAAGAAGGTTGCAGTTGTCGGCTCCGGCCCTGCAGGCCTGACCTGTGCAGGTGACCTGGCAAAGCTTGGCTACGATGTCACCATCTTCGAGGCACTTCATGAGCCGGGCGGAGTACTGACCTACGGTATCCCGGAGTTCCGTCTCCCGAAAGAAACCGTTGTCCGCTCTGAGATCGAAAACGTAAAGAAGCTGGGCGTTAAGATCGAGACTGACGTCATTATCGGTAAGTCCGTTACTATTGACGAACTGATGGACGAAGAGGGCTTTGAGGCAGTCTTCATCGGTTCCGGTGCAGGTCTTCCGAAGTTCATGGGTATCCCGGGCGAGAACGCAAACGGCGTATTCTCTGCAAATGAGTACTTAACCAGAAATAACCTCATGAAAGCATTCCGTGAGGATTACGATACCCCGATCGTTGCAGGCAAGAAGGTAGCCGTTGTCGGCGGCGGAAACGTAGCCATGGATGCTGCAAGAACCGCACTGCGTCTCGGCGCTGAGGTACATATCGTATACCGCCGCAGCGAGGCAGAGCTTCCGGCGCGTGTAGAGGAAGTACACCACGCAAAAGAAGAGGGCGTTATTTTTGACCTGCTGACCAACCCGGTAGAGATCCTGACCGATGAAAACGACTGGGTTAAGGGCATCAAGGTTGTGAAGATGGAGCTTGGCGAGCCGGATGCATCCGGAAGACGCCGCCCGGTAGAAATTCCGGGTTCTGAGTACGTGATGGATGTAGACACCGTCATCATGTCTCTTGGCACCTCCCCGAACCCACTCATTTCCTCCACCACCGAGGGACTTGAGATCAATAAGCGCAAATGTATCGTGGCTGAAGCTGCAAACGGACAGACCTCCCGCGAGGGCGTGTTCGCAGGCGGCGATGCCGTAACCGGTGCAGCAACCGTAATCCTGGCAATGGAAGCAGGAAAGCACGGTGCAAAGGGCATTCACGAGTACTTAAGCAATAAATAAAAATAACAAAATAATAGACAAAATGCTAAAAAAGGAGCAGGTGGCACAAATCTTTGTGCCACCTGCTCTTAAATTTCTACAAAAAAATACTGGACTATTTGTCTCTTTTATGAGAAAATAACATCAAGTATGGTGTGATGTTTTTGACAATCTCATATCGTTGCCGGGTACAGGGCAATGCAGATTTTCGGAAGCATCATTTAGCACGTACTTTCAGGACATTACATAGTTGAAAGGAGTTTTAACATGATTTATTCACATGAAGTAGAAGAGATGTGCACAGTTGCACAGGGCGTTCATCATGGCGCTGCTCCGATCCCGGAAGAAGCAAAATGGGTACAGTCCAAACAGGTTTCCGACATTTCCGGTTTGACCCATGGTGTGGGCTGGTGTGCTCCGCAGCAGGGTGCCTGCAAGCTGACCCTGAACGTAAAAGAGGGTATTATCCAGGAGGCTCTGGTAGAGACCATCGGATGCTCCGGTATGACCCACTCCGCTGCAATGGCAGCTGAGATTCTTCCTGGCTTAACTGTTCTGGAAGCTCTGAACACCGACCTGGTATGTGACGCAATCAACACCGCTATGAGAGAGCTGTTCTTACAGATCGCATACGGCAGAACCCAGAGTGCATTCTCTGAGGACGGTCTGCCGATCGGCGCTGGCCTGGAGGACTTAGGTAAGGGTCTTCGTTCCCAGGTTGGTACCATGTACGGAACCTTAAAGAAAGGTCCTCGTTACCTGGAGATGGCTGAGGGCTATGTAACCGGTATCGCTCTGGATGCAGACGATCAGATCATTGGTTATCAGTTCGTAAGCCTTGGCAAGATGACTGACTTCATCAAGAAGGGTGATGATCCGAACACCGCTTGGGAGAAGGCAAAAGGTCAGTATGGCCGTGTTGCTGATGCAGTTAAGATCATCGACCCGAGACAGGCGTAAAGAAGGAGGACTATAATCATGGCATTATTTGAATCATATGAGAGACGTATCAAACAGATCAATGAAGCATTAAACAGCTATGGCATCGCTTCCATTGAAGAGGCAGAGAAGATCACCAAAGACGCAGGTCTTGACGTATACAAAATGATCGAGGGCATTCAGCCGATCTGCTTCGAGAACGCAAAATGGGCTTACACCGTAGGCGCAGCAATCGCAATCAAAAAAGGCTGCAGAAAAGCATCTGAGGCAGCAGCAGCAATCGGCGAGGGCCTTCAGGCATTCTGTATCCCGGGTTCCGTTGCAGATACCCGTAAAGTAGGTCTTGGACATGGTAATCTGGGCAAGATGCTTCTGGAAGAGGAGACCGAGTGCTTCGCATTCCTGGCAGGCCACGAGTCCTTCGCAGCAGCAGAGGGCGCAATCGGTATCGCTGAGAAAGCAAACAAAGTTCGTCAGAAACCGCTTCGCGTTATCTTAAACGGTCTTGGAAAAGACGCAGCTCAGATCATCGCACGTATCAACGGCTTCACCTACATCGAGACTGAGTACAACCCATACACCAACGAGGTTAAGGAAGTATTCCGTAAATCCTACTCCGAAGGCCTTCGTGCAAAAGTAAACTGCTACGGCGCAAACAGCGTTCCGGAAGGCGTTGCAATCATGTGGAAAGAGAACGTAGACGTTTCCATCACCGGTAACTCTACCAACCCGACCCGTTTCCAGCATCCGGTAGCAGGTACCTACAAGAAGGAGAGACTGGAAGCAGGCAAGAAGTACTTCTCCGTAGCTTCTGGTGGTGGTACCGGACGTACCCTGCATCCGGACAACATGGCAGCAGGCCCGGCTTCCTACGGTATGACTGATACCCTTGGCCGTATGCATTCCGATGCACAGTTCGCAGGTTCTTCTTCCGTGCCTGCTCACGTTGAGATGATGGGTCTGATCGGCGCTGGTAACAACCCGATGGTCGGCATGACCGTTGCAGTTGCAGTTGCCATCGAGGAAGCAGCTACCGCTGGTAAATTCTAATTGAAAATGGCTTAAAATAAAGCGAAAAGGGACTTTCAGAGATTGCTCTGAAAGTCCCTTTTTTTAACGCGCTTCAGTTACAGTAAATCATTGATTTTAATTGTCAGTCCCGGATAGATTCCGACCGGAATATCCTGTGTAAAGGAGTAGATCACTGGTGCTGCATCTTCTTCGTAATGGTAAACAGTAACGCGTTCTTTTGCTGGATCGACAATCCAGTATTCCCGGACGCCTGCGTCGGAATAGAGTGTATTTTTTCGGTTATAATCCATTTTCCGACTTGATGGAGATACAATTTCGAAAACCAAATCCGGAGCTCCGGAACATCCACGATCAGTCAGCTTATTTGAATCACAGATTACAGAGACATCCGGTTCTACCCAATCTTTGTCATCAGCATCGAGGTTGACAGCAAATGGAGCAGGATAGACTTCGCAAGAGCCGTGGTGATCTGAAATGTATTGATCAATGGCAGAAGTCAATTTAGAGACCAGCCTCTGATGAATTCGGCTTGGTGGTGCCATATCGTAGAATTTTCCATTGATCAACTCCGCACGTTCGCCCTCTGGCAGATTCCAGTAATCTTCTGCGGTGTAGTAGTCTTTTAATAGCGGCATAAAAACATTTCCTTTCTGCAATAATATTGCTCTTCAAAATTTTCATATGAAGATTAGCGATGGATAGTTTTACGCTTTATAAGCTAATTATCAATAGATCGATCCCTCTGGATGAGAAATTCTGAAGAAAATTTTTTTATGAGGGTTTACTGGTCAAGGCGTTTGTAATAAATCTGCAATAGTAATGCTTAAATCGGGATAAATACCTACAGCAATAGGGGTATCAAAAGGATAGAATATAGGTGTAGCGTCTTCGTCGTAACAGTAGACTAAAGTGCTTTTTCTCATAGGGTCTACAATCCAGTATTCTTTTACTCCGGCATCTAAGTATAAAGCATTCTTTTTGATATAATCTATTTTACGGCTAGATGGAGATACAATCTCGATGATCAGATCTGGAGCACCAATGCAACTGCGTTCTGTGAGCTTGTCTCTGTTGCATACGACCATAACATCCGGCTCAACCCAGTTTTTATCATTGGCGTCGAGATTAACTGCAAATGGAGCTGTAAGAGCACGGCATGAGCCACCCTTGGATTTTATATAATTACGAAATGTAGATGCAAGTTCAATGGATAAAGTTTGATGCGTAAGACTTGGCGGTGCCATATTGTAGAATTTTCCATCAATTAGCTCTGCACGTTCACCCTCTGACAGATTCCAGTAATCTTCTGCGGTGTAGTGGTCTTTCAATAATGGCATAAAAACACTTCCTTTCTGCAATAGTATAGTTCTTTAAAATATTTCTATATTCTCTTTTCTGATGTAATCATCTGTATCTATAAATAATGCTACCATAAAAATGAAAAGAAGACAACGAGACATTGAGCAATATGATTAAGGTGATCAGGGCGGCGTCAGCGCAAAAACGAATGTCAGGAAAGGTCATGCGTCCTACCGCCACAAAGGCGGATATGGAAGAGCTATGCGCTACACGGCGCATGACCAGAGAAATGTTGACCATCTGGAGGAGCAATAAGAAGGGCTGGTCAATGGCGACTGCTAATGAAGCTGGCTTTACAGCACTACCTGTGCGCCGCAATCACCATACCAGTCAAAAGCTTTAATATCACCCCTGCCGACACGACTGAACCGCAAAGAAGAAATACCTTATTGATAAGTCCGGACGCAGTGCAGATTCCGAGACTAAACCGTTTCCGGTGAGGGTAAAAAAGCTGTTCTCCTTTGTGGTTTAGCAGATCCAGGGCCAGATGGGATAGAAATGCGGCTCCAAAGTAAGGTACCAGCATTGGAAGAAATACGGCTACGGAACTGGAAAGGAGTCCGCCTGCCAGAAATGAATGCATAAAAGAACGGTGCGGTGTTTTCTTTCCATAGGCGCATATGGAAAGAAATGCAGCACATGCTAAGATGATGCGGCTGACAGAGCTGTTGCTCATAAGCTTCTGATAGAGACCGATATGCCAGTGCGCTTCGACAGCAGCAATTCCGATCACGATTGTTTCTGCTGCAAATATAATCTTGTCTGCTCTGCGGCTGCTTTCCGAGGAACTGCAGTCGATATCACTGATTACGGAACCGATTGCCGCTGCCCCGGCTCCAAAAATCAGTTCTGGTAATGTATTTGGTTGAAAAAGCAGCATGGATGCGGCAACTCCAACTGCCATATGTGTTTTTCCTAACATGGTTTTCTCTTCCTTTGTGTGATTGTGTCTCATCTTGTTTTGTCTTACCTGGCTGTCATATTTTTCTGCCGGAAAGGAAAACTATCGGAGTTTTATTAAAAATTCAGGAACTTACAGTATATCACAGAAAAGAAAATTTTCAAGGGAATCATCGTGATACTTTGCTGAGTGTATATTGCCGGAAAACATAAGTTTTAGAGAGATTGTTCGTGCATTGCGCAAACAGGTGATCTTATAGTTGTACAGCGTATCCTTGAAATCTCTTGAAATCCCCCGTATTCAATAGTATAATTATCATGATTGACAGAAAATTATCGGCTGAAGATCAGTATAATGTATTGAAGGAGGAATCATGATGATTACCTGGAACAACCTGGACACTCTTACTTCCTATCAGGAGCTGGAAAAAGCATCCCGCGTAAACCTTGCGGAGGCTATGACCGGAGATAACGGCGCAGAGCGCGTGAAAAAATACAGCGTGCCGATGGCAAAGGGACTTGTTTACCACTACGCAGCAAAGCAGGTCGATGACAATGTACTGGAGGCATTAAAGAAGCTGGCTGCAGAGGCTCAGCTGGCAGAGAAATTTAAAGCTCTTTACAATGGTGAGGTGATCAATACCGGTGAGAAGCGTCTGGTACTGCATCACATGACCCGCGGACAGCTTGGTGACGCAGTCACTGCAGATGGTGTGGACAAGCGTACCTTCTACAAAGAGCAGCAGGAGCGCATTGCTGAGTTTGCAAACAAGGTTCACAGCGGTGAGATCACCAATGCGGCAGGAGAAAAGTTTACCACGGTTGTTCAGATCGGTATCGGAGGAAGTGACCTTGGACCGAGAGCAATGTATCTGGCGCTGGAAAACTGGGCAAAGAAGAATGGCACATTTAAGATGGAAGCAAAATTCATCAGCAATGTAGACCCGGATGATGCAGCAGCAGTTCTGCATGGAATCGATGTCGCACATTCTATTTTCGTACTGGTTTCCAAGTCTGGCACAACCCTTGAGACCCTGACGAATGAGTCTTTCGTAAAGGACGCATTAAAGAATGCAGGTCTGGATGCATCGAAGCATATGATCGCAGTAACCAGTGAGACCTCCCCACTTGCGAAGAGCAGCGATTATCTGGCTGCATTCTTCATGGATGATTATATTGGCGGCCGTTATTCCTCTACCTCCGCAGTTGGCGGTGCAGTTCTCTCCCTGGCTTTCGGACCGGAGGTGTTTGCACAGTTTTTAGAGGGTGCAGCAGAGGCAGACAAACTGGCAACAGAGACCGATGTAACGAAGAATGCAGCAATGTTAGACGCACTGATCGGTGTATACGAGCGCAACGTGCTTGGCTATCCGTGTACCGCAGTGCTTCCGTACTCCCAGGCACTGAGCCGCTTCCCGGCACATCTGCAGCAGCTTGACATGGAGTCCAATGGTAAGTCCGTAAACCGTTTTGGCGAGCCGGTGAACTATGTGACCGGACCGGTAATCTTTGGTGAGCCTGGAACCAATGGCCAGCATTCCTTCTACCAGCTGCTGCATCAGGGAACTGACATTGTTCCGCTGCAGTTCGTTGGCTTTAAGAAAAACCAGATGGAGACTGATGTTGTCATTCAGGGCAGCACCAGTCAGCAGAAGCTTTGTGCAAACGTGGCAGCACAGATCATGGCATTTGCATGCGGCAAGGCCGATGAAAACCGCAATAAAAACTTTGAGGGCGGACGTCCATCGAGCATCATCATTGGTGAGCAGGTAAATCCGGGTGCTCTTGGCGCACTGCTTGCACACTTCGAGAATAAGGTAATGTTCCAGGGCTTTTTATGGAATGTAAACAGTTTTGACCAGGAGGGCGTACAGCTTGGTAAGGTCCTTGCAAAACGTGTTCTGGCTCATGAAACCGATGGAGCATTGAAGGCATTCAGTGATCTGTTAGAAATTTAAGGATTGTTTTGAAAAAAGTTGCTGTTGGCACCGTGCGTGAACAGGAACAAAATCTCAGATACAACGATAGGATAAATAAAAGTTTGTTTATCATGGAGAAGTAACAGATGCTGCTGCAGCAGGCATGACCTGGGCAGCAGCATTTTTCGACAAACGGTAGCAAGGATTCTCCTATTCTCTATAAATAGTGAGATGAATTACAAACAGAAACAAACCACAGTCAGTCTCCGTGAAATTACTGACTATGCATTGCAACAAAAAATAAGGAATCAATTACTATGGCAAATCAGTTTTTAGAAATACCGGATTCGTTCTGGGGGCTGTTCCGTTCCAGAAACCGGCAGGTTTATATTGACGCGCTTTTGCAGATCAATGACGAATACCAGTACAGCAATTACTTTTTAAGCCGGGAAATCTGCATTCAGACCCTGAGCGATTATTTTGCGAAGGCCCGCGTGGTGATGGTACAGGACGAGCTGGAAGATGAACTGGATATGCTGGAGCCGCTTTCTACCCGCATTTTAAACTGGCTGCTAAAGGCCGGGTGGCTCCGGAAGGTGGATGATTACCACAATATGACAGTGAACATTGTCATTCCGGATTACGCTGCTGTGTTTGTGGATGCGTTTATGCATCTGGCCGGGGAGGATGAGGATGACAGCCAGGTCTACATCCAGAATGTCTATGCAATCCTGTTCGCATTCAAGAACGATCCAAGGTGCAACATTTCTCTCTTGAAAACCGCTCTGGTCAATACGAGAAAGCTCAATAAGACGCTGCAGGATATGCTCCACAATATGGATCGTTTCTTCGCCAGCCTTCTGGAACAGAAAAATTACGGGGACCTTTTGAAAGAGCATCTGGACGGATATGTACAGGAAATCGTGCAGAAGAAATATCACATTTTAAAAACCTCCGATAACTTTTATCTGTATAAGACCGATATTAAAAAATGGCTGGTCCAGATGCGCCAGGATACTTCCTGGCTGGAGACAGTTTGTGTGCGCAATAAGCAGCTGCGAGGGCTGGATATTACGCCGGAAGACATTATCAGCCAGCTTGACCTGATCGACCGTGGCTTTGATGATATCGAGCACCGCATTTTAAATATGGATACAGAGCACACGAAATACATCCGTGCTACCGTGACAAGGCTCAATTACCTCCTGAACCAGGAGGACAACCTGAAGGGGCTGGTGATCCAGATCTTAAATGAATTGTCTGGTTTACCGGATGAATCATTCGATGAAAAACTGGCGCTTACAGCCTCAAAGATGAATTTTTCCCAGTTTACCGTCATTTCAGACCGGTCATTATATAAGCGCAGAAAATCCCGTCAGGATTTTACGGCAGAGTTACAGCCGGAGGAGGAAATCGTGGAGCTGTCTAAGGATGAAATCCTGCAGCTAAACCGCATGAAGAACCGATATAGCCGGAAACAGATCCGTTCCTTTGTACTGGATCAGATGGTGAATGGGAAATTTACAGTAACCAGTGACACCGTATCTTCCCTGGAGGACTTTGAGAAGCTGGTGCTTGCATACGATGATTCGGTACGCAAGGACAGTCCGTACCGCGTCCTGGACCAGGAGGCGCCGATGGTGGAGCATGCAGGCTACCGTTATCCGGGACTGGTATTTGTGAGAAAGGATAGAAAGAATGATTGATTATTTTGAGACGCTTTCCAGCTCGGAGCAGGAGCAGGTTTCGGAAAGCATCCGTCTGTTATACCGGCAGACCTTTTTGCTGGAGCGGACCTATGACCGGAAAACAAAGCGCTACCAGACGAACCCGGAATTTTACCAGTGCAACCAGCATCTGGAATTCATCCAGAAGTATTTCTCTATTATGGGAATTGAGGTAGTGGAAAACAGCCAGATGGGACTCATTTACATCCGCGGCGAGCAGGTGGTGGGAGAGAAGCTGCCGAAGCTGGCTACGCTGTATGTGCTGGTCTTAAAGCTGATCTACGACGAGCAGATGTCATCGGTCTCTACTTCGGTGAATGTCATAACGACCTTAAGCGAGATCCACGAAAAGCTTGGAACTTACCGGTTATTAAAAAAGCAGCCGTCGGTGTCGGAAATCCGGAGAAGTCTGGCAATGCTGAAAAAGTACCAGGTTGTAGAACCGTTAGATGTTCTGGAAGAGCTGGACGGCTTCAGCCGTCTTGTGGTATATCCGACCATCAATGTCATTTTGCTGGGAGACGATGTCCGTGCGCTGCTTGAAACATTCCGCGAAGGAGAAGAGGAAGATGGAGAACCAGAGATTTGAAGCCCTGTCCAGGATCTGCCTGAACAACTGGCATTACATAAAACACAGAACCCTGTCCTTTGATGACGGGATCAATTTTTTTACCGGTCATTCCGGAAGCGGAAAATCTACCGTGATCGATGCCATGCAGATCGTGCTGTATGCGAATACCGATGGCCGCGGATTTTTCAATAAGGCCGCAGCGGATGATTCGGACCGAAGCCTGATCGAGTATCTGCGCGGCATGATCAACATTGGCGATGACAATAGTTTTTCATATTTACGGAACCAGAATTTTTCCAGTACCATTGTGCTGGAACTGCGTCAGACAGATACCGGGGTCTGCCAGTGCGTGGGTGTGGTCTTTGATGTAGAAACCGCTACGAATGAGATTAGCCGTATGTTTTTCTGGCATAAGGGACCGATGCCGGACCATGAGTACCGTAAGTCCGACCGCACCATGTCCATCGATGAGGTGAAAAACTGGCTATTATCGAATTTTTCAAAAGAAGACTGCTATTTCGGCTCGCACAATGAACGCTTCCGCAAACAGCTTTACGATATTTATTTAGGCGGTCTGGATGCGGAAAAGTTCCCGCTTTTGTTCAAGCGTGCCATTCCGTTCCGCATGAACATCAAGCTGGAAGACTTCGTGAAGGAATATATCTGCATGGAGCAGAACATCCACATTGAGGACATGCAGCAGAGCGTGACGGAGTATGGCCGCCTGCGCCGCCGGATCGAGGACACCTGCCGGGAGATCGAGAGCCTGAAGAAGATCTGTGCGCAGCATGAAGCGATGACTGCAGTGCGCGAAAATAAAGAAATGTATGGGTATTTTGCGCAGAAGCTGGATATTTTAAATGACCGCAGAAAAATCCGGGAAAGCCAGGAAAAGATCCAGAACCTGAAGGCGGATTATGAAAAAGCTAACCAGGAAATTGCCGGACTGGAGACGGAGATCCGGGATATGACCGCGCAAAGTGAGGAGCTGCTTCGCAAGATTTCAAGCAGTGGTTATGAAGAATTAAAGAGCCAGTTAAAGGCTGTGAATGAGCTGGTGGAGCACCTGGGAAGCAGCCAGGCCCGCTGGAAACAGACTGCCGAAAAGCTTCATGCCTGGGATGATGAGGAAATCACTTCAAACCGGACTTTGTGGGATATTGAGGCTTTTGATAAGGGAGATATCACCGAAGAAGCATTAAAGCGCCTGCAGGATGACCTTGCCCAGATGCGGAAAGAAACAGAGCGCCAGATGCAGGAGGCCCGCAGCCAGATCCGGGAACTGAACCGCGAGCTGGAAAAAGCACAGGAGGAAGTGGCACAGTTAAAAGCTGGAAATAAAGCCTATCCGAAGGAATTAGAGGCAGTACGCGAAATCCTGAAAACGCAGCTGTTTTTGAAGACCGGAAAAAGTGTCGATGTGGAAGTGCTTGCCGATCTTTTGGAGGTGCGGGATGATGCATGGCGTAATGCGGTCGAGGGTTATCTTGGCAATAACAAACTGCTGCTGACCGTAGAGCCGAAGTATGCAAAAACGGCGATGGAAATCTATAAGGAGCTGGATCCGAAGAAATATTACCGGGTTGCGGTCCTGGATACCGAGCGTGTGATGGCAGATGAACAGGCGGTCCAGGATGGAGCGCTGGCAGAAGAGGTAGAAGCAAGCCGCGATTATGCGCAGGCCTACATCAATTTCCAGCTTGGCAAGGTGATCAAATGTGAGAGCGTGGATGAACTGCGCAGCCACCGCATTGGTATTACCAAAGAATGCGTTCTGTACCACAGCTACCGGATCCAGCACATTAACCCAGATCTATACACAAAATCGGCATACATTGGAAAGAAGAGTGTGCGCCAGAGAATCAGGCTTCTGGAAGAATCCATGGAAACCATGAAGCAGGAGCTTGAACCGCTGCAGACACTTCTGGCAGATGGGGAACGTGTGCTTGGACATGAGGCACTGGGCCAGGAGCTGGAGGTTTATCTTGGCTGGCAGAAGGATAAGGCAGCTTATCTGGAAAAACAGGAAGAGCAGAAAGACTTGCGGGCCCGCTTGGAGCAGTTAAAGAGCCAGAATGTTGCCGCCTGGGTAGAAGAACGCACAGCACTTGACAATTTGCGTGACAGCCGGAAGGCAATGTTGCGGGAAAAAGAGCGCCAGTCAGCCCGGCTGCAGGAAAACTGTGAATCGGAGAACAAAAATCTATTCCAGTTCAATGAAATTGTTACGGGAAAAGAGCGGAATCTGGAAGAATGCGCAGAGTATGAAGAAAAGCTTCAGGAGATCCTGACGGCGAAAGAAGAAAGCGGTGCAAGGATCCGCTACGACCAGATGCGTAACGATTATCAGGCCAAGGTGGAGACGGAAACGCAGAAGCAGGCAGAAGAAATGCAAAAGCTTCAGGACACCCGGAGTGCTTATCTGCGCACTTATCCGCAGCGGAATTTCTCTCTGGGCTCTGAGAGCAATGAGGAATACCAGAAGCTGCTTGATAACCTTGCCTGTGACCGCCTGGAGGAATACCGGAAGCGTGCCGCAGAACAGGCCAAAGCAGCTGTCGAGCATTTTAAAGATGATTTCATGTACAAGATCCGCAGTGCCATCAAAGAGGCATTGCAGCGCAAGGATGAGTTAAACCGCATCATCAGCCGTCTTGACTTCGGTAAAGACCGTTACCAGTTCTATATTGGAAAGAATAAAGGCGATGACGGCAAATATTATGATATGTTCATGGATGATGCGCTGGAAGTCAATCCGTCGGATTTGGATATTGGTCTGGATAATCAGCTGAATCTGTTTACCATGGAGCATGAAAGCCATTACGGTGCCATGATCAACGACCTGATCAACATCTTTATCCCGCCGGAGCATGCAACTCCGGAGGAGATGGAAGAGGCCAAGCGCAACATGGAGAAATATGCAGATTACCGGACGTATCTTTCATTCGATATGCAGCAGCTGATCCAGAATGAGGACGAGACCATAAAGATCCGCTTAAGCAAGATGATCCGTAAAAACTCCGGAGGCGAGGGGCAGAACCCGCTCTATGTAGCGCTTCTGGCAAGCTTTGCCCAGGCTTATAAGATTGATCTGAAGCCGGGACTTAGACGAAATCCGACGATCCGCCTGGTAGTGCTGGATGAGGCTTTTTCCAAGATGGATGCAGAAAAAGTGGCGAGCTGTATCAAACTGATTCGCGGACTGGGTTTCCAGGCTCTGATCAGTGCGACCAACGACAAGATCCAGAACTATCTGGAGACGGTCGATAAGATCTTTGTATTCGCAAACCCGAATAAGAAGGCAATTTCCATCCAGGAATTTGAGAAACCGGAATTTGAACAATTAAAACCGGAAATTTCAGAGGAAGACGATGAAGACTAGGCAAGAGCCGGGCTATCTGGTCCATAAGATTATAGAACAGAATGAAAAAAGCAGCGTAGACTGGAGGGAAGGAGCATCGGGAAACCGAAGCTTAAATATCCAACAGGAGGATTTTGACCGGGCAGGAAAGTCTGATCTTTTGCAGGAAGCAAAGGAATTGGAGCAAGATGGTCTTATTAAAATCAAATGGATCGAATATGGAAATGATATTGAAAAGATTACCTACCGGAGGGAAAAGACCGGGCAGTTTTATGAGCTGCTTGGCCTTGTTCCCAAGTGGAAGCGGCTGCAGGAAGAGAAGCAGACACTGTGTTCCCTGATGCAGCAGGCTGAGACGGACTGGCTGAGACAGTATTATCAGGAGCTGGAAGCATCCCTGGATCAGGGAAAGACGCCGGCAGATCTGGATAAATACGGTGTAATGCTTTTCGATTGTCTGAATGCGTTGGAGAAACAGAGGGAGCCGCTTTACCAGCGCGTGTTCAGCATTGCTGTGCTTGGCGGAAGCAAGATCTTCGAAGAAAAACTCAAAAGCCGGGTGGTTTCTGTATTATCCCGATATCACCCTGAGGCAGATGACGCCATGAGTGAGCGGGAAATTTTATCTTTGGTATATCTGGAGGATTATGCGCAGCAATTGGCAATAAAAGGGAATCTAAAGATTGAATTAGAAGGAAAAGAAATCGATTATGGAGACCAGGTTTATGGAACAGTGTTAACAACCGACACACTCCGTTATGCCCGGATTTTGCCGGATCAGAGTATCCGAAAGATTATTACCGTGGAGAATAAAGCAAATTTTGTTTCCACGCCATATGAAACGGACACATTGATTGTTTTTTCTCATGGCTTTTTTTCTCCGTTGGAATGCACTTTTTTAAGACAGCTGATTGGAAAAATTCCGGATGTGGAATTTTTCCATACCGGAGACCTGGATTACGGCGGCATCCGCATTTTCCGGCACATCCGCGAACATATCTGTCCTCGGGTCCGCCCGCTTCAGATGGATGCAGACTGGTATGACCGTTACTTGCAATATGGGTATAAAATAAAACCGGAAACATTGAAAAAGCTGGAAAACATGAGGGGGACAGAACCTCTTATGGAAGAGCTGATAGACTGCATCATCAAAGAAAAAATGGGAATTGAACAGGAATGCTTTCTGGTTCAAAAACGGAAATAAAAAATTCCCATAAAAAGGGAGGAGCCGGTGAGTTTTAAACTCACCGGCGATTATGAAAAAAATTTTATCAAATTGTAGTTGGCAGCTTCATTTGATGATGTTAGTATATCGAGAAAATATGAAAGAAGTTTTTCCTGGATATGGAATGTTTGTAACGATTTTATGAACAAACCATGAACAGGAGAAACTTCTTTTTATATTACTGCCATAAAACAAAAGTAAAAAATAAGTCAGATAATTGTGATGAATCACAATGCCAGAACGAAGGAAACGTGATATACTATTTTATACAATGAAATTGGAAATATAAGGGGGTGAGATGGTGAAAGTGACGACGATTATGGACAATAAACGGGGCGAGCACAAAGCCCTGGTTGCGGAACATGGTCTTTCTTTTTTAGTCGAAACGGAAAAATCTAAGATTTTGTTTGATTTTGGCGCTGGGAAATCTGCCTGTGAGAATGCTGTCAGGCTGAACATTGGTCTGGAGAACATATCTTATGCGGTGGGGAGTCACGGACATTATGATCATGCAAGTGGATATCCGGAATTTGTCAGACATGGACTTTCCTGTCCGTTGTATACAGCGAAAGGGTATTTTGCAGAAAAGTACGCTTTGAATGGTCTGAAAGCAACGTATCTTGGTTGCGGTTTTGATGAAGCCTGGCTGAACGAACGGAATCTGGAACACCGGTACTGCGATGGTTATCTGGAATTGGAACCGGGATGCTATCTGGTCGGTAATTTTGAGAGACGTTATGAGTTTGAACAAATTCCTGACCGGTTTGTACTGCGCAAGAATGACAAATGGGAAAAGGATGATTTCTCCGATGAAATCTGCCTGGTGCTGGATGGAACGAATGGGCAGACTGTTATCGTCGGATGCAGTCACCCTGGAATTTTGAACATTCTGACAACGGTGCAGGAACGTTTTGGAAAACCAATCCGTGCGGTTTTCGGAGGAACGCATCTGGTAGAAGCAGACGGGGAACGGATCCGCATTACGCTGGACAAAATGAAGCAGATGGGGGTTGGTCTCATTGGAGTTAATCATTGCTCGGGAGAAGAGCTTCAGACAATCATGAGTCAGGAAACGGAACTGAAACATTGTTATCTTGGTGCCGGAGACTGCATTTACCTGTAGAAAAAGGGTTCGGCTGATTTTCGGAAAGGTTGTGCTGATTCTGGAAATATGCGGGGAAAGTGAGTGAAGAAGCATGAATGAATTTGCAAAGCTGGCGCAGGATTTTGTAGAAGCTACCTCTTTGCTGGTGGGTCAGCGCACAATCAATATCATGGACCAGAAGGGCGTTATCATTGCTTCTACGGAAAAACACCGGATCGGAGATTTTCATCAGGGTGCGGCAGAAGTTCTGGAGACAGGAAAACCGGTCCTGATCAAAAAAGAAGATCTGTATCGTTATCCGGGTACCAAAGAAGGCTACAACATGCCGATATTTCTGAACGACAGGATCATTGGTGTGGTGGGAATCTTTGGGTGTGAGGAAGAGGTGCAAAGCATCGCGAATCTGCTTCGTGTCTATGTGACCCAAAGCTTTTCCCAACTGCAGATGACACAAAAGCAGAATCTGGAGGCGGAACTCCGCAATCAGCTTTTGCGGCTTTTATTATTTGGAGGCAGCAGCCAGAAAGAGATGATTGAAAATCTCTGTGGAATGCTGAATTTGCAGCTGGATTTTCCAATCCGTGTCATTCTTCTTCATGAATCCGCAATCGGACGCCACATGAAGCATTTGCAGGATTATTCCCAGCTGATCCAGAATCTGATCTGGAAGAATATTCTTGACCGGAAACGGGACGTATTTGGCATTCAAAATGAAGATTACGTGATCCTGCTTGGTGGAAATTATGACAGGCAGGAGATGCACAAACGCCTGGAGCGCCTGCTTGATGAGATCAAAGCAGAGGATGCCTGGAATGTGACAGTCAGCAGTCCCTGCAGAACGATAAAAGAAGTTTCAGACGGTATGAGAGAAGTATCTATGTTAAAAAAGAGGAAAGGAGGAAAAATCCGGAATCTGGAAGAACATTCCTGCAAAATGCAGTATCTGTTTGGAAATCTGCTCATGCAGGAAGGCGGAAGAACCGCAGAAGAAATGTTTGAAAAACTGGAAATCCAGTATGGAAGCAATCAGACGGAGCAGTTGCTTCACACTGCACAGACGTATTATGAGTGCGCGGGAAGTGTTGCAAAGGCGGCAGAAGAGCTGCATGTACATAAGAATACACTGTTGTATCGTATGAAGCAGCTTTATCAGACGCTGGAGATGGAAACGGACACTGCTTTTGTGCGGGAATTCTTTATCCGGATGCTTCTCGAATACCGGATGTTCCTGGAATCAGAAAAAGATCCGGGAATATAAGATATGATGTAACTGGGGAGATACCGGTCAGTTACGATATGAAATTTTGAGAATGGATCGCGAAACGCGAGAAGGAGGTATTGTTTATGTCAGGATTATTTATTTTTGGCGTGATATTTTTAGCGGTTGTATGCATGGTCATTGCGATATCGAAATTTAACATGCACCCGTTTCTGGTGCTGACGGTCATTGCGGTTTTGGTTGGTCTTGTATGTGGAATTCCGACAGAAGAGGTAATCAGCACCGTGAAAAGTGGTTTTGGTAATATTCTGGCCAGCATTGGTATTGTCATTTTGGCCGGAACCATCATTGGTACCATTCTGGAAAAGACTGGTGCAGCCCTTACCATGGCGAACACCATTTTGAAGATTGTCGGAAAAGAAAAGAGTGTTCTGACCATGGGTATCACCGGTTATATTACCGGTATCCCGGTATTCTGCGATTCCGGTTTTGTTATCTTAAGCCCGATTTCCAGAGCACTGGCAAGCCAGAGCAACGTGTCCCTGGCAGTTATGGCTACCGCACTTTCCGGTGGCTTATATGCAACCCATTGTCTGGTGCCGCCGACCCCGGGCCCGATCGCTATGGCAGGTACCCTGGAAGCCGATCTTGGACTGACCATCCTGGTTGGTCTGATCATTTCCATTCCGGCTGTGGCTTCTGCCCTGATTTACGCAAATAAGGTATCCAGCAAGATCGATATTCCGGCAAATCCGGAGTACACGGTAGAAGAACTTGTGGAAAAGTATGGAAAACTTCCAGGTGCTCTGCACAGCTTTTCCCCAATCCTGCTGCCGATCATTCTGATCGCATTAAAATCCGTCGGTGATTTCCCGAGTGCACCATTTGGGGATGGCGCAGTGAAGGCCTTCTTCTCCTTTATTGGTAACCCGGTTATCGCACTGATCTTTGGAGTATTCCTGGCTATGACCCTGATTCCGAAGGAAGAAAAACAGAATTCCCTGAAGTGGATCACCGAAGGTGTTACCAACTCTGCAGGCATTCTGGCTATCACCGGTGCAGGTGGTTCCTTTGGTGCCATTCTTCAGAAACTGCCGATCGCAGACGCTTTAAGCGCATCGTTACTGGGACTTGGTGTGGGTGTATTCCTGCCATTCATCATTGCAGCACTCTTAAAGACAGCAATGGGCGCTTCTACGGTAGCCATGATCACAACCTCTGCCATGATCGCACCGATGATGCCGGCACTCGGTTTCACATCTCCGTTAGCCAAGGTTCTGGTTATCATGGCCATCGGAGCAGGTTCTATGACCGTATCCCATGCAAACGATTCCTACTTCTGGGTAGTATCCCAGTTCTCGGATATGGATACGCAGGATGCTTATAAGTGCCAGACCGGTATGACTGCCGTCATGGGTATTACCACGATCATTGTGGTATTTATCCTGTCCCTGATCTTTGTACACTGATCTTATTCATAAAATGAAAGCAATTTGAGACAAATAGGGATGCCCTGCGGATGACAAAGTCCGCGGGGCATCTGTGTGTGCGTCCGGCGGCGCATGTTTTCAGGTATCCGTAGCGGTGTATCTGCAGAAAGCTTCTGTTGGCAGACCAGGTGTCAAGCAGAAGTCCTGTGTATGATACAAGCCCTGCACCAGTGTTCCGGTTCTGTCATATGTTATAGTGTAACCACACAAAAAGGAGACAACAGCATATGGCATTTTTTACGAATCAGGCGCAGCTGCGTTATGGCAATGAAATAACCAATTCTAATATTACTGTGGGAGAGATTCAGGAAGTACTGACGGTTACCAAAACCGCAGTAAAAGAAACGTACCGGCAGGGAGGAACCGTGACGTATATCATCAGCATTGTCAATGCCGGCACTGCAGAATATACAGGACTTACCCTGTCAGATGATCTTGGAACTTATGCCTTTGGGACAACGACGCGTACTCCGTTGGATTATAGTGCGGGAACGATCCGCTATTATCAAAATGGCGTGCTCCAGACAGCACCGACCGTAGAAGCGGGGCCGCCACTTACGATTACCGGAGTGAATGTACCGGCAGGCGGCAATGCCACGATTGTGTATGAGACACGGCTGAATGCGTACGCGCCGCTGCAGCTTGAAGCAGAAATCACGAATGTTGTGACAGTATCGGGAACCTGTGTCAGCGGAATTACCGCATCGGAAACTGTTTCTGCTGTGGCAGAGCCAGTCCTTTCCATCACAAAATCCGTCAGCCCGGTTCCGGTCACAGAATGCGGCAGACTGACTTATACTTTCGTCATCCAGAACACCGGAAATGTCCCGGCAGATTCCACAACTGAAGTTTCTGTAACCGATACCTTTGACCCGGTTTTGAGAAATCTGACTGTCACCTTTAACGGAACTGCCTGGAGCGATCCCACGAATTACACCTACAATGAAACAACGGGAATGTTTCGTACAGTACCTGGGGCGGTAACCGTACCGGCAGCCACCTACACACAAAATTCAGAAACAGGAGAGTGGAGCACCAGTTCGGGAGTCAGCACTTTGATCGTCACCGGAACAATCTAAAGTAACAATATCTCACAGTAAACACAAATGGGCCGGAAGGTTCCGTCCCCGCCGAATGGCGGGGACGAAACCTTTCGGCCCTCGTTCGTTACTGTGTGATATTGTTTATTCGTGATAGTGATAGCTGTCAAGCAGCTGGTTCTTCATATCCCACAACGGCTTGGACAGATCCACATGCACGCGGTGCGGGTATTCCAGTCGCAGGGACTCTTCCCACAGGGTGGAGAGTTCTTTCTTGCAGTATTTCTGGATATCCATAACCTTCGGGGACTCGTAGACACACTGACCTTTTAAGAAGACCGGAACCATCATCTCACGCATGGTGTAACTGCCTGGTGCCAGGTGGGTCTTTTTCCAGGTCTCAATCGGGTCGAAGAGAAGAAGGGACTTGTTGGTGTCGTATTCCTCGTCAACCAGACAGATCAGGTCAGCAATGATCTTGCCATTTTCCTTGTCGTAGATGCGTCGGATGGTCTTATTGCCCGGATTGGTGATCTTTTCTGCATTTTCGGAAAGCTTGATCTTCGGGATGAATTTTCCGGTAGCCTTGTCCTGGATCGCAGCCAGTTTGTAAACACCGCCGAAGGATGGGCAGTCTTTGGAGGTGATCAGGTTGGTGCCGACACCCCAGGAGTTGATGGCTGCGCCCTGAAGCTTTAAGGAAGAGATCAGGGTCTCGTCCAAGTCGTTGGAAGCGGAGATGACTGCATCGGAAAATCCGGCTGCATCGAGCATCTTCTTTGCTTTCTTGGACAGGTAAGCCAGGTCACCGCTGTCTAAGCGGATTCCGTAGAAGGTTAACGGAATGCCGGCTTCGCGCATCTCAGTGAAGACTTTAATGGCATTTGGAATACCGGAATTTAAGGTATCGTAAGTATCGACCAGAAGGATGCAGGCATTTGGATACAGCTTTGCGTAGGTGCGGAATGCGGTCAGCTCGTCCGGGAAGCTCATGATCCAGCTGTGTGCGTGGGTTCCCTTGACCGGAACATCGAACATCTTTCCACAGAGTACGTTAGAAGTACCGATACATCCGGCAATCATGGCAGCGCGGGCACCATAGATACCGGCATCCGGACCCTGTGCACGGCGCAGACCAAACTCCATAACTCCATCGCCCTGTGCGGCATAGACGACGCGTGCTGCCTTGGTGGCAATCAGGGACTGATGGTTGATGATGTTTAACAGGGCAGTTTCGATTAACTGGGCTTCCATGATCGGGGCAATGATCTTTACAAGTGGTTCTCTTGGGAAGATAACGCTTCCTTCCGGGATCGCGTAAATATCACCGCTGAAATGGAAGTTGCTCAGATACTCGAGAAAATCCTCCTCAAACATGCCGGTAGTGCGCAGGTAATCAATGTCATCTTTTTCAAAATGCAGGTTCTTTACATAGTCGATCACCTGGTCCAAACCAGCGCAGATCGAATAGCCGGAGCCTACCGGATTGTTTCTGTAAAACGCGTCAAAAATGACGGTCTCGTTTGCATCTTTTTCTTTAAAATAGCCCTGCATCATGGTCAGTTCGTAAAAGTCTGTGAGCAGGGTCAGGTTACGTTCGCTCATACCGGTTCTCCTTCTGGTTTCGGTTAAATTTGTGTAAAACATAAGTAGTATACCATTAGTTTTCTCAAAAAACAATGCGATTGACAGGAAAATAACAAACCGACTGGCCGCGGAAACCTTGACAATTCCCAGACAAATCAATATAATGAAAAAGAATGTAATATCAAAAAGGCTATGACGGAGACAGTAGCGCTGTATAGAACGCAGGTGCCGGAAAGCGACCAGCAATAAACAACGGTCAGGAGGCACGAGCGAGCCGGGGGTGGTGGAAGCCCGGTGCAAGTAAGGCAGCAGTCGAAGATCACTCCCGAGCCGCAGGCTGAACGTACAGAAAATCTGCCATTTGTTTTGGGTTGCTGATGCACACCGTGCAGACAATCGGAAATTGCTTATACAGTGTCAGAATAAAATCTTCCAAGTAAGCCCCGCCGGCATTCCGCCGTTAACCGGAACTCATATGTTGGTATGCAGTAATAGGTGGTCAAAAGTGGCAAGAAGTGTCGTTTCCTGTTTGCAGGGAGCGGCTTTTTTTGTATCAGAGGGATATCCTCTGATACAAAAAAAGCCGCTCCGCAGGGATGCGCACTCGGTGCAGAGGCAGATGACTGCAAAGCAGCCGCACCTCGGCGCGGGAATCCGGCAAGCCGGATTCCATTTCGATAGTTATACACACGATGTCCCGCTGCATGCGTCAAAGATTGGAGGCAAAGAAAAGCATGTATGAGAAAGTACCTACAAATATGAATTTTGTAGAGCGAGAGAAAAAAATTGAAAAGTTCTGGGATGATGAGCACATCTTCCAGAAGAGCATGGATTCCCGAAAAGAGGGTCCGACCTACACCTTCTACGATGGTCCGCCTACCGCAAATGGCAAGCCTCATATCGGCCACGTACTGACCCGTGTCATCAAGGACATGATCCCGCGTTACCGCACCATGAAAGGCTGCATGGTTCCGCGTAAGGCAGGCTGGGATACCCACGGACTTCCGGTTGAGCTGGAGGTGGAGAAGATGCTGGGCCTGGACGGCAAAGAGCAGATCGAGCAGTATGGTCTGGAGCCGTTCATCGAGCACTGTAAAGAGAGTGTCTGGAAATACAAAGGCATGTGGGAGAAATTCTCCGGCACTGTGGGTTTCTGGGCAGACATGGACAATCCGTATGTTACCTATCACAATGACTTCATCGAGTCTGAGTGGTGGGCATTAAAGCAGATCTGGGAGAAGGGACTTCTGTACAAAGGTTTCAAGATCGTTCCTTACTGCCCGCGCTGCGGTACCCCGCTTTCCTCCCATGAGGTAGCACAGGGCTATAAAGATGTCAAAGAGCGTTCCGCGATCGCCCGCTTCAAAGTAAAGGGCGAGGATGCTTACATTCTGGCATGGACCACCACACCGTGGACCCTGCCGTCTAACGTGGCACTCTGCGTAAACCCGGATGAAACCTATGTAAAGGTGAAAAACGGCGATTATACCTACTACCTGGCAGAAGCACTTTGCGATACTGTTCTTGAAGGTGAGTACACCGTATTAGAGAGCTATAAGGGCAAAGACTTAGAGTACAAAGAGTACGAGCCGCTGTTTGACTGTGCAGTTGCAATCTGTGAGAAGCAGAAAAAGAAAGCATTCTATGTTGTATGCGATAACTACGTAACTCTGACCGATGGTACCGGCGTCGTACACATTGCACCGGCATTCGGTGAAGACGACTCCAAGGTCGGCAGAAAATATGACCTGCCGTTCGTACAGCTGGTTGATGCCAAGGGCGAGATGACCAAAGAGACTCCGTGGGAAGGCGTATTTGTAAAGAAAGCCGATCCGCTGGTATTAAAGGCATTAGACGAGAAGGGACTGTTATTCTCCGCACCGAACTTCGAGCACAGCTATCCGCACTGCTGGAGATGCGACACACCTCTGATCTACTATGCAAGAGAATCCTGGTTCATCAAGATGACGGCTGTAAAGGATGACCTGATCCGCAACAACAACACCATCAACTGGATTCCGGAGAGCATTGGTAAAGGACGTTTCGGCGACTGGCTGGAGAACGTTCAGGACTGGGGCGTTAGCCGTAACCGTTACTGGGGCACCCCGCTTAACATCTGGGAGTGTGAGTGCGGCTGCCAGCATTCCATCGGAAGCCAGGCAGAGTTAAAGTCCATGAGCCCGAACTACGCAGATGTTGTTAAGAAATATGCAAAAGAGATGGATAAAGAGGCAAACGGCGAGGTTGAGCTGCATCGTCCATTCATCGACGATGTCACCATCACCTGCCCGCAGTGCGGCAAGCAGATGCACCGTGTACCGGAGGTTATTGACTGCTGGTTCGATTCCGGTTCCATGCCGTTCGCACAGCATCATTATCCATTCGAGAATAAAGAGCTGTTTGAAAAGCAGTTCCCGGCAGATTTCATCTCCGAGGCAGTAGACCAGACCCGTGGCTGGTTCTATTCCCTGCTTGCGATCTCTACCCTGATCTTCAACAAAGCACCGTACAAGAATGTTATCGTTCTGGGTCATGTTCAGGATGAGAACGGACAGAAGATGAGTAAATCCAAGGGTAATGCGGTTGACCCGTTCGATGCACTGGAGACCTACGGTGCCGATGCGATCCGCTGGTACTTCTACATCAACAGCGCACCGTGGCTGCCAAACCGCTTCCATGGCAAAGCCGTGCAGGAAGGCCAGAGAAAGTTCATGGGTACCCTGTGGAACACCTATGCATTCTTTGTTCTCTACGCAAACATCGATAACTTCGACGCAACCAAGTATACACTGGATTACGATAAGCTGCCGGTTATGGATAAGTGGCTCTTATCCAAGTTAAACTCCATGGTCAAAGATGTGGATGATAACCTGGCAAACTACCGCATCCCGGAGGCTGCAAGAGCCCTGCAGGAGTTCGTAGATGACATGAGTAACTGGTATGTCAGAAGAAGCCGTGAGCGTTTCTGGGCAAAGGGCATGGAGCAGGACAAGATCAATGCTTACATGACGCTGTACACCGCTCTGGTAACGGTTTCCAAGGCTGCAGCTCCGATGATTCCGTTCATGACCGAGGACATCTACCAGAACCTGGTAAGAAGCATCGACAAGACAGCTCCGGAGAGTATCCATCTGTGCGATTTCCCGGCTGTAGAGGAAAAGCTCATCGACAAGCAGTTAGAGTCCGATATGGAGGAAGTCTTAAAGATTGTTGTATTCGGCCGTGCAGCAAGAAATACTGCAAACATCAAGAACCGCCAGCCGATTGGTAAGATGTATGTCAAGGCTGAGAACAAGCTGTCTGACTTCTACGTAGAAATCATTGAGGACGAGTTAAATGTCAAGAGCGTTGAATTTGTAGACGATGTGAGAAACTTCACTTCCTACAGCTTCAAGCCGCAGCTTAAGACCGTCGGACCGAAGTACGGCAAGCAGCTTGGCAATATCCGCAAGGCACTGTCTGAGATCGACGGAAATGCCGCTATGGATACCTTAAAGGCAGAGGGCGCACTGAAGTTTGACTTCGGCGGCGAGCCGGTAGTTCTGACCGAAGAGGACCTCCTGATTGAGATGGCACAGACCGAAGGCTATGTATCTGAGGGTGACAACTATGTAACCGTAGCCCTGGATACCAACCTGACTCCGGAACTTCTGGAAGAGGGCTTTGTCCGCGAGGTTGTGAGCAAGATCCAGACCATGCGAAAAGAAGCAGGTTTTGAGGTTACCGATCATATTAATGTATATCAGGATAATAACGATAAGATCGCTGCTATCTTTAAGAAATATGCAGACACCATTAAAGGTGAAGTACTTGCCGATCACATTTTCCTTGGACAGATGAGTGGATACGCAAAAGAGTGGAATATTAACGGTGAGACTGGAATGTTGGGTGTTGAAAAAGCAACAGATGACAGCTGCGAAAAATAAGGTATGTATAAGATGTTGCTGCGATGGTGTTTCCTGTTTGCGCAACATATAACAGCAATGCTGTCACCCGTGCAGCACATGGGCGGCAGCATTGGCATGCCTGGCCTGAAAAGGTTTATAAGGGCAGACTGCAACTGAGGAGAGGAGATCCAGTATGAAAGTCATTGCAAACAAAGGGTTTGACAAAGAAACATTTAAAAAGAGCGTTGTCGATAACGTGAAGAATCTGTACCGCCGCACCATTGATGAGGCAACCCCGAACCAGGTGTTCCAGGCTGTTGCCTATGCGGTAAAGGATGTCATCATCGACGAGTGGATCGCGACCCATAAGGAATATGAGAAGAAGGATGTAAAGACCGTTTACTATCTTTCCATGGAGTTTTTGATGGGACGTGCGCTGGGCAATAACATCATCAGCATTATGGCAAGAGACGAAGTGAAGGAAGTCTTAGATGAGCTTGGCTTCGACTTAAACGTGATCGAGGACCAGGAGCCGGATGCAGCACTTGGAAACGGTGGTCTGGGACGTCTTGCCGCATGCTTTTTGGATTCTCTTGCAACGCTTGGATACCCGGCTTATGGCTGCGGCATCCGTTACCACTATGGTATGTTCAAACAGAAAATTGAAAACGGTTACCAGGTCGAGGTGCCGGATAACTGGTTAAAGGATGGCAACCCGTTTGAGGTACGCCGTTCCGAGTATGCGACTGAGGTAAGATTTGGCGGTTATGTGCGCACCGTATGGGAAAATGGAAGAGAGCATTTCGTGCAGGAGGGTTACCAGTCTGTTATGGCGATTCCGTACGATCTGCCGGTTGTAGGCTATGGCAATAACGTAGTCAACACCCTGCGTATCTGGGATGCACAGCCGATCAACACCTTCAACCTGGATTCCTTTGATAAGGGTGATTATCAGAAGGCCGTGGAGCAGGAGAACCTGGCAAAGACCATCTGTGATGTGCTTTACCCGAATGATAACCACTATGCAGGTAAGGAGCTGCGCTTAAAACAGCAGTACTTCTTCATTTCTGCAAGTGTACAGCGTGCCGTAAGCAAGTACATGGAAAAGCATGATGATATCCGCAAATTCTACGAGAAGAACGTATTCCAGTTAAACGATACCCATCCGACCGTAGCAGTTGCAGAGCTTATGCGTATCCTTCTGGATGATTACAATTTAACCTGGGAAGAGGCATGGGATGTTACCACCAAGACCTGTGCGTACACCAACCATACCATCATGGCAGAGGCACTGGAAAAATGGCCGATCGAACTGTTCTCCAGACTGCTTCCGCGTATCTACCAGATCGTAGAGGAGATCAACCGCCGCTTCATCATCGAGATCCAGCAGAAATATCCGGGCAACCAGGAGAAGATCGCGAAGATGGCCATTGTCTACGACGGTCAGGTGAAGATGGCTCATATGGCAATCGCAGGCAGCTTCTCCGTAAATGGTGTAGCAAGACTGCACACCGAGATCCTGGAAAAGCAGGAGTTAAAAGATTTCTACGAGATGATGCCGCAGAAGTTCAACAACAAGACCAACGGCATTACCCAGAGACGTTTCCTGCTTCATGCAAACCCGCTTCTGGCAGACTGGATCACCGACAAGATCGGCGACGAGTGGATCACTGACCTTTCCGTAATCAGCAAATTAAAGCTGTATGTGGATGACGAGAAGTGCCAGCACGAGTTTATGAACATCAAGTACCAGAACAAGGTACGTCTGGCAAAATACATCAAAGAGCACAACGGCATCGATGTAGATCCGCGTTCGATTTTTGATGTTCAGGTTAAGAGACTGCACGAGTATAAGCGCCAGCTGATGAACATCCTGCATGTCATGTATCTGTACAACCAGCTGAAGGATAACCCGAACCTGGATATGGTTCCGAGAACCTTCATCTTCGGTGCAAAGGCAGCAGCAGGCTACAAGAGAGCAAAGCTGACCATCAAGCTCATCAACTCGGTAGCAGATGTGATCAACAATGATAAGTCCATCAACGGCAAGATCAAAGTTGTTTTCATCGAAGATTACCGTGTATCCAACGCAGAGATCATCTTTGCGGCAGCCGATGTCAGCGAGCAGATTTCTACTGCAAGTAAAGAGGCATCCGGTACCGGTAACATGAAGTTCATGCTGAATGGTGCCCTGACTGTGGGAACCATGGACGGTGCAAACGTTGAGATCGTGGAAGAGGTTGGTGCAGAAAATGCGTTCATCTTCGGTACTTCCTCTGACGATATCATCCGCATGGAGCACGACCACAGCTACGATCCGATGCAGATCTTCAACAACGACCAGGATATCCGCCGCGTGCTGATGCAGCTGATTAACGGCTACTATGCACCGAACGATCCAGAGCTGTTCCGTGATATTTACAACTCCCTGCTGAATACCTTGAGCAGCGACCGTGCAGATACCTACTTCATCCTGAAAGACTTCCGGATGTACGCAGACGCACAGAAGCGCGTAGACGAGGCATACCGCGATGAGCAGTGGTGGGCAAAGGCAGCAATGCTCAATACCGCATGCAGCGGCAAGTTCAGTTCCGACCGTACCATTGAAGAGTACGTAAAAGATATCTGGCATCTGGATAAGGTGAAGGTAGAACTGTAAATCTGGCATAAAATCAGAAATCCCTCCATAGATTAGAAATAATCTGGAGGGATTTTTTATGCGAAAAATTGGAGTGATCTTTGCGGCTTTGTTTATGGTGTCCTGGATGTTTTCTTTCTTTTGCATGCATGCAGCAGGACAGGACTGGACAGGAAATTCGCATAATGCCGAGCAGGGGGATGTGGAGGCGGGAGCAGCAGATCTGCCAGCTGAACAGAAGATTCCGGGCCAGTCAGATAGACTTGGTATATCTGGAAATACGAATCGTTCCGGAGAATCTGCCCTGGCAGCCGCACAGCAGGAAAGCAGGAACATGTTCCAGAGCCGCCGCGTTATTCTGGAACGTTATGGTATCAAGACGTATCTTTCGGTGGAAGATTATCTGCCGGGTGTCGTAGTCTGCCAGGCAAGTCCGGAACTTGGTCAGGAGGCTTTGAAATGCCAGGCGGTGATTGCCCGAACTTACATATACCGTCAAATGGGAGAGCGGGAGGAAATTCAGGAGGAAGAGCTGGACCTGGACTACCTGGGTGACCGGACAGCATTTGACGGGGCAGGACTGACCGTGCATCAGAAGGAACAGCTGGCAGAGAGTCTGGAACGCTGCAAGCTTGCCGCAAAAGAAACTGCAGGAATGGTTATGAAGTATGATGACCGTTACATTTTGCCTTTATTTCATGAATGCAGTGCCGGGCGGACCAGGACCGGGGAGGCTGATTATCCATACCTGCAGTCCGTAGAGAGCAGGTGGGATGAGCAGAAAAACAAGGACAGACATTCTGCAACATTGGAAAGTGAAACAGCATTTAATCTATCAGATTTTGCAGCACGGATTGGAAAACTGAATGATTCCAGGGCAGTGGATGAGGCACGCCTGCCTTCTGAGATCCAGGTTGTGAAACGCGATGATGCCGGGTATGTGCTCCAGATGAAAATCGGACCGGGAACTTATACGGGCGATGAAGTGCAGTATGCGCTGGAACTGCCATCCGCATGTTTTACGATTGACACGAAATCCCAGGGGCAGATCATCGTTCGGACAAAAGGGCGTGGGCACGGGTATGGACTCAGCCAGCATGGGGCAGAAGCCATGGCGGAAGAAGGATGGAGCTTTGAAGACATTTTAAAATATTATTATAAAAATATTTCGCTGGTCACTGAATAAGAAAAGGCACTTTGGCAAAACTACTACCGAGGTGATAAACGGTGAAAGAGAAAATGAATCAGATGTTCCGGGATAAATTATTCCTGGTCATGTTGGTGCTTGGCCTGCTGACTATGGTTGCCGCAGCAGGTGTCGTTACGATCCAGAGAGGAAACGGACAGGAACAGAAGCCATATGTGGATATGCAGGGGCAGGACGAATATTTTGCAGAAGAAGCAAACGATCAGATGCCGCTTGCAGGAAATTCCAATGCCGAAGTACCGGATCCGGAAAGTACACAGGAAGAAATGCAGCAGGCGAAGGCTGGAAACGCTCAGGACAATGCGGTCGCAGAACAGGAACACATTGCAAAAGAAGCAGGACCGGAGAAAAATGCAGAGACTCCGAACGGGCAAAGTACGGTAGCTTCCGGAAATGGAAGTGGTGAGAATGCCGAAGCGGAAGCAAGAGAAGCTGGAGCAGGTGGTATTGCAGCGGCTGCGTTGGTGCTGGACTTTGCGGACACCAGTAAAATGCTGTGGCCGGCCAGAGGCAATGTCCTTCTGGATTACAGTATGGACCGGACCATCTATTTTCCGACTCTGGAGCAGTACAAATGCAATCCGGGCCTTGTGATCCAGAGTGAGGTCAGTACCCCGGTTGAAGCTCCGGCAGCAGCCCGGGTCCTGGAAGTGGGAAACAATGAGGAAATCGGTGATTATGTGGTCCTTGATCTCGGAAACGATTACACTGTGACCTGCGGCCAGTTAAAAGAAATCACCGCGGTGCAGGGAGAATACCTGGAAGCCGGGGCACTCCTTGGTTATGTGGCAGAGCCAACCAAATACTATACGATTGAAGGAAGCAATGTCTTTTTGGAAATGCGCCATGGAGAGAAAACGGTGGATCCGCTGGATTATCTGGAGTAGGGATGCGCACGATATCCTGTTTTCATGAAGAAAACAGTTCAGACTGTAGATATTGTGGTGTTTGGTTTCGAAAGAATTTAGAAATTGTTCATAGAATCGTCGAAATTATTTGCTATACTTACTTTATAAGAGAAAGATGCACGAAACCCGTCTGGTCCAAAGCGCGGGCCGTGCCGTGAAAATACAATACGAGGTGAACAATGAATATCTTATTTTTTCTGACTCTAAAGAGCGAGGTTGCTCACATTTATGAAGATGATACAGTGCGTCAGGCACTGGACAAGATGGAAGGGTTCCGTTATTCCACCATTCCGCTGCTATCCAAAGACGGAAGATATGCCGGAACCATAACCGAAGGAGACCTGCTCTGGGGAATCCGGAAAGAATACCAGATGGATTTTAAAGAAGCAGAGAATGCCCCGGTTGCGTCCATTGCACGGCGGGCAGATTACAAGCCGGTAACGGCAGAATCCAGGATGGAAGACATGATCGACTGCGCATTGAACCAGAATTTTGTTCCGGTGGTAGATGACAGGGGACTTTTCATTGGGATCATAACGAGAAAAGATATTATCAAATTCTGTTACGAAAAACTGAAAAAAGAACACGAAAAAGGAAACTAAACACGAAATGAAAAACGGCGAACTCCAGAGGTGAAAAAGACACCCCTGGAGTTTGTTATTTTATAGTAGGAAAAAGCGTCCTATATGGTTAATACTATGCGAGAATGCACCTGTGGCGTGTCCGATAGCTTTAGCTGCATCCGCAGCCAGAATCATTTACATCTCCCGGAAAACCAGGTCTTCCTCCCGGTCCACCTCCTTCCCCGGGTCTTCCAGGTCTGTGGTCCTTATCCCGTCCTTCCCGGAATCCATCGCGGAATCCGGCTTCATATCCTTCCTGGAATCCATCCTGGAACGCTTCTCTGGTATTTCGGTTCCATCCGCAGGAACTTCCCCAGCCCCAGTTATTCCAGCCGCAGCCATTATTGCAGCTACTTCCGCAGCCGCTCCATCCATTCCATCCCCAGTCATTGCCGCATCTTCCGCAGCCATTACCGCAACCGTTATTACATCTGCTGCAGTTGTTACCACAGTTCCCACAGCCTCCGCAGCCACCGCGGTTCCAGCCACCACAGTTGTTACCACAACGGTTATTTCCGCATCCATTCCAGTTACACATGATCAAAACTCCTTTTTTCTTGCTTGTACTGTATCTTATGAGCAGAGGGAGACAAGGGTGACAACCTCTGGGAGCGACTGTGACATGATTCTTATGCACCGCTTTTTTCTGTGGCACATAAGATGATACTAGAAACTCTGGAAAGGATTTTCATCATGGATTATTCTAATAACCGATGCGGCTGTATGCAGAGACCTCATCTGCCTGAGCCGCCTGCCGGAAATGCAGAGAATTCCCGCCCTTGTTCCATGCAGCATTCTATGCAGCCGGATATTCCTTACCAACCACTTTCATCCGGAAATGTGAATACGGGTTCTGGTTTCAATACAACAGGAAGAAACAACAGACCTTCCTGCCCGCTGGACCAGAGCAATGAAAGCAGACAAGTGACAGCACCGAATGCAGAAAGAGAGTGTCTGCGCAATATGCCGGTCGCAATGGCGTATACACCCATACAGCGCTGGAACCAGGTGTATGACAAAGAACGTGGGCTTACCCGAGGGACCATTTTCCCAGAGCTTGACCTGCCGTTTGTGATGGGGAGGTGCAGATAATGGGCACATGTAATGACCGGCTTTTGCAGAATGTATATGAAACTGGCTTCGCACTGGATGAAGCGACTTTATATCTGGATACGCATCCAAAATGCCCTATGGCCATGCAATATTTTCAAAATGCACGGCGCATGAATGAACAGGCAATCCGTGCATACGAGAAGGAAAATGGCCCGCTCCTGATCGCGAATGCAGAAGCAGATACCTGGAACTGGATCCAAGGGCCATGGCCATGGGAAGGAGGAATGCGCTGATGTGGAGATATGAAAAAAGACTGCAGTATCCGGTAAAAATTTCACAGCCGAATCCGAAGATGGCACAGTTTATCATGAGTCAATACGGTGGACCAGATGGAGAGATGGGTGCATCCATGCGTTATCTATCCCAAAGATATGCCATGCCATATGATGTAGCGAAAGCTTCCCTGACTGATATCGGAACCGAGGAACTGGCACATTTGGAAATTGTGGCAGCTATCGTTCACCAGCTTACCCGCAATCTGACACCACAGGAAATTGAAGATTCTGGTTTTGGTCCATATTATATCGACCACACTACCGGAATCTGGCCTCAGGCAGCAGGCGGCATTCCGTTTAATGCTTGTGAATTCCAGTCAAAGGGTGATCCAATTACAGATTTATTCGAGGACCTCGCTGCAGAACAGAAAGCACGGAGCACTTACGACAACATTCTCCGTGTAGTAAAAGATCCGGAAGTATGTGACCCAATCCGCTATCTGCGGGCAAGGGAAGTGGTGCATTTTCAGCGTTTTGGTGAGACTTTGCGTCATGTGCAGGATCAGCTTAACAGCAAAAATTTCTATGCTTTTAACCCGGCTTTTGACCAGCGGCAAAGCACTAATAATGGCAAAACACAGGAGTGCGGGAAATAACCAGTTGACAGATACCTGATTTCACCCTATACTGATAGCATAACAGAGATTTGGGCGTGTTACTGGTAAAGCAGGCATTAACCGAAAGGGCATCGAAGAGATGTCCTTTTGGTTGATGCCTTTTTCATTTTCCAAATAAAACCACACTTCCCAGAAGCGACTGAAACGGATTGTTTTGGGTATGCTGATAGGAGCAGGTTTCTTTTCTGCACAGGCGAAATATATAAAATGGAAAGAAGTTTGTGCGTTTGCAGGAAGAATTTTTGGGAGATGTGAAAACTGTCAGAAAGACACACCTGAATACTCAGAAAAAAAGGAGAAAGAACATGAAAGACAAGATTTTTGGGGTGCTTCAGCGAGTGGGACGCAGCTTCATGCTTCCGATTGCGGTGCTTCCGGTTGCTGGCCTCCTGCTGGGGATTGGAAGTTCCTTCACCAATGAGACTACCATTGCAACCTATGGCTTACAGGGGATTCTTGGTAATGGAACCATCCTGCATGCACTGCTTATGATCATGAGCAAGGCAGGAAATGTCATTTTTGATAATCTGCCGATCATCTTTGCGGTGGGTGTTGCCATTGGCATGGCGAAGGCGGAAAAAGAGGTTGCGGCACTTTCGGCTATGATTTCTTTTTTTGTGATGCATGCATCAATCAACGCGGTGCTTTTATTAGCAGGAAAAGTCTTAGCGGACGGAACAATTGCGCCGGATGTGCTTGAGGGAACCATTGCCAGTGTCTGCGGTATTCAGACCCTGCAGATGGGCGTATTTGGCGGTATTCTTGTGGGACTTGGCGTGGCAGCACTCCACAACCGGTTTTATAAGATTGAACTGCCAAACGCACTGTCATTTTTTGGCGGCTCCCGTTTTGTACCGATTATTTCTACCGTTACTTACGTTGGTATCGGTATTCTGATGTACTTTATCTGGCCGGCTGTCCAGAATGGCATTTTCGCGCTGGGCGGTCTGGTTACAGGAACCGGTTATTTCGGAACCCTGATTTTTGGTATCATTAAGCGTGCGCTGATCCCGTTTGGTCTGCATCATGTGTTTTATATGCCTTTCTGGCAGACTGCGGTAGGCGGCACCATGATGGTGGATGGAAATCTGATTCAGGGCGGCCAGAACATTTTCTTTGCGCAGCTGGCTTCGTCAGATGTGACGCATTTCAGCGCGGATGCTACCCGGTATTTTTCCGGTGAGTTTATTTTTATGATTTTTGGACTTCCGGGTGCGGCGCTGGCCATGTACCGGTGCGCGAAACCGGAAAAGAAAAAGGCAGCAGGAGGTCTGCTTTTAAGTGCGGCGCTGGCCTGCATGTTTACTGGAATTACAGAGCCAATTGAGTTCTCTTTCCTGTTTGTAGCACCAATGCTGTTTGCAGTTCAGGTGATTCTGGCCGGAAGCGCCTATATGGTTGCGCATATTTTGAACATTGCAGTGGGTCTTACATTTTCCGGTGGTCTTCTGGATCTGGTGATTTTCGGTGTGCTTCAGGGCAATGCGAAAACCAGCTGGATTCGCATCATTCCAGCAGGAATTGTGTATTTCCTTCTGTATTACGTTTTGTTCAGTTTTCTGATTAAAAAATTTGATTTGAAAACACCGGGACGTGAGGACGATGACGAGGAGACGAAGCTCTACACGAAGGCTGATGTGAATGCCCGCAGGACTGAAGCGAAAGAGGGAGAAAGCGGCAGCCAGGCAGAAAACAGTAAAGACAGCCGGAGTGCAGCCATTACAATGGGTATGGGAGGAAGAAACAATATCACTTCCGTGGACTGCTGCGCGACACGACTCCGCTGCTCTATCGCAGACTCGTCGCTGGTTGATGAAAAGCTGTTGAAGTCGACCGGCGCGGTAGGCGTGATCGTAAAAGGGCAGGGAATCCAGATTATTTACGGACCGCAGGTGACTGTGATCAAATCCGAGCTGGAAGCTTATCTGGCAGAGGAGCATGAGGAGGATACCGCAGAAGCTACAGATGGTGCAGAGAATATGGGCACCAAAGTGACTGCGGAAACCGAAGCATCTGTGAATCTGGCAGAGAGCAAGAACATCGCAGAAAACATCCACAAACTTTACTCTCCGTTCCAGGGCGTATTAAAGCCAATCACGGAGGCACCGGACGAGGCATTTGCCAGCAAAGCCATGGGAGACGGCTACCTGGTTATGCCGGAGAATGGAACTGTTGTGGCACCGGAAGATGGCGAGGTTATGTTTGTATTTCCGAGTAAACATGCGATTGGCCTGAAGGCGGCGGATGGGACGGAATATCTGCTCCATATCGGTGTAGATACTGTGAAACTGAATGGGGAAGGCTTCACGGTATTTGTAAGTGATGGACAGAAAATCAAAAAGGGAGATAAGCTCATGGAATTTGACCCGGCCTATATCCGGGAACACGCAGTGAGCGATGCCTGTATCGTTATTTTTACTGGACTGACAGAGGGAGAAAGCTTAAGCTTAGAAGGAGAAAAGCAAGTGAAACGGCTAGAGCTGATTGGTCAGATAAGAAAGTAAGATAAAAACTTAGGGAGTATTTATCATACGAAACAAAAAGTACTTTCTGCATCCTAAGGTTGTCGTGTATAATAACAGGACAGGCATAAGATGCAGGAGGTATTTTTTATGTATCGGGTAATCAAAGTATTGAACAATAACGGGATTCTGGTGCTGGATGATGCCAGCGGTCAGGAGCTGATTCTTCTGGGAAACGGAGCAGGATTTGGACACCGCGCGGGAGAGCGAATGACAGAACTTCCAAAAGGCCGCCGTTATGAGCTTGTGAGCGAAAAAACGCCGGCGCTGATCCGCGTAAACGGCATTGATCCGCTTTATATCGAAGCAGCCGGAAAAATCATAGAGATGGCAGAAGCGGCGATGGGACCACTGCAGCATGATATTCTGATCCCAATGGCAGATCACATTGCTATGGCAGCAGCACGGGCCAGAGAGAAAAAAGAAATTCCCAATCCGTTTCAGCATGATATTGCAGCCTTATTTGGAGATGAGTATGAAGCGGCCAGAAAAGGATGCGAAATCTTAAAAAAGATGACGGGAACCGCCCTTGGAGAGGATGAAGCCGGCTTCATCGCCCTGCATATCCACGCCGGACTGGCGCAGGAAAATGTGGCTGATTCTCTGGAAACAGCCCGTCTGGTGGGCGTCTGTATGACCATGATCGAGGAAGGAGCCGGAAAGAAGCTTCCTTATGGCTCTCTCGGTTACAACCGGCTGATGAGTCATATCCGCTATATGCTGGCCCGGGCCAGAAAGGGAGAACGCACGGATCTTGATCTGGAAGCATACGCAAAAGAGCAGTTTCCATTCGAATACGCGTTGGCTGAGCAGATTTTGAAAAAACTGGAACAGGAGCTACGGCTGGTTCTTGCGAAAGAAGAAACCGGATTTCTTGCGATTCATATCAGGCGGGTAACTGGGGGAGAGACAGCGTAAGAAAATTGAGGTACTGAAAAGAAAATGATAGTCAAAAAGCATCGACAGAAAACTGCCGATGCTTTTATAGAATCGGGGCAACAGGATTTGAACCTGCGACCTCTCGGCCCCCAGCCGAGCGCGCTACCAAGCTACGCCATACCCCGATCGAACTATAATAGTATATCAGAAAATGAGCAATTTGAAAAGCAATTTGTATAAGAATTTTTTAAATCTTCCCTTCGGACTTTACAGTTCACCTGTACTTTGTTATCATGGGTATTAGAATTACCGGCAGCTGGCGGATTGCTCGCAGCCGCGATTACAGAAGGAAAACGGAGAGTTATTTATGAAGGGAATCGTCAGTTTTGACATGGACATGACACTGCTGAACCATGCAGATTATAAGATTCCGGACAGCGCCATCAAAGCGCTGGATCTGCTTCGCAAAAATTACTATATCGTGATCGCTACCGGCCGTGACATGGATGCCAAGTTCAGCGAGGGCCTGGCAGATGAGGTGAAGCCGGATGCCATCATCCATTTAAATGGCAACAAGATCACCATCGGCTCGGAACTGATCTATGAACATTGTATGAAGCGGGAACTGGTAGAAGAACTGCTGCAATTTGCAGAAGGGAAGGATTACGCCATCGGCATGACCGTGGGTGATATCGATTATTTCATCAATCCCTGGTGTGTGACCCGACACGATATGGTACGCTGGCAGATGTCGGACCGGAAGTTTCGCGACCCGTGGAAGCTTCTGGACATGCCGGTGCGCACGCTGGCCTACATTGGCCGGGAGCCTGGAGCGAAAGAAGTGGAGGCGGCATTCCCTATGCTGAAGCTTCCACTGTTTTCCAGCCGGGAAGGGGCCGATATCATTGAAAAGGATGCCTCCAAGGCAGAAGGCCTCAAACGCCTCTGCAAAGCCTGGAATATCCCGCTAAAGAACACGATCGCCTTTGGCGACAGTATGAATGATTATGAGATCGTGACTACCGCAGGCATCGGCGTGGCTATGGGCAATGGGCATCCGCAGCTGAAGGCGGCAGCGGATTACGTTACCGCGCCCATTGGCGAGGACGGTGTTTATAAGGCTTGCGAAGCGCTGCATCTGTTTTAGGCAAGTGCGGCTGCAAACTGCAGAGCAGGCACAATGACAGAAAGAAAATCGTGACAGAACGAAAGGAATACAAATTTATGGCAACATATTATGATCTGGTGATTATCGGGGCAGGACCGGGCGGCTATACTGCAGCCATCAAGGGCGCGTCCTTCGGCATGAAGGTAGCCGTGGTGGATGAGAATAAGTTGGGCGGTGTCTGTATCAACCGGGGCTGCATCCCCACCAAGGCGCTGCTTCATGCGTCCAATATTTTTTCCATGATGCAGCACGGGGATGAATTTGGTGTCTCTACTGATTTTATCTCCTTTGATTTTGCAAAAATGCAGGATTACAAGAAGCGTTCTGTGCGTCGGTACCGCGATGAAATCCAGAAGCTGTTTGATAAAAATAATATCACCTTTATAAAGGGAAAGGCGACCATCCGCCGGGAGAAAACTATAGAAGTAGTAGGCGAGAGCGGCAAGGAATATCTTCGTGCAAAGAATATCATTATCGCTACCGGTGCGAAGCCGATCATGCCGAAGATTCCGGGCATTAACCTGCCGGGCGTCATCAACAGTGACCGTCTGTTGGCGGTTCCAACCTGGAACTATGACCGCATCGTCATCATGGGCGGCGGTGTCATTGGCGTGGAGTTTGCCACCATTTTCCAGGCACTCTGCTCCAAGGTAACCATCGTAGAAAAGGGTCCGCATCTTCTGGGACCGATGGATGAGGAAGTTTCTGAGGCGTTAAAGGAACAGCTCACGGAAAAGGGCATTACTGTATACTGCAATGCCATGGTGGAGGAGATCCAGCGGGAGGAAGGCCTGGTATGCACCGTGCGCCATCTGCTGACCGATGAGACTACCCAGATCAAGACCAATCAGGTCGTGGTAGCCGTGGGACGAACACCTTACACGGAAGGTCTTCTTGGAGAGGATATGACCCTGCAGATGGAGCATGGAAGACCGGTGGTAAACGCAGACTTTGAAACCAGCGAGCCGGGTATCTATGCCATCGGCGATGTCTCTGCAAAAACACAACTGGCCCATGTGGCTATGGCCCAGGCTACCTATGTCATTGAAAACCTGGCCGGAAAACCCCATACCATTCGTCTGGAGGCTGTGCCGAACGGCATGTTTGTCTCTCTGCCGATCGTGCCGAGCTGCATCTATACTGAGCCGGAGATTGCTACGGTCGGCATCACGGAGGCGAAGGCCGGAGAACTTGGCATGAAGGTACGCTGTGGCGTTTACGATATGGGAGAAAACGGAAAATCCATCATTGCCAGAGAGGAGCATGGCTTTATCCGCCTGATCTTTGAGGCATATTCCAATACCATTGTGGGAGCGCAGATGATGTGTCCACGAGCTACGGATATGATCGGAGAAATGGCCACGGCCATTGCAAACGGACTGACTGCCGAGCAGCTTTCCCTGGCGATGCGTGCTCATCCAACCTACAGTGAAGGCATTGCGGCAGCTATTGCAGATGCCATGCGTCAGAATGAAAAGTGAGGATAATTACATGAACGAAATTACAGAGAGAATTGCGCGTCTCCGCAGACTGATGGAGACTTATCATATGGATGCCTATCTGGTGCCGACAGCAGATTTCCATGAGTCGGAGTACGTGGGGGAGCATTTTGCATGCAGAAAGTACATCACCGGCTTTACCGGTTCTGCGGGTATTGCCCTGATCATGAAGGACTGGGCCGGTTTGTGGACCGATGGCCGTTATTTTGTGCAGGCGGCAGCAGAATTGAAAGATAGTGGCGTAGAACTTATGAAAATGGGCCAGCCCGGAGTTTTGACCGTGGAGCAGTATCTGGCAGACCACATGCCGGAGCATGGTGTGCTTGGCTTTGATGGCCGTGTTATCAACAGCAAGACAGGGGAAAGCCTGCGGCATCGTCTTTCCAGAAAACAGGCATCCATCTGCTCCGACCATGATCTGATCGGTGAGATCTGGGAAAACCGCCCGGAGCTTTCCGCAGAGCCGGTATGGATCCTGGAAGAGAAATATGCCGGACAGGCCGCATCCGAGAAGATTAAAAACCTGCGCGAAGCCATGAAGAAGGCTTACGCGGATGTGCATATCATCACCACGCTGGATGACATTGTCTGGCTGTTCAATATCCGCGGGAACGACATTCCATGCAATCCGGTGGTGCTGTCCTACCTGATGGTAACCGGGGAGAACCTGTTCTTCTATGTGAATCCGCAGGTGATCTCCGATGAGGTCCGCTCTTACCTGGAGTCCTTGGGCGTGACTATCCGCCCCTACAATGACATTTACGCGGATGTAAAGGAGCTGAAAGACCATACCGTGCTTCTGGAGAAGAGCCGTGTGAACTTTGCCATTTACGAGAGCGTGCAGACCCAGAACCAGATCATTGATCAGATGAATCCGACCGTGTACGCCAAGTCCCAGAAAAATGAGACCGAGATTGAAAATATGAAAAAGGCCCACATCACCGATGGTGTGGTCATGACCAAATACATTTACTGGCTGAAGAAAAACATCGGTAAGATCCCGATGGATGAGTGCAGCGTGGCTGATCGTCTGGATCAGATGCGCCGGGAGCATGGAGCACTGGATATCAGCTTCAACACAATCTCCGCATATGGGAAAAATGCGGCACTGTGCCATTATCATGCCGTGCCGGAGCATTGCGCGAGCCTGCAGGCAAGAGGCCTGTACCTGGTAGATTCCGGCGGCCAGTATTACGAGGGAACCACCGACATCACCCGTACCATCGCCCTGGGGCCGGTCACGGATGAAGAAAAAGAGCATTACACCCTGGTTCTGATGAGCATGCTGCGCCTAGGCCATGTGAAATTCCTGGAAGGCTGCAGCGGCCTGAGCCTGGACTATGTAGCGCGGGCACCGTTCTGGAAGCGCGGACTGGATTTCAACCACGGAACCGGCCATGGCGTGGGTTATCTGTTAAATGTGCATGAGCGTCCCATCGGCATCCGTTACCGGGTAGTGCCGGAGCGCCAGGACAGCGCGCCGTTTATGCCGGGCATGGTATGCTCCGATGAGCCGGGACTTTACATTGAGGGAAGCCACGGCATCCGCACAGAGAACCTGATCTACTGCAAGAAGGACGAAAAGACTGATTACGGCCAGTTCTTAAGCTTCGAGTATCTGACCTACGTGCCGATCGATCTGGAGCCGGTGGATGTATCTCTGATGGAAGAGCAGGATCTGGCATGGCTCAATGAGTACCACGCACAGGTATACGAAAAGATCGCGCCGCATCTGGACGCAGAAGAAGCGGCCTGGCTGAAAGAAGTTACCAGACCGCTGAGCAAATAAGAAATGAGTAACTGGGTCCATGGCAGAAACTGTGCGCAGTCAGTCCGGACATCGGATTTGGCCATTTGTCTGCAGTTCTGACATGGAATCAGATCAGTCTTCCCATGGAAGATTGACGATCGTATATTCATGATGGACTGCCGGGAGAAACTTCTCCAGAATGTCCTTCGTGTAAAGCTTTAAGCTGGAGGTGTTGATGCATGGATGACAGCCCACAAAGGTGTGGTGGTCGATCACATCCTGGTCGATGAGCAGCCGCACACGGTTATTCTTGTCATTCATCAGCCCTAGCACGCTGACAGAACCCGGCGTGATATTCAGAAATTCCTCCATGAATTCTGAGCTTGCAAAGGAAAGGCGGGCGCTTCCAATCTGTTTGGAAAGCTTCGCCGTCTTAAACTTCTTGTGGCCCGGCATCATGAGCATGTAAAAATCGGTTTTCTGGGTATTGCAGAGAAACAGGTTCTTGCAGATCTCAATGTCCAGCCGGACATCCACGTCATGGCAGGCGTCAATGGTGGCGGTGGCATCGTGATCCAGCCGCCAGTAAGGAATCTGGAGCTCATCTAACAGGTCATAGGTGCGGATCTCCTTCTCCAGCCGCCCGGTGCAGTCCGCCGGACGTCCGGTGTAGAGAACCGGATCCATATAAAAAGAATCCTCGCCGGTGTGTAACGCACCGGCTTGTGTGTTGTTATCGGATGTATGGGACATAAGGGTTCCTCCTGAAGGTATGTAATATAAGTAACTAATTGGAATTAATTATAAATATTTTAGAGAAAAAAGCAAGGGGCTTGAGTACTGTGAAACAGGATAGAAATGTAAAAAAAGAAAATTGGAAGAAAAAACCGGCTGCCGGAAAGCAGGGACGGAGTCTGGATGATAAATTTGAAGAGTGGGTTGGAGAGAAACAGGTGAAAAAGGCCGGAAAATCTTCTGAGCAGAAAACAGACCAGAAAGAGGCTTGGAGCCGGGCTAGGAAGAAAGATGGCAAGGATGCAGATCAGAAATCAGCGCGGGATTTTGCTTGTGGAAAAGTTGAAAAATTCGGAAAAGCAGATGGAAAGTCCGCGCAGAAGAGTTTCGGAAAATCTGCCCGTAAGGATACTATGAACTTCGGCAAAAAATCAGAACCGAAGCGTGGATTTGTCGATTCCCCGAAATCAGGAAAACTTCAGTCTTCAACAGAAGAGAAAAAGGCACCAAAGAAGAAAGGTCTGTGCCCGGTAGCGCACCGCTGCGGCGGATGCCAGTATCTGGACATGCCATACCCAGAGCAGCTCCAGATGAAGCAGAGCCAGATGCAGAAGCTTCTTGGAAACTACTGCAAAGTACACGGCATCAAAGGCATGGACAATCCGTTCCACTACCGCAACAAGGTACATGCCGTATTCGGCTACCGCAAGGGCGAAGCCATCTCCGGCGTTTACGAAGAGAAAACCCACAACATCGTTCCGGTGGAAACCTGCATGATCGAAGACCAGAAAGCAGACGAGATCATCGGCACCATCCGCGGCATGCTGAAATCCTTCAAAATCCGTACCTACGATGAAGATACCGGTTACGGACTCTTACGCCATGTTCTGATCCGCCGCGGCTTCACCAGCGGCCAGATCATGGTGGTACTGGTCACCGCATCTCCGGTATTCCCGTCCAAGAACAACTTCGTCAAGGCCCTGCGCCAGAAACACCCGGAGATCACCACCATTGTCCAGAACATCAACAACCGCGGCACCAGCATGGTACTGGGGGATAAAGAACATGTTCTGTTCGGCAAAGGCTACATTGAAGACGAACTGTGCGGCTGCAAATTCCGCATCTCCCCGAAATCCTTCTACCAGGTCAACCCGGTCCAGACCGAGTACCTGTACGGCAAAGCTATTGAACTGGCTGGCCTGACCGGCAACGAGCGCGTACTGGATGCCTACTGCGGAATCGGAACCATCGGCATCATCGCCGCATCCAAGGCAAAAGAAGTCATCGGCGTAGAACTGAACGCCGACGCTGTCCGCGATGCCGTTCAGAACGCAAAATGCAACGATGTCAAAAACATCCGCTTCTACTGCAACGATGCAACCGAATTCATGATGCAGATGGCTGCCTCCGGCGACACCGTAGACGTAGTCCTCATGGATCCGCCAAGAGCCGGAAGTACCGAGGCGTTTATTAAGGCGGTGGCAGCTGTGAAGGCGAAGACCGTGATTTATGTGTCCTGTGGCCCGGATACGCTGGCGAGAGATCTGGGCGTGTTTAAGAAGATGGGGTATCAGGCTGAAGGGGCTTGGCCGGTGGACATGTTTCCGGAGACCGGGCACGTGGAAACTATTGTTAGACTTACCCGCATAAAATAAGGGTTTGTGGGCTTTCTGGACGACCACGAAAGCCCATTTGACTACGATTTGACAACGCTTTTTTGAGATGTTGTCAAAGACTGGCAGCTTTTTCAAAGATTTCTACGCTGCGTTCTGCCATTTTTTCGGTGGCATGAGTGTAGACCTGCAAGGTGGTGTTGATATCAGCATGTCCCAGGCGCATCTGGACATCCTTGATATCAGCACCATTTTCTATTAGCATGGTGGCATGAGTGTGACGGAGGGAATGGTAGTCGAATGCCAATTTCAGTTCGTGGTGGATCACCCGCGAACAGTATTTGAAAGAGTCGGTGCTGACATATTCCCCATTTTCCCGGCAGCATAATAAATCAATGCGTTGCAATGTGCAATCAATGCTGTGTTCTACCGGGATGATCCGGTAAATGGTATTCCCCTTTTCGTCTTTTTCTGGTTTCAGATAATGATCTGTGTAATATTCTCCATAGAGCAGACGATTCTTTTTCTGCTCGATCTGAGCGTGTTTCAGAGCCTTATACAAGGCATCTCCGAATTTAATGGTACGGACGGATGACTCCGTTTTTGGTGTTCCGAAATACCATGCAGATTTTTCTTCTTTCTTTCCCTTTTGTTCCATTACTTTTCTGACATCAACCCCATAGTTGCGTTTTACCACGGATTTCGTAACGGATAAGGTGCGGTTTTCGAAGTCAATGTCACTCCAGCACAGTGCAAAGGTCTCACTGATCCGCAGGCCTGTATAATATCCGATCATAAGCGGCAGATAGAAAGGCGTGCTGCTTGGAAAGCGCTCCAGAATTTTTTTAAAGTCTTCCGGAGGGATGATGACGCGCTCCTTTGGCTGTTTTTCGAATTTTGGAATTTTTGCCCTGGTGCAGGGGTTTTCTTTAACATACTGCAAAGGTTCAATCGCGTATTCATACGCAGCTGACAGCACGGATAAAATGCCAACCACAGAAGATCGTGCTAAGCCATTGAGTTTTAGCTGGTTCACATATTCCTGCACGGAAGCGGTGCTAAGCGACTTCAAGCGGTACTGACCGAACTGCGGCTTCAGCCGGTTTTCGATAATAGACAGATAGCCAAGCTGCGTATTGTATTTTAAATTCGTTTTGCAATAATTATCAAACCAGTAATCCAGATAGTCGGACACGCTGAGCTCAGACGGTGTGAATGACTGGCCGGAAGAATTATATTCATTCATTGCTGCAGTGCCGGCCGTCAGAGCCTCAGCCTTGGTACGGAATCCACCCTTCGAGATAGATTTCCGTTTTCCGTTCACCGGTGCAGCTTCAAAGCTGTATTGCCAGGTTGATCCGCGTTTCCTTGTTCTTAATTGTCCCATATATCATTCTCCTTTCGTGTGGGTGTTGCGATGTCGCAACGGTAAAAATGGGTATAAAAATACGCCCCTTGCCAGAGCGCTTCGGAGATGATATAATTTGTGTGCAATCAATTATTATTCTTTCCGGAGCAATCTGGTAAGAGATATGTAAAGCCGTTCGGTATTGGCGTACCGGGCGGTTTTGCATTTTATGAGATTAGATTAATTATTCTAAATGAGAAATTGCATAATCAGCTTCTTCTGCGGTGAATTTTTCACCGGCGTCTGAAGTCAACTGGCTGCGGATAGCTTCTGGAGACATTGCCATAGTATCCTGATAGTTCTTTGCAGTTGCAAGAGCGTTTTCATTCCAATCAGCTTTGACATTATCAACAGCGTACTGGGCTTCTTCTTCCGTAAATTTTTCTCCTGCATCAGATACAAGTTGATCATACAATCTGGCCTTAGACATATGCATGGTGTCGTTGTAGTTCTGAGCGTTGGCCAGTGCATTGGCGTTCCAGTCTGCATCTACATTGTCAATAGCGTACTGAGCTGCCTCTGCAGAAAACTTTTCACCATATTCAGAAGTCAGTTGATCATATAATCTGGCTTTGGACATGTGCATGGTATCCGAATATGTGCCAGCTTTCTTTAAAGCTGATTTGTACTCAGTTGGAACATTTGCCTCTGGAGCAGTGGTTTTAGCAACAGATTCTGCAACGGTGGTAGCTTCGGCAGTGGTTTCAGAAGTTGCAACTGCAGAGGCCGCTTCAGTTGGGGCAGCAGTGGTTTCTGTGGAAGAGCCGCCTCCTGCGAAGCATGAACCTAATACTCCGATTGCTACAACAACGCCTATAGCAACCAGACAGCCGCTGCCGCCCTGTTTTTTACGACACTGTGGGCACACTTTTGCATCGAAGGGAATTTCTGTTTTGCAATATTTACAGATCTTGGTTGTAGGCTTTTCTTTTTTCATATTCGATTCCTCTTTTTGTCTATGATAGAGTTGCTTAGTGAATATTTAATGTAACAGTTTGGCACTTGGGATTACTCCAATTCCAAAGTTCTTTAATCTGGATTGTTAAAGCGCTCATATCTTTTATTTTATAAGCCTTTCCAACTGGAAGGGTTGTTCCTTGTGTGATTTTTTTACTATAATTGTCTAAGCTATTATCTTTGTTGTTGTAAGAAAGCCATGTGGTATCACACTCGACGCCGTTCTGGTATACAGTAATGCCATAATCAGCAAGGTATGCACCCTGAGGCTCAGATTGTTTGTTAGTGAAATTATAATATAGCACCACACAGAGATCTCCGTTATAATCAAGTTCTGTTTTCCATCCAGTATAGGTAATCCTGGAATCTTCAATGTCAAAATCGAACAGGGGTGCAGCAATAAGCGAGCCATCGCTTCCGACCTGTTTCCCGTCAGGAGTTGTGGTGTCATGGAGCATATAGCCGTTTGCATCAAAATAGTACTGTTTTCCGCCAATCTCCTGCCAGGTGTTGGTGGAATAACTGCCGTCATCGTTTTGATACCACCAACCATTAGTGTCTTGCTTCCATTCTCCGGCAAAAGAAGTCATAGAAAAAGCAGCAGACGCAATTCCAGCAGCGAGTAATAATTTTACTTTCTTCATACCCAGTTCCTCTTTTCTTTTGATTTTTATTAAAACGCCATAGGCTATTTTAATCGCAGTTGAATTAATTCTTTTTCGTATCCCAATAAATGAGATATTTGATCTACAGTATATTCTTCGTAATCAGCAAGTATATCATCTCCAACAAGAAGTGACATCGCAAAGTAGTTAGCCTCGATTTCATAGCGTTGGGTGTTGAATTGCGTTCGTGTGTCCATAAAAATGGCATTTGCGCTTTTATGCAAGAACATGTGACCGAGTTCATGCGCACAAACGAAACGTTGTACATGCTTCGGAAGATTCTCATCTATATAGATAATATTATTCCGCTGAAAATATTGGTAAAAGCCGCGAACGCCGACCAGCGGAGCATAAACAACGATAACATTTAATCCGCGGATGATTTCAAAGGGATCTCTGCTTCTGTGCTTTCGTGCCAGAGCATTGGCCCTTTTCTTTATATCCATAAGCTAATCCTTTTTGTATTTTTTAGGTGTGTACTTTTCCTTGTTCTTTTTCTTCGCCATTTCCATGCCAATCTGCATAGCAGAAAGAATTGATTCTATCGCTTCAGGACTGGCAGGATCGCCGTCAAACATTAGTCCGTCCTGTGTGAGCAGTTGTTCGCGTGTTTGATTTAAAATCTTCTCAATATCTTTTTCATCTTTTGCGGTAAGTGTGTTAAATCCTTCGGCTGCATTCTCGCCAGTAGTTAAATAATCCAATGATATGCCAAGAAAATCGGCGATTTTTTGCAGCTTTTCGATACTCGGTTTGTTTTTATTGAATTTATTAATGGAACTTCTAGCAAATCCTAGCTCTTGCTCAAGTTTATTGACCGAATATCCTTTTGCCTTTGCGGCATCTCGTATTTGTTCGTATAATCCCATTCTATTAATACCTCAAAATTTTGCGCAATTAATTATTGACATACGCAAAATCTTGTGTATAATAAAAATATGAGTTGCGCAAGATTTTGCGAAATGCGTTGTTTTCCAGTTAGTTGTTGGCACTTCTGATTGTAGAATATTTTACGCATAAAGTCAATATATAATTCTCAAAATTTTGCGCAATCATTATAGGAAAGAAGGTGAGAACATGCTTTACGATAACATTAAGAAAATTTGCGAAAAGAAAGGCATTACCATTATGCAGTTGGAACAGGCTTTGGAATTTCCCAGAAGTTACATTTGCAAATGGAATAACAATGAACCTGGTATTCGCAAAGTCCAGAAAGTAGCCGATTATCTCGGTGTCGCAATCGAGGACCTGCTGGAATAGGAGAAGAGGTAAGAGACGTGTGGCGTATTAAAGAGTTTTTTCTTGAATATGGAGTTCCTGCTGTGATGGGGCTTCTTGGTTCGTTCGTTGGGATGGCGATAGCGCACTGGTTAGGAGTAATGTAAGCAACGTGCTTATTACAGCGAGGACAATCGGGACAATGATGTGGCTTACAACATATTCGGTATCAAACCATTGTTTACTTTCAACGATAGAAGAACCGAGCGAATCCATAGAAAACAAGGTTTCATCTGTGATAGGAATCGGATTGCCGAGATTGTTCTGATGCCCACCAACTTGAATCAGATAGTGATGATATACAAGGCTTTCAATGGATTCATGTAAATTTTGGTATTTTGAAAATTTTCGTTTTAAAGATTTGTAAGATACTGTTTTGTGTTTGTAGACATATTTCAGTAGTTTGGTTTCGGCTTTGTTAATGATCATAGTGGAATCCTCCTTATTCAAGAGATTATACCACGCAATGATTACATTCGGAAAAGAAATCGAGGACCTGCTGGAATAAGAGAGGAGGCGAGCAGAGTGGTAAGAGCATACGAACCGTTATACACGGTAAAAGAGGCAGCGAAGATACTGCGAGTTAATACGTCCGCAGTATACAGACTGCTGAATGAAAAGCAGCTTATCGGGTTGCGTCTCGGATCAATCAAGATCCGCGGTGCTGACCTGGAGAAATTTATCGAACAGTATCCGGCATATGAACCGGGGGAAGGAGGTTGCGATGACGAAGCTTAATTTTATCCAGGCTCAGCACCCGCAGGCACTCAGCTATGCGGTCGTGCAGAGTGACCCGGTGACAGAACCGGCGGAAGAACCGGCGCCGGAGAAGCCATTATCTGACCGGCTGGGAGATCTTGCTGTGGATGTGATGGTTGTAGCTGCAGCGTTCTGCGGCGCGACCGGTTTTATGTTCTGGTTGTTTATTATTCTAGCATTGGCGTAGGAGGGAGGTGAGGACATGGTAGAGGTTACGTTTAATCGTGAGTTGACAGAGATTAGCGATTGCGTTCTGGCCATCACTGGCGGCAGAGTTGACAGTAAGCTGGAGGGCACATTTTATGCCTACGGTGAGACAGATGATGCCGCTTTGAAGCGGATGACCGTCAGATTTGTAAAGACTGCAGTCTGTCAGACGATTGATCCGGCGGAGCAGATGGGCGCTTATGAGGAGCTTCGTGCGATGATTGATGCCGAGATCAAGCGCCTGAAAAAAGAAACCCCGGAAGCTGCAACTTCCAGGGAATCAAGTAAATAAAAAATGAATTTACAGCCTCATTATAAGCGAGGCGCGGAGGAAAAACAAGATGAAACTTTATGAGTTATGTGATTGATGATGCTGGTTATATCATGACGCATTTGTTTATGTCACAGCACCGCAACAAAAAGGGCAACGCGTCGTTTGAAATGTATGACGATATCGCGGATGCAATGTATGGACTTGTGAAGCGGATCAAGACGGATGTGACGGATCCGGACAAAATTGTATACATCATGTTCCACGAAGACACGGACGATTTTGGCATTTCCAGACTTAGAACGATCGGCAAGCAGCTTGATCGTAAGGTTTGCTTGGAGGGAATGGTTACAATCTGCATCCGGTGCATGAGCGAAAATGGAAATCATTTCTTTCGTGCGGTTACAGATGGTTCCGATATTACAAAGACCCCGGAGGATATGTTCGAGGCACCAGAAATTGAAAACAACCTGAAACTGGTTGATGATACCATCCGCGATTTTTACGGATGGGAGAAATATAAATCCAAGGAGGACAAGCAGTCATGATTAAGAAACCGGCAGGATACGATGAGGTAGCAGCTTATACAGGAGAGTTCCAGCAGCTGCCGAAGGGAAAATATGTGTGTGTGATTAAGCAGGTGACCACCCAGGAATCCAAGAATGGTAATCTGCAGTTTGTTTTGCTGTACGATATCGCAAAGGGCGAGTACAAGGACTTCTACAAAAAGATGTTTGAGAGTGATAAGGCGCAGAACCCGATGGGAGCGAAGTGGCGCGGAGTCTTCAAACAGAACATGGAGGGCAAGGGCCTTTCCTGGTTTAAGGGTATTATCACATCCATTGAGCGTTCCAATAATTTTACTTTCCAGTGGGACGTGAACGACAACGAGAAGCAGATGGTCGGAAAGGAGTTTGGTGGTATTTTCCGCCGCCGTCAGTACGAGGCAGCCAACGGTAACCGCCCATTTGTAACGGAACTGTTCCAGGTTCGCAGCGTGACAGGTCTGGCCGAGGCAGAGGTGCCGGAGGATGAAGTTTTACAGGATCCGCCTGTAGGCCAGACAACTCCGGTTAACCATGGCACTCCATCTGCTGTAGGGGATGGCTTTGTAGATATTCCGGAGGGAGCAGGCGATGAAGGAATCCCGTTCATGTGATCCGGAGCTTTATAGCAAAGTAAAAGATGCAGTGAGTATGCAGCAGGCCGTAGAATACTGCGGCCTGCATGTTTTAAACGGGAAATGTCTCTGTCCGTTCCATCACGATACCCGGCCATCCATGAAGATATATCCGAATGGGAAAGGGTATTACTGCTTCTCCTGCGGTGCTGGCGGTGATCAGATTAAGTTTGTAGCCGGTTATTTTGGCATTGGCAATTATGAGGCGGCTAAGCAGCTTGCAACAGCGTTCCAGATTCCAATCCAGAAACCGGTGACGTACCGGGAGAAGCGCGAAGCAGATAAACGAAACCGTTTAAAACGCGAATTACGCGATTTTATGTATTATGCAAGGAAATGGCTGGTTGTGTATCGCGGACTGCTCTGTGAGGCAATCAGAGAGCGCAGCGAGCATTTCTATGAGGCACTTGGAAATATTACCTATGTGGAATATCTGATTGACTGTCTGGATCAGTGCCCGGAACAACTATACTCAGACAGGAAGGCGGTGAGTGAAATTGGAAAAGTCGAACGAAGAGTTAGCGACTGGTATATCAAAATTGGAGAAGATGGATCCATTTCCAGATGAAGTATTCTACCGGATTTTTGAGATTGATGACAACGTGGAGCGCCAGAAATACATTGAGGCGCTGCGGAACGCAGCAAAGACCATAAAACGTGCCTTGGAGTTTAACAACCTGTTAAAACAGTTCCAGCTTGATTATATCCAGCGTATGCGCCAGACCGGGAAGAAGACGGCTTTTACCGATCAGCCGCTGGAGCTTAACTGCGCAGAGTGGACTGCAAACGATATGGGCGTGAAAACAGTCCGGTATGACAAAAACATGCAGCAGGTCCCGGTTGTTGCCTGCAGCCATCCGATCATGCCGGTTGAGATCCTGAAGAACGTGGATACATCAGAAGAACGTATCACACTGGCTTATTTTAAATCTGCGTCCTGGCAGCGGATTACAGTTGACCGGTCTGTTTGCGCCAATACCAATAAGATTGTGGACGTGCTGTCACAGTACGGCATCGAAGTGACATCGGACAACGCAAAGAGTCTGGTGCGTTATATCAGTGACTGCGTGGGGTATAATCCGGCGGCACTGGAGCCAAAGAAGTCTATCAACCGCCTTGGATGGGTCGGTGCAGCGTTTACTCCATATGAAAAGGATATCCGCTACGAGGGCGGGATGGATTACGAAGCAATCTTCAAAAATGTGTCCGAGAAGGGCGATTTCGAGTCCTGGAAGGCTCTTTGCAGCGACCTGCGGAAGAATCTGCCATTGCGTATGATGATGGCTGCAAGCTTTGCTTCCGTGCTTCTGGAGCCGCTTAAAGTGCTTCCGTTTGTGCTGCATCTGTGGGGCACGACCGGCACAGGAAAAACAGTGGCGTTGATGGTGGCCATGTCCATTTGGGGCAATCCAAGGATGGGCGGTCTGGTCAAGACCATGAACATGACAAAGAATGCCATCATGCGAAACGCAGCGTTTCTCTGCAGCATTCCGTTTGCAGGTGACGAGCTGCAGACCATAAAAGATAAATGGCAGGGAAATTTCGACCAGCTGATCTACCAGATCACAGAGGGTGTGGACCGTGGCCGTGCGAAGGCATACGGCGGTGTGGAAGATACAAAGACCTGGAAGAACAGTTTTATCTTCACAGGTGAGGAGCCGATCACAAAGGTGAATTCGGGTGGCGGTTCCAAGAACCGTGTCATTGAAATTGCGATTGATGGTCCGCTGGTGGCGGATGGCCATTATGTGAGCAGCATGGTACAGGAGAATTATGGCTTTGCAGGGAAAAAATTCATCGAGTACATACAGGAGACAGAAGCCTGCAAGATCATGGACCGGTACCGGGAAATCTTTGAGACGCTTTGCCAGCTGGATACTACAGATAAACAGGCAATGGCTATGGCCTGCATGCTGCTGGCAGATGAAATTGCAGTAAAGATCTTTTTTACGGCGGAGCAGCCGCTGCAGATTGTCCAGGTGAAGCAATATCTGCAGAGTACGCGTGATGTAGATATTGCAGAACGCGCGTATCAGCAGGTGTTAAACTGGGCGGCAAAGTACCAGGTTCGTTTTGAAGATCCGAAAGCAGAGAATTCTCTGAATAAAGGCGAGGTCTGGGGGAAGATTGACGACGGGAAACTGATTGTGAACCGAGATGTGCTTTTAAGCTTCTTAGATCAGAATGGATTCGATTATACAGCCGTGAGTCGGAAGTGGGCAGAAAAAGGGTATCTGGTGCGCAATTCGCAAGGGAAAATGGTGCATCAGACGAAGGTATATGGAATCAAATCAAGCTATATCAAATTCAATCTGCCGGAGGATGATGATGCAACGGATAAGGACGGATTCATGCAGGTTGAGAAATATGAGCAGGAAACATTACCTTTCGATTAAAAGGTCTTACCTACTTCTTAAAAGGTAAGACCTTGGTAAGACCCTAGAAGCCGCATAAATATTGGCTTTTTTAGTAAGGTCTTACCTGTCTTACCAGTCTTACCTGTTATATAGTCTCGTGACGCGAGGGGGAAAACGTCATTATTTTTTTCTCTTATAAAAATATAGACTTATTATCCGGGTTTTTAGGTAAGACAGTAAGACCCTAAGTAAAATAAGGGCTTGCGGGCATTTTCTAGGTAAGATTCTGGAAAGACATTTCTGGAAAATGGTAAGACCGCAGCGATGAGGAGATGAAAACGATGAAAACGAGCAATAAATCAGCCGGTACGAAATTCGAGAGAGAATTTGCCGAACGGCTGGCAGCAGAAGGCTTCTGGGTGCACCGCTTCCAGGATAATAAAAACGGTCAGCCGTGCGATGTGGTTGCGGCAAGAAACGGGGAAGCGTACCTGGTTGATTGCAAGGACTGCCAGAAAGATGTGTTCGAGCTGAGAAGAGTGGAGGAGAACCAGTACAATGCAATGCTGCTTTTCCACATGACAGGAAACAGCCGCGGGATGTTTGCGGTACGCTTCCAGGGAGCCCCGGTTTATCTGGTAGACTTCCAGGTGTTGAAGCATTTGAAAAACGAAGGTCGGAAAGGGATTCCCAAAAGTGCAATGCCTACATACGGCAGAACACTGGAGAGCTGGCTGGACGAATTGAACGTAACGAGGGCAGGTGATAACAATGGTCGTGGAGATTGGGTCTGAAATCCACATCCGGGATGCATCAAAAGAATTAAATGATTGGGCGCAGGAAAACATGATCATTCCTAATCCACAATACCGGGAGCGGGAACGCCGCGGGCTCTGGATTGGAAACACACCGAAATACTTATGGTTGTACCGGATTGATGGCTCTGATCTGATTCTTCCTACGGGAGTGGGAAAACAGGTGCGGCAGTTCCTTTCAGAAAACGACAGGATAAGCGTGCATTTGGCCGATAACGGGCTTTTAAGCTATCAGGGCAACGTTCCCTTGTACGACTATCAAGAAACGGCTGTGGAGGCTATGCGGCACGCTAGCTGCGGAATCCTGCAGAGCCCGTGCGGGTCTGGAAAAACACAAATGGGGATTGCACTGGCGGCAATATTGAGCCGGAAGGTTTTGTGGGTTACTCACACGCAGGATCTCCTGGTGCAATCAAGAGCCAGGGCGGAGCAGTATTTTCCGCCGGAAACCCTTGGCGCGATCACGGCGGGAAAGGTTCAGATCGGCAGTCACATGACCTTTGCAACGGTCCAGACTCTTTGTAAGCTGGATCTGGAGCGGTACCAGAAGACATGGGATGTGATCATAGTGGATGAATGCCATCGGCTGGCCGGATCACCTACGCAGGTAACTATGTTTTACAAGGTCATGAACAGTCTGGCGGCAAGACACAAATATGGGCTGTCAGCAACCGTGCATCGGTCAGACGGCATGATAAAAAGCACATTTGCAGTGCTGGGGCCGGTCATTTACAAAGTGCCGGACGCAGCTGTGGCAGACAAGACCATGAAGGTGCGGATATGCCGGCGAGATACCGGGACAGAGATCAGCCGTGGATGTCTGGATACGGACGGAACACTAAACTATAACGATCTGCTTGCATACCTGGGGGAAAACCAGAAGAGAAATGAGTTGATCGTGAAGGATCTGGTAAACCAGACTGGGCATTCCTGCCTTATCCTGGCAAGCAGACTGGAGCAGCTGCGCAACATCCGAAGCCTGCTGCCGGAAGAATTAAAAGCGGTGTCTGCCATGATCGACGGAAGCATGACAAGCAAGCGGGCCAAGGCAGAGCGCGAGGCAGCCATTGAGGAAATGCGGACCGGGGAGAAGAAAATCCTATTTGCTTCGTTCGGTCTGGCGAAAGAAGGGCTGGACATCCCATGCCTGGATCGGTTGTTTCTGGTATCACCGCAGAAAGACTATGCAGTGGTTACGCAGTCAATCGGCCGGATAGCAAGAAAGGCTGAGGGAAAGACAGATGCTGTGTGCTATGACTATGTGGATGCCATCCAGTTCTGTGAAAACCAGTTCAAGCGGCGCAAGACTCATTATAGAAAGGCAGGCTGTATTTTATGACAAGAATCGAGGAGCAGGCGGCGCTTGCAAAAGGTGTGTGGTGCGATTCCTACAATTTTTACTTGAAGTATCATGGACGGCCTTTAGAGCCTGGATTCTGGGAAGCCGCCACGAAAGACTTTGGTGAGATCATGAGAAAATATAAAGGCGCAACGGTTTGCGGCAGGATGATGCTGGCAGCGTTTAGCTTGTTGGAGGAGGAAAAGAAATAGTGGAAAGATTAACGCATAAAAGAGCAAATGAAATCAAAAGCGGGTACTGGTCTCCGAATAAAAAAGATGAGTTGGTGCAGCGGCTGGCAGAGTATGAGAATACGGGGATGGAGCCGGAGTGCATGAAAAAGAATGAGTGGATTCCGGTGGCTGAGAAGCTGCCGGAGACAGCAGATTATGTGCTTGTATCATTCAAAAACTTTTCTCTCACGGCTATTGGCCGGTACGAGGTAAATGATGAGGGTGATGGTGCATGGTATCTGCAAGGTTGCGACGATGGAGACACATGCTGCAGTGCTGGATTATTTGTTAATGCATGGATGCCGCTGCCGGAGGCATACAAGGAGGAATTGGAATGAAAAACGGTGTTTTTGCAGTAGGTGTGGATCCGAGCAATAAGCCAGACACACATCATGAGTTTACGGTTACGGTCGATTTTTATGAGCCGATGATCCACGATCAGGCGCGTATTTGGCTGCATGGTGCGCTGGCGAAGCTGGCAGAGGCGGAGTTTGAGGTCGAGGATAATTAAGATTTGGAGGAGGGTGTCATGAGAAAAATATTTTGTGATATCTGTGGAAAAGAAATTGATCCGTGCAATGAGACTTGGAGACAGCAGTTGCAGGCAAATGGAGGAAATCCAAGGATATCATTTAACGAAAGTTTGGGCGAAATCTGTGAAGGATGTGCCACGAAAATTCATTGTTGTGTGTCGATGATGAAATTGCATGATTGGGAACCAGATTTTCATGAATTGGATGAAAATTAAGATTTGGAGGTAGAGATTGTGGACGAAATTTACAGAGTTGTACGCTATATAAGATCATGCAGAAAAGCAGAAATTGATTGTACAGTTACAATCGATAAAAAGGAAACGCATTTGATACTAAACGCACTGTCCAAACAGATCCCTATGAAGGTAAATGAGATACATGTCGATGAATATGTTTGCCCGGCATGTGGTGCAGAAAACCTTAATGGAGATTTTAAGAAGATATGCTATCACTTCTGCCCGATGTGTGGACAGGCAATTTATCAAGAAGATTGAGATTTGGAGGAACATTATGGAAACAGAACAGATGATTAAAAGATTGAGATATTTAGCAGAGGAGCATAAAAACGATAAAGTATGGACCTGCCAGACACGATGGAGTGATTTATGCAGCGATGTTGCTGATCGTCTGGAAGAGCAGACTGCAGGTCTTAAAAATACATTCGAGATGCCTGTAGAAATCGGCGGCTGTGTTTGGAAATCGGACGATCCGTACGAGCCGTATTTTGTTATCGGGTACCGTATCGGCAGGATGTTTGATGAAGATGAGGAAGATTACGAAGAGGATTATCCAGAACTGGAGTGGTATATCCAGCTCACATCAGACTGGGGAGACGTGTCAACACCGGTATCGGATATTGGACGCGACTTTTTTATCACACAGGATGAGGCTTTGCAGGCACACAGGATGAGGCTTTGCAGGCGCGAGAAGATTCGGAGGAAATGAAAAGATGCCAATAAACATGACAGACTATAGAATGATATTAAGAGGCAGAGTGTACAATGTATTGCAAATTGTGCTTGTGACCAGATTTGAAGATGGAGACGATGCGCCAACAGTGAAGTATATCGAAGCGGTATACATTGACGAAGACGGAAGTATAAAAATTCTGCGCGATGAACCTCAGTACTTCCAGTTTTTGAGAAGAGTGGAAGCAAAGCAGAAAGAAAGCTAAACTGAAATTAAGATTTGGAGGAGAAGATGATGATTGTAATTTTTGTATCCGGTGATGTGAAAGAAGAATTTGAATACCCGGATGACACACCAGATGAAGATATTGATTACGATTACCAGTTGTGGAATGTTAATCAGGGAAATGGGTGGAATAAAGAAAACTGAAATTTGGAGGTGCCAATGTATAAGAACAAAGAGGGCTATCCGGATCCGACCGCAGGCCGGGCAGTCCGGAAGGCAGACAAGCCACCGGAAGAAGTTAGAGATTTCCGGCGGTTGCTGAATATCATTTGCCGGATGAGTGGAATCCGGATCCTTGGCAAGGTAACGGTAGTTGATAAGAGAGGCAGGCGGTGGTAGGTGGCAGAACTTTGGAATAAGAGAGAGGGGTGAATCCATTGGACAAGCAGATATTAAAAGACTACATAGATGCCTGCGCTCAAGTCAAGGAGACGAAGGAGCAGATTCGGAAGCTCCGCAAGGCCCGGAAGCAGATGGTGGCAGACACAAGCAAAGGATCGGCCCATGAGTTTCCATACACGGCGCAAACGTATCATCTGGAAGGGCTGGCGTATCCGACCGTGAGAGATCCGGGCGAGCTGGATCGTTTGGAAGAGACGCTTGTTGAGCGGCTGCAGACTGCTGAGCGGATCAAGAGAGATGTGGAAGCGTGGATGAATACGATTTCCATGCGGATGCAGCGGATTATCCGGTACAGGATTTTTGAGGAACTGGCATGGAGTGATGTCGCGATACGAATGGGACGTAAGGCAACAGCGGACGGCGTGCGAATGGAATATACGAGGTTTATGGGAGAAAAATAAAGTTTGTTCATTCTGTTCGCACTGTTCGTTTTCAAAGTGTTATAGTGTAGCATGAAGCCAAAGGCGTATAGCTTGCGGCTTCTGATTACACATTTTACCTTTTTCTCCTCATGTGGATGTTCTCGCCAGGTGTCACAGCTTGGCGGTGGATTTGGTTGGCAGTCACCACACAAAAAACTGCAGCACGGCCCATACACCCGGCCGTGCTTAATGGGACGTAGCTCAGTTGGCAGATCATCTGGCTTATATCCAGCGTGTCGAGGGTTCGAGTCCTTCCGTCCCGATTTGGCGGTTGCCTATGCTGGGTGACGTGCCTGAGTCCGTGATATCAGATAGCGGATATATGACATACTGGTAATAGTCGGTACATCTGATAATACCCTTTCTGGAGCGCCTGTCGGAAGATGGGTGCTTTTCTTTTGTCAAAAATTGAGGTATGATAAAAGAAAAAATGTATGGGGGATTACAAATGGCAAATATTATTGCAATTGTCTGGGATTTTGATAAAACTCTGGTTGATGGATATATGCAAGATCCTATTTTTGAGCATTATAATGTTAACGCGCATGATTTCTGGAAGGAAGTAAATGCACTACCCAAAAAGTATATGGATGAGCAAGGAGTATTGGTAAATCCGGATACAATTTATTTGAACCAATTTATCAAATATGCGAAATCCGGAAAATTTAAGGGTCTTACAAACGAAAAGTTAAAAGAGTTTGGTTCGAAACTGAAATTTTATAATGGGATTCCCGAAATTTTTCAGAAAACAAAGGATTTGATAGAAAATAATCCAATATATAAAGAATACGATATTAAAGTTGAACATTACATAGTAAGCACGGGAATGTCTCAAATTATAAGAGGATCTTCGGTGATGCCATATGTGGAAAACATATGGGGGTGTGAATTGATTGAAGGTCAAGATGATCAAGGTGACCCGTGTATTTCTGAAATAGGGTTTACGATTGACAATACCACTAAAACGAGAGCATTGTTTGAAATTAATAAAGGCGTAAATAGTAAAGACGGACGCGAAGGTGTTAAGGTGAATACAAAAATTCCTGAGGAATTGCGAAGAGTTCATTTTATAAACATGATTTATGTTGCTGATGGTCCAAGTGATATCCCAGCCTTTTCTGTTGTTAATAAAAATGCTGGAGCTACGTTTGCTATTTATCCAAAGGGTGATATGAAAGCAATGAAGCAGGTTGAACAGATGCGAGTAGAAGGGCGAATTAACATGTATGCTGAAGCAGATTACACAGAAGATACGACAGCATATATGTGGATATGCGCTAAAATAACAGAGTTTGCAGAAAGAATACGAAATGAAGAAAAACAAAAGATTGCAAAATATGCTGCATTTGACGGACCAAAGCATATAATTTGATAATACAGAAGGGCCACCCCGTGTGGCTCTTTTATTATACCCAAAAACAGAAAGCGAGGTGAGTCCGGATGACCGAAAAACAGAAGATTTTTGCAGATGAATACCTGATCGACCTGAATGCCACCCGGGCTTACAAGGTCGCATATCCACGGGTTAAAAATGATGAGGTGGCTGCGGCTGCAGCTGCCAGATTGTTAAGGAATGTTAAGGTTGCGGCTTATATCTCAGAGCGCATGCAGGATCGCCAGAAGCGCACAGAGATCACCCAGGACAGAGTGATTGAGGAGCTTGCGGCCATTGCCTTTGCCAGAGCCACAGACTTTGCGCAGATCATTAACGGTAACGTGGTACTGACAGACACAAAAGAGCTGTCCGAGGATCAGATCAGGGCCATTGCCGGGATTAAAGAGGGCAAGTTCGGTATCGAATTAAAGCTGAATGACAAGGAGAAGGCTCTGGAGCTTCTGGGCCGTCATCTTGGCATGTTTAAGGATAAGGTTGAGGTGTCCGGTCTGGCATCTGAGCAGAGTAAGCTGGATGATCTGATTCAGCAAATGCGAGGTGGTGGATAGTGAGCGCGGAACGCCTGTTACTGTCAGAAAAATATAAAGCCTTTCTTCGGTGCGATGCTCCGGTTGAATTCCTAGAGGGCACGACTGCTGCCGGAAAGACTACGGTGGGGCTATTTAAGTTTATGCTTAAAGTTGCTGAGTCATCGAAAAAGCTGCATATCATCGCGGCAAAAGATACAGGTACCGCCGAGAAGAACATCATCAACAAGGACCTTGGAATCGTGGATGATTTTGGGGTCCTTGTTGAGTATAACGGCAACGGTACCAAGGACGATAAGATACCGCACATCCTTTTCCACGCATCCGGCGGTGACAAGGTTATTTATGTCATGGGTTACGGTGACAAGAAAAAGTGGCAGAAGGCCCTTGGTGGTCAGTACGGTTGCCTGTATATTGATGAGATTAACACCGCGGACATTGACTTTGTCCGTGAGGCTGCCATGAGATGCGACTACTTAATGGCTACACTCAATCCAGACGATCCGTCACTGGATGTGTACAAAGAGTACATCAACTGCAGCAGGCCGCTTCCAGAATGGGAGCAGGAGACACCGCAGGAAATTAAAGATGAACTGAAAGAAGAGCCAAAGCCTGGCTGGGTGCATTGGTTCTTTTCTTTTGTGCATAACCTGGGACTTCCGAAAGAAAAACTGGATAAGATCCTGGCAAACACTCCGAAAGGAACAAAGATCTGGAAGAACAAGATCCTGGGGCTGCGTGGTAAGGCAACCGGCCTGGTGTTTCCAAACTTTGACCGGAAAAAGCATGTTGTTACTGCGGCATGGGTGAGATCAGAGGTGAAGGCAGAACGGATTTGCTGGAAGAAGTTCACAGCGGGACTTGATACAGCTTACTCTTCCAAGTCTCCAGACACCATTGCGATGATCTTCCAGGGTATCACAACGGATCGGCGGCTATTCACATTGGCCGAAAAGGTTTACAACAATGCGGATCTGGAAAACCCCATTGCGCCGAGCGATACAGCTGTGAAGCTAATTGCATTTCTGGAGCACTGCAGAAAGGAATGGGGCTTTGCCAAGGATGTTTATGTAGATAATGCAGACCAGGCAACAATCACAGAGCTACGCAAGTACAAGCGGCTGCACAGCTGTTTGTATAACTTTTGGGACGCCTATAAAAAGCTGGGGATTCTGGACCGCATCAAGCTGCAGCTTGGCTGGATCCAGCAGGACTGCTATCTGGTGGTAGATGATTGCACGGAGCATCTGGCTGAGCTTGATAAGTAGGGTAGGTTATACTGAGGATAGTTTAAAGGCGTTTTGCGATGAAATACGTGCGGCTGGCGTAGAAATGGAGGTGTTATGATTGATTACGTACGATGATGTGTGCAGAAAGCTTGGATTTGATCCTATGACATCAGAGGAATATAACAACGAGCAATTTCTTATCGAAGATGATAATTATACAGATCCGATAGAAACCTTATCAGATGAAGAACTTAATGTCTTAATAAAGCATATAAAAGCAAGTGCTTAATACCACCAGTCAGCAGGCCGGTGGTATTTTTATACCCATTTTAAGTGTTGCGATGTCGCAACAGGAAGGAGAACAAATGAAGTACAGGAAGAAACCAGTGGTAATTGACGCATTCCAGTGGACTGGAGCAGGAAGATGATTCTGAATGGATTCTTGAGGCTATCAAAAATAAGACGGCATGGTTTAAAAACGGCGGGACACCGGATGTGAAATTCATGATTCAGACATTGGAGGGAGTGCATGAAGCCAGTGTCGGGGATTATATTATTCGTGGCATTGCCGGGGAAATTTATCCGTGTAAGCCTGATATCTTCAGAGCTACGTATGAGCCGCTGAATAATTAAGATGTAAGCACGCAGAAATGCGTGTTATTTTTATGCCCAAACGCGAGCACGGCACTAAACTCTGCGCGGCCGGTGACACCGATGACAATGGATAGCAGTAAGAGTGACACTCTCAAAATGGAAAGGAGGCCATTATCATGGCAGAAGGAAATCAGAACCAGGGACAGCAGGGCACAGAACAGCAGAATCAGCAGACAGGAGCAGCAGGGGCATCGGCGGCACAGCAGAATCAGAGCAATCAGCAGGGCGCAGCCCCGGCGATTGACTACGGAAAGATTCAGCAGATGCTTGATGGCACCCTGGAAGCCAAGGAAAACACTGCACTGAAAGCCTATTTCAAGCAGCAGGGACTCAGCCAGGACGAGGTTGAGCAGGCCATTGCAGTCTTTAAGCAGCTGAAGGCGGCCAATACTCCGGATGTTGGCGCTATGCAGGCGCAGGTAACACAGGCGCAGACAGCAGCACAGCAGGCGCAGATCAACAGTGCGGCAACTATGGCGGCGGTATCCCTTGGTATTAGCGCCAATACTATCCCGTATGTGATCAAGTTGGCTGATTTCAGTCAGGTAGTAGGTCAGGACGAAAAAATCAATGAAGAGACATTAAAAGCGGCGCTGAATAAGGTGCTGGAGGATGTGCCGGGGCTGAAACCGCAGGCAGCAGGTACTACCGGATTTGTCCAGGTAGGGGCTGCAAGCAGCAACGCTGGGGCCGGACAGGCCCAGCAGGCAACACAGACACAGGCAAGCGTACCAACGAAGCGTTGGAATCGCTGGAACTAAAAGAAAGGATAAGGTGATAATATGGCTTTAAACTATGCACAGGTATGGGAACCGGAATTATTAGAGATTCTCATGCAGGGAACTTTAACTTCCCCGTTTGTAACCAGTAACGTGAAATGGCTGGATGCGAAGACTTTCCACTTCACTCAGATGTCCACTTCCGGATATAAGAACCACAGCAGAAATGGTGGCTGGAACAAGGGTAATTACACCCAGAAGGATGTGCCGTTTACCCTGACCCATGACCGCGATGTATCTTTCCTGGTGGATAAGGCAGATGTGGATGAAACCAATGCAACCGTATCGATCCAGAACATCTCGAAGACCTTTGAGATGACTCAGGTAGTGCCGGAGACGGATGCTCTGTTCTTCTCCAAGGTTGCACAGGCAGCCCAGAAAGAGGAGGGGTACCATTCTTCGACTGCGGCTTCCGACTACACTAAAGCAAAGGTATTCGGTATGCTGAAAGGCATCCTGGCAAAGGGCAAGCTGAGAAGATACAAGGCAAACGGCAGCCTGATCATGTATGTATCCAGCGCTATCATGGATGCTCTGGAGCAGTCTACCGAGTTTACCCGCAAGATTGAGATGACTCAGATCGCGGAGGGCGGAATGGGAATCGAAACCCGTGTGACCGACATCGACGGTGTGCCGATCATGGAGGTTGTGGATGATGAGCGCTTTTATGATGCTTTTGAGTGGGAGCCGGAAGATGGCGGTTTTGCACCTCTTAAAAAGGTTACAGACGGTACTCCGGTAACCGGTGCTCACAAGATCAATGTGCTTGTAGCCTGCGGTCAGACCTGCAAGATCGTACCGAAGATCTCCAGCATCTATTATTTCGACCCGGGCGCTCACACCGAGGGTGACGGCTACCTGTACCAGAACCGTTCTCTGTCTGATGTTTTCGTCTTCCCGAACGGCCGTGACGGTAAGGTGGACAGTGTATACGTTGATGTGGATACCACGGAGTATACCGGCGAGTGATCGGAGGTGATCTTATGGCCTACGAGCCATATGTAACACCGGAATATTACCAGAAAGAATATGGCGGCGGCATCGTGCCGGAAGAAGATCTTAAAAAGGCGCTCCGGCAGGCCTGCCGCCACATCGATTCCCTGACCTACAATCGGATTGTGGGCCGGGGATTTTCTGCATTGACGGAGTTCCAACAGGACATCATTCGGGAAGTGGCTTGCCAGCAGGCGGACTTTGAAACCGAGAATGCAGATGAGATCAACACGATCCTACAGAGTTACAGCATCAATGGCGTGTCGGCCCAGTTCGGTAGCTCCTGGAATGTTTTTACAGATAAGGGAGTTGCGATGAAACGGGACGTGTATGCTATGTTGTGTCAGACCGGGCTGTGCTGCCGTTTAGCGAGGTGAGGCTATGAAATATCCATGTTTGGTACCGAAAAGGCTCTGTAAGACGCCTGTCCATGTACACCTGGAGTCTGAGGAGCTGAGCAACCTGGGAGAACCGCTGTATATGTACGATGATGACCTGATGTGCAACTTCCAGGACAGAGCAAAGACAATCCTGACTGCAGAGAAAAAGCTGGTCCAGATCACCGGCACAGCACTTTTCTCGGGAGATATTGCACCGGATATGCCGTCTTTAAGTGGTGGCACACTGACGGTCTTCGGACAGGAGCGCCGGATTGAACAGGGGTGCAAGAACCGGAATCCGGATGGAACGGTAAACTTCTGCAGCCTGGAGGTGGTCTGATGCAGGTAAGCTCAACAGTAAAGCTGAATATGCCGCGGATTAAGCAGCTGACACAGGCGGCGGTGACGGCTTTGGAATTGACTGGAGAAGCTTTACATACAGAAGTTATCCAGGCTCAGGTATTCCCATTTGATACCGGTCATTTACAGGAAGATGCAACCTTTGTGGATTACAGCAGGGCAAATGACGGCATGGTAACGCTTGTTTCCAGCACACCTTACGCTCGCCGGTTGTACTACCATCCGGAGTATCATTTTCAGACCAAAGAAAACCCAAACGCAATGGGTATGTGGTACGAAGATTGGCTGTCTGGCGGAAAGAATGCTGGCGATGCGGCAAAGGCGTTCAAACAGTTTTACAAGCGGTAGCAAAGGCTGCCGATAAAGCCGGATCAGCAGCGAGCGGTGCCGGCGGGGCGGCCAAGAAAGCAGCCAAGGACATGAAAGGCGTGTCCACGGGAATTGATGAGTTGAATATCATCAATCCTGCAGATAGTTCTGGAAGAAGCGGATCTGGTGGTGGAGCATCCGGCGGTGGATACGAAGCTGATGATTTTGACATGGGATCACTTCCGGACGGAACCGAAGAAGTGGATAAACGTCTGCAAGGGATCATTGATAAGCTCAATGAGCTAAAATCTTCCCTCGTAAAAGGATTCTGGGATGGCCTGGGCGATACTGCAGTATTTGATGATATCCAGAAGCACATTGACGGGATCAGAATCAGTCTTATAGATATCGTAACTGATTCTGACATACAAAAAGCAGCCGAAGAGTTTGCGAATACATTTGCGTATAACCTGGGGCGTGTATCTGGCTCGGTTGCATCTATTGGCCTGACCATTGCTGATAATCTGCTTGGCGGCATTGATCTTTATCTGCAGCAGAATGCGGAGCGAATTAAGGATTACCTCATTTCCATGTTTAACATTGGTGGTGAGATCTCGCGGATTGCAGGAGATTTTTCTTCTGCGGTGGCAGATATTTTTTCTGTGTTCCGGAGTGATTCTGCAAAGCAGATTACGGCGGATATCATTGGTATTTTCAGTTCTTCGTTCCAGGGAGTTACGGAGCTTGGCGGAAAGTTTGCGAGGGATATCCTGCAACTGATTACGAAGCCGATTACGGATAATGCCGATCAGATTAAGCAGCGTGTCCAGGGATTGCTGGATGAACTGCAGCCATGGTTTGATAAGCTGAAAAAACTGGTAGATGGTCTGTGGGACGGTCTTAATACGGCTTATGATACGGTTGCGAAGCCCGTATTTGATGCGTTTACGACTGCATTATCGGCTGTTGTTGATTGGCTTACAAAATCGCAGGAAAACTTTGATATAGCTGTAGGATCGGTCACTGCATTTTTTGCTGCCTGGGAAGTTATAAAGCTTGGCGAATTTATCATTAATGCTGGCAGTGCCGTGAGTATGCTTTCTGGATTGGCAGCTGGCTTTGCGGCGAACACAGCAGCTGTCGTTGCCCATGCCGGTGCATTGCTGGCCGATAAGCTGGAGACTGCGGCAATTGTTGCATTGTATGCTAAGGATTTTGTGGTAAATCTGGCGCTTGGAACAGCAGCTCTTGTGAAGCAGGCCGCGCAGTTTGCTGTTAACACAGCTGCAAAGATTGCAGATACTGCAGCGCAGACTGCACAGACGGCAGCGGCAGAGTTATGGTGTGCGGCCAACAATTCTGTCCTTGTAGAACTTATTCAGCAGGTGGCTCAGTTTGCAGCCAGTACCGCCGCCAAAATAGCGGATACTGCGGCGCAGGTAGCCATGACGGCGGCAACTGTGGCCTGGAATGCTGTATGTGCAATAGCAACAGCGGTAACAACGGCATTGGGGGCAGCTATTGCCTTTCTTACCAGTCCGATAGGCCTGGTTATCATTGCTATTACCGCATTGATTTCGGCTGGTGTCCTACTGTATCAGCACTGGGATACGGTCAGAGAATATGCGGCTGTGATCTGGGATGCAATTCGGGAGCTGATCAGCACTGCTATTGATGCAGTGAAGGAGTTTGTTTCTGATACGCTGGATGTTATCAAGGCAAAATGGGAAGCAATCTGGAATAGTATCAGGACATTTGCTCAGTCTGTTTGGAATGCAATAAAGACAGTAGTACAGACGGCCATTGAGATGGTAAAGACCATTATCATCACAGTGATGGATGTGCTAACTACGCAATGGCAGCTTAAATGGAATCTCATTAAAGCATTTGTCGCTGCACTGTGGGAAGCTATCAGATTGCTGGCCAGTGGAAACTTTGAAGCAATCCGTGATAAACTTTCTGAAATCTGGGATTCTGTGAAAGCCACTATCGAAGAAAAATGGACTGGAATCAAAGAGTGGTTTGCACAGATATGGCAGAATATCAAGGATATCTTTAAGCCGGATGAGATGCTTGAGATTGGTAAAGGTATCATGAACAAGCTCTGGGACGGCATGAACGAGATCTGGAAGGATATAAAAAAATGGCTGAGTGATGCGGCTGATTTTGTTGGTAGCGCTTTCAATTCTGTAATTGATAAGGCCAAGAGCACCTTCAAAAAAGCCCAGAAAGAAGCCGAAGAAGATGACGAAGACGACGGTGGTGGCGTAACATCGAATGGAACGGTGACAGTCGGTAGCGGAAAATCTTCATCATCTGGCGGTCCTGGTGTAAAGGGACATGCTTCTGGCGGTTTCCCTGCATCTGGTCAAATGTTCGTAGCACGCGAGAACGGTATTCCGGAGATGGTCGGCAGTTGGGGCGGACGTGCTGCAGTAGCGAATAACCAGCAGATTACCCAGGGCATCACTCATGCCGTTCAGAGTGGCATGAGATCCTGTATGGCTCCGTTAGTATCCAAGGTGGCAGCCATTGCACAGAATGCAGCACCGCCGCTGACAACAGTGGGTAGCGCAAGCAAGCCATATTATGCGGATGCTCAGATGCTTCAGAACCTGGCTGATCGGGCTATGGGTCTTGATACTACGAGCATGAGTGAACAGTATCTTGTGATGATGGTGGATCTGCTGAAACAGATTATTGAGTTGATTGAAAATATGGACTTGACTGTCAATATCGATATCAGAGAAATCAAAAAGAAACTGACGGATCTGGAAAAACGATCCGGTTACACTTTGAAGACAACGTAAGGAGGCGGTAACATGGCAGTAATTACAATCAACGGTCGGGAGTTTCCGTCTCCCGACATTGGCGGCAACCTGATTGTAGCCACGAACGTTAGCGATGGCAAGAATGCAAACGGAGAGTTTGTCGGGCAGAAAGTCGGCAGAGATCAGTATAAGTTTGATTCCCTGCAGTGGAAATTTCTGGATGCCGCCACTTGGGCGGCTATGCTGCAGGAGTTCGATAAGTTCGTGGTAACGGCCCGGATTCCGGATATGGTGAATAATTGTTTCCGGACGATCCGGATGTATCCTGGAAACCGGACGGCAACGCCGATCCAGTTTGATGCGTCCGGTCTGCCGACCATGTACCAGGATTGTAAGGTTAATATCATAGACTGTGGGGTGGTGGAGTAATGCAGGCGGTAAGCAATGCGTACAAGCAGGAGATGAAAAAGCAGCTTCGCGATCATTCGTATATGCGCGTCAGCATTGGTTTGATCAATCAGGAAGCTCAGGCATCGGCCAGTGTGCCGGAGCCGGCGCAGTATACCTACTACAGCAACTTAACCTGGCCGCTTAACAACTATGATGTGGAAGAACTGTATGAGACCTGCGATCAGGATTACAGCGCCGTAGATGGCAGTATGTACTTTTTGCCGAGGGAGCGAATGGATGCTGTACTTAACCAGGGAATAGTCACAGACGGGCTCCTGGGAGTAGTGGAGATTCCCTTCCCAGTGGAACACGACATCAAGGGTTTAACTATCGAATTTGGAAAGGCATATCCGGTGGATTTTAATATTGAATCGGATAATGGCACAGTAGAGATTACGGGGAATGCCGCAGGGCATTTTGTAACAGAGGAGATCTTCACGGGTGCCACCTTTCTTCGGATTGTGCCGGTAAAGATGGTAAATGGGCAGAGCCGTTTGCGGGTTCATAAGATCACCATGGGTATTGGCATTTATTTTGACAACCAGAAGATCTTATCATCAACGAAAAAGGAGCGGATCAGCCCAGTTATGGAAGAACTGCCATCCATTGATTTCAGTATTAGCATTGACAATAAGAACCGGGCTTATGACATTGAGAATGAAGAAAGTACGGTAAACTTCTTGGAGAATGGCCAGGAAATCAATGTGATTTATGGTCAGAAACTGGATGACGGCAGCGTAGAATGGATGCCGGGCACCACAGTTTATCTCCGGGAATGGTCTGCTGACGATGAAGAAATGAGTTTTACCGCGACAGATCGTTTTGATGGCATGGATGGGACCTACCGGCGCGGCAGATATTACGCGGACGGAATCAGTTTGTATGGCCTTGCGATTGATGTATTTGAAGATGCTGGCATAGACAGCCGCACATACTGGCTTGATAATTATCTGATGGATGTTAAGGTATATAACCCTATGCCGGTGGTAACGCACAAAGCGGCGTTGCAGCTGATTGCCAATGCAGGACGATGTATCTTATATCAGGACCGATCAGGAAATATTTTCATGAAGTCTAGTTTTGTTCCGGATATGGAAGCAAGTTCAGAGAACGAGGTTTATTTTTCCAGGGCAGCATCGGTACTGGAGACAACAGAAAAGAGCACTTATGCCACGGCAGAAAAAGATCACACAGTCGCAACGGCAGAGCAGTTCTTCCTGCCGCGGGATGGTGAGTATTTGGATGTGGGCTATGTGTCGGAAGCTGTGGCGGATGAATCCGGGAGATTTGAAGAGAATCCCATGGTTGTGATCGGCCTGGAAGCGCGTTATAAGTGCTTCGGCCTCACATTGGAATTCGGTAGAAATTACCCATCTGAAATGGTCTTCAGATCCTATTTGTCTGGAGAACTTCAGGAGGAATATAAAGTGGCTTCGCTGACTGAGGTGACTATAATCAGTCATGAGTTCCCGGAATTTGATAAGCTGGAACTTGAATTTATGAAAGGCGCGCCACACAACCGCGTGAATTTGAAACAGGTTACATTTGGAGACAGCACGGACTATGAACTGTCGTATGGTAAGGAGCTTACCAAGACCCCAAAAGGCACACAGCTGTCAAAAGTCAGAGAACTGCAGATGACCAGGACGATTTATGCACCTGGGCTTGAAAAGCGTCAGCTTGTGAAAGAAACGATTCCGGCGGGAGAGACAGAGCACACCTTTTATTTGAACACGGCGTCGCATGGATATGAAATAGAGACAGATGACGAGAGTGTGAAAATCATCGACAGCACAGCGTATTATGTTACGGTGGAACTTTCTGGAGACGTGGAAACAGAAGTGATTATCAACGGGTATGAGTACAATGCGACCCAGGCTGTAGTGACCAGGCAGCTGAATCCTACCGGTACGGTTGAAGCGTGGGAGAATCCGTTGGTATCCACATCGGAGCATGCTGCAGATCTTGCTGAGTGGGTAGGTGATTATCTGCGTGCAGACAGGGAGTATGATCTGACCTATCGAGGGGAACCGAGGATTGATGCAAATGATATTGCATTCCTGGAAAACAAATATGTTCCGGATCTGCTTTTGCGGATCTATGAACACACATTAAAATTCAATGGCGCCCTGTCCGGCACCATAAAGGCGAGGAGGGACATGAGCAATGTGGCAGCAGCCCAAAACAGACTGGCAGTCCAGTGATTACTTTAACATTGAAGATTACAACCGCATAAAAGGAAATCTGAACGAAATCCGGCAGCAGGCGCTTACCCTCTGGCCGGATTTTGATTTTGAAGATATGGGTGAGGATAAATCCTACTCTGACTATGGCTTTTATGCGGATGAGATTAACCGGTTCGAGTCCAATGTGGATCACATCTGTGACGGAGTATTTCCCTTTGCAGTTGGTGATAGAAAGACTTTTTATGAAAATCAGCCATTCATCGACTGGAAAGAACTGAATCGGATCGAGGAGGCCTGCAGACTGATGTACAGTAACATTCAAAGCCGGATTACTGGACGGCGCCACCTGTCCTTTATTTTAAATGGAGGGGAGTTATGTTAAAGACGGATTACAAGGACGCCATGTATGACGGCGCCCGTAAGTACAGAATTACAGCAAACGCGGATGGAACATCCGGCATTGTGGATGAAACAGCATACACCCAGGAAGGAGATCCCTTCGGGGCGAATGACATCAACGCGACCAACGCAGCCATCAACCGTCAGGATCACGTCACGCTGTTTACGCTTGCCGCAGATGCTTGGACCGGTGACGAGGCACCATATGAGCAGACCGTGGCAGTTGATGGTGTTGCCGCCGAGGATAATCCAATACTGGTGAGTGCTCTGGAAGATGGCGCAGACCTGGCGGCTCAGAAAGCATACAATAAGGCCTTTGGAATTCTGGCATCTGGAACCGGCACAACTGCAGATGGTAGTGTGACATTTAAGGTTTATAAGCAGCCAACAACGGACATTACGGTCGGCTTGAAAGGAGTGTAATAACATGGGAAAGATATGGATTCCAGGTGGTGGAGGTGCCGGTACTGGATCAGATGATTGCACCGCCAGTAAAGCCCAGGTGCTTGTCGGATACACTGCCGTCACCAGGGACTCTGGGGATGAGGCAGCAGCGGGAAGTATGCCGAATAATGGTGGTCAGTCTGGGACTCTAAACTGTGGACAGAGCAAGGTGATTCCGGCAGGGTATACATCTGGCGGCACAGTTACGGCCAATAGTCTGGCATCGCAGACGAGCGGAACAGCTGTCGCTAATCAGATTTCATCCGGAAAAACAGCGTGGGTGAATGGAGCGAAAGTAACAGGAACCTTGACTGAGCGTGGACAATATCAGAACGGTGGAGCTGCATTTACAGGAAGTTATTTCGCTATTAACGCGCTGCCAGAGGGGGTTTATCGGTCAAATGGAGCATCATGGGCGCCAGAAGCGCGATGTACCGCGGATCAGCTGCGAAATGCACTTGGTATTACAGCAGGGAAGATTAAAAAAGGAGAAGTTATCGCAGGAGTAACTGGAACCTGGGAGGGATATGTGGCTAATCCAACGGATTTGTATTATAAAGGTTCCAACCCAGCAGGATTCTATGTATCGAATAACGGAAACGGATATGCTTCGGCGTCATTTGATGGGGTATACATTACAGCAAAATCGACCACGACATCCGCTAATGCTGTAACGATAACCGCTGGAAAAGCTTATAATTTATCGGGATATTCAAAACTTATAATTGAATTAAATGTAACCAAAGCTACCTCTTATACTAACACCAACGGTGGGCTTGCTTTAAAGAACGGCAGTGAAGAACTTATAAGAATCTGGCAGGATGGGTTATATGGAACTGTAGGGGCAAAAACATATTCATTCGACCTGAGTAACTTGCAAAAAGTTCTTACACCGTCTCTAGCTTTTACACTGCGTGCAGCAGTTGTTCAAATTACTCGTATACGGTTAGCATGATGCCGAGTCTCAATCATTACGCGAAGAACATCGTAAAACTACAACTAGCTAAAATAGGAGAAAATAATGAAAGCGTTAGTTATTTATGATACGACCGGAAAAATCTGGTCAGTTACTTACGGCATAACAGAAACTCCGCAGGGGCTTCTTTGTATGTTTGTTGATATGCCAGATGGAGCCATGTTGGAATACATTGATGTGACAGATTCAAAGAATCCGAAACCGGTATTTTCATACCTGCCTGAGTCTGATATCGGGCGCCTTCAGAAAGATATGAGGAAGCTGATAGAACGTGTGGATGCAGTTGCTCCAGAAGAAAAGAAGCCGGAAACTCTGAAAGAGTTCAAGACAGCAAAAAAACAGGAGATCAGTCAGGCTTGCGAGCAGATTATTTATGCAGGCATCAGCGTAACACTGGCAGACGGCACCGTGGAGCACTTTGCGCTGACTGAGCATGATCAGCTTAACCTCTTTGGTAAGCAGGCCCAGCTTGCGACCGGAGCCGAGCAGTTGGAGTATCACTCTGACGGCAAGCCGTGTCGGTATTACAGTGCGACAGACATGCAGACCATCATCGCGGCTGCCATGCAGCATGTCAGCTACCATACCACCTACTGCAACGCGCTTAACATGTGGGTAGCCGGATGCGAGACAGCTGATGAGCTGCAGCAGATCTATTACGGTGTGGATGTGCCGGAGCAGTACCAGTCGGAGGTCCTCAAAGCATATCTTTTAGAGATTGCGAGTCTGGCGGGAGATGATGCGGATGCTTAAACTGTTTTGCAAATACAGCTTTTTGTTTGACGTTGGCGGTGCGCTTTATGTGCTGATCGAGCTGATCTGGCGGGGCTGGAGCCACTGGACTATGTTTATCCTGGGCGGCCTGTGTTTTGTCATGCTTGGACTGATCAATGAGGTGCTGCAGTGGGATACGCCGCTATGGCAGCAGGTCTGGATCGGCGCGATCGGAATCACGGCATTAGAGTTTCTGACTGGCTGTGTGGTTAATCTCTGGCTGGGGTGGAATGTCTGGGACTACAGCGGCATACCGGGCAACATCCTGGGCCAGATATGCCCGCAGTACACAGTGTTGTGGATGCCGGTGAGTCTGGCAGGTATCATCCTGGATGACTGGATCAGGTACCGGGCGTTTGATGAGGAGCGGCCACGGTACAATATCGGGGTGACACGGTATAGCAAGCATATAGTTTGGATGCCGGAATAAGAGAGGAGATGATGGACTTGGATACATCACAGGTTATTGCCGCAGTGATCGGGTCAAATGCGCTTTTTGCATTTATCCAGTTTCTGATCACACGCCATGATCAGAAAAAGAATGCGTTATCTAAACATGAGCAGGCGCAGAATGATATGATCATCGGTCTGGGGCATGACAAGCTGCTTTATCTTACTGATAAATTTGTTCAGCGTGGCGGCGTTACTTTAAAGGAGCGTCGGAATTTGGATTACATCTATAAGCCATACAGGGAGGCTGGTGGAAACGGAGACTGTCAGATCGGATATGAAGCCTGTGAAAAGCTGCCGACTCTGAGTGATGAAGAAGCTATGGTGCTTGATCGGCGAATCAAGCGCAGAGAGTATGGAATTGAAGATTGAAAGTGAGGATGAGAAATGAATATGAATGACGTGCTGCAGTATGCAGCGTATGTACTGGTGGCCATCGGAGTGATGGCTTTTTTAGTATCCGCAATTACCCAGGTGATTAAAGAGATGCCATGTTTTAAGCCGGTGCCGACCGCCGTGGTTGTGATTGTGCTGAGCCTGGTCCTTTGCCCGGCGGCACTGGTGGCGCTGTTGGCATGGCTGTCAAAGCCGGTTACCTGGTATTTAATTTTTGCGTGCATGATTGCAGCCTTTATAGTAGCGTTGGTTGCAATGGACGGATGGGAGCGTGTGACCGAGATATGGCAGCGGACAAGGTACAGCGATAAGCATTGAGAGGAGGTGATCCGGATATCTCCCGCGGCGGCCCGGGTGACGGCCGCCATTGCGATATCGCAACAGGGTGGACGGAGCGCCGCCCTCATATTAATTAAGAAGAAAAGAGGACGAAAACATGATGAAATTAAATGAAACCGTGGACGCAATGAATAGCACAGATTATAAGGAAAGATTTAAGGCGGAGTATAATCAGCTGGCAATCAGATATTATGGCCTGCGCGGCATGCTTGATAAATGGGATGCCGGTACACTGCCGTTTAAGCCGACATGCCCGAGAAGTACTTACAATATGCAGCTGACCGCTATGACGGATTACCTCGCGGTGTTGGAAGCCAGGGCGGTCATGGAAGGCATTGAACTTGATGATGTGACCCGCAAATAAAGTAAACGCAACAGAAATCATGTAGAATATTGGCATAAAATATGATATGATGTAGAAGCTGCCGAACCTCCAGCAGAAAGGAGGTGGGCTACATGGTAGACATTCTTCTCTCATTTCTTGTCTCCGTCGGAGCAGGTGTGGTTAGCTACTACATATGCAAATGGCTGGACAGAGATAAATAGGTAGCAACAGCCTATCGGCGTGGTTCACCGTAACGAACAAGAAAACCCCAGAGGATTAGGGCCCTCTGGGGTTTTCGTTTTGCCACATGGAATCTTCTCTCATTCCTTAGCTGCCTACATCATATTCTATTTTTCTTAATTTGTCAATATTCCAAAAGTTAACGTTAACGAGTTAACGGAAAGGAATGTCAAATGAAAATCTCAGAAAACGGATTGAAACTGATCAAGAAATTTGAAGGCTGCCGTCTGACAGCTTACCAGGACGCCGTCGGCGTTTGGACTATCGGCTATGGCACCACCAATGCTGACAAGGCTATTACCGGCACCACGATTTGCCAGGGGCTGCGCATCAGCCAGGAGACGGCAGATGAGTGGCTGCGTAGATCTATTGATCGCAAGTATGCCCCAAAGGTGGACAAATACAGTACGTATAAGTGGACACAAAACGAGTTTGACGCACTTGTAAGTTTTGCTTACAATATCGGCAGTATCGACGGCCTTACAGCGCAGGGGGCCCGGACGCGTGCGGAGATCTCACACATGATCTTGGCCTATAACAAGGCGGGCGGCAGAGAGCTGAGCGGGCTCACCAAGCGCCGCCAGGAGGAGCGGGCGCTCTTTTTGACTCCGGTGCAGGCTGCAGTCAAGTCCGGCTGGCAGCAGGAGAGTGGTGGTTGGCGCTACTACTATGAGGACGGCACTGGCCGTTGTGTGCGGGGTGCCTGGTGGCAGGATGGTGACAAATGGTATTGCTTTGATATCAACGGTTACATGCTTGCCGATACATGGGCTGATTACAAGGGCCATAGATGTTATCTAGGACATGACGGCGTGATGTTGATCGGCCTGCAGTGTATCAATGGCAAGTGGTATTATTTTGATGCAAAAGGGTATGCGGCAACAAAGCCGGTTACATTCACTTTGGATCAGGACGGCGCACTGCAGTACCCTGAATTAAGCCGGTAAAAACCGTAGTCAATGACAACGATTTGACTACGGTCCATAAGTTGCTATATAATATAGAAGATTTTTAATAGACATAAATGGTTTTTTAATAACCAGTTTTTATTGGTTTTATGCGGAAAGTAAGGGATCATATAACATGCGCAGTGATGGTGTAATACTTGCTATCTACAAACCGGGCATTGTGAGGTTGTGGTTGCATTACACAGAAGAAACATATAGAAAATCTTGAAACTGCGCACTTTGTAGAGTTCTCAATTAGCTTGTGTATAAGTTAAATAGGTATATATTGATATTTTAATTTTATAAGCTTTTATGGCTGTTATAAAGAGGAGATTATTTATGGCAAATTCAATTGAACGTGTAGGCGTGTGCCATTGTGGAGAAATCGCAGAACGTAATAATTGGATGTTTCGAGAACAACCAGTCGATGATGTTGGAATTGATGCCCACATGGAGTTTGTTGAAGCATCTGGTAAGTCTAAACAACTTCTTGCATTGCAAATAAAGTCTGGTTCAAGTTGGTTTAAAGAAAAAAAGGACGGTTGCATAATTTTTAGGGATATTAGTAATAGACAATACAATTATTGGACTATGAATACGTTGCCTTGCATTGTGGTTCTTTATAATCCTGATGATGATATCTGTGTTTGGCAAAAGCTAACTGCTGAAACTATAGAAAGAACTAATGATGGGAAGGGAAAAGGCTTTTTGGTTAAAGTTCCTTTGAAGCAAGTTTTTTTAAATAGTTCATCAAATGAAAAACTTCTTTCTTTTACGAATTTACCAGATCATATAACAAATTACAACTTTTTGCTATCTCAGAAAAAATTTATGCAAATTATTCAAGAGGGTGGTAGAATTAGGCTCCATTCTATGGAATGGATACATAAGAGTAGTGGTAGAGGGAACACTGAATTAATTGTGGATGATGGAAAAAGTATAGAAACATATTCTTATCCATATTGGTTTCCTTTTACACCATATACTAAGGTTTTCCCACGGTTGTTTCCGTGGGCAGATTTTTCAGCCGATGAAGATTTCTTTGAGGAAAATGACAAAAATATTTGGCGTGAGCTTCACTGTTATTATGATAAGGAGGAAGGTGAATGGTTGGTTGTAGGAGATTCATTTGAAGAATTTCGTAGAAAATTAAAACCAATGCGAAGTATTGATCATGCAGGAGAAGTAGCTGAATATATGATGATACTTAGCTTAAATGAGTTAGGAAGAGCGTTTTTAAATGTAGATAAATTTGTGTCACAAAATCAACCTTATGCAGAAACAAGACCAAAAGAAGGATAAAATATTAGGTGTATAGGATATGAAGAAGATCAAACTAAATAATAATTCAGAAAAGATATTAAATTGTGAATATGAACTTGATCCCACTGAAAAATATGTGATTGATATTCAAGAAGAAATGGAGTTTCAAATAGCAATAATGGAATCATTTTTGGTAATGGGACCACCTCCTGCAATTAAAAATTATCATGCATGGTTAGATGAAAATAATTTTGATGTGAACATGCCTAATCCAACAAATGAGGTTGTCGCTTGCTATTATGGCGTTAAACCACTTTGGAAAACAGTGTATTCGCAAGGGATTGTAGTAATGGATGAAAGAGATGATGATTATTTTATTGTTATGGAGTGTAGTAACAAGAACAAAGGTTATAAACATACAAAAGTTATTCTTACCCTGGGTGGTTGCATATGACAAAATAACCAAATCAGCATACAGTGTCAGGATGTAGGAGAAAGAGACGCTCTTATGAGAGAGCAAAAGTCAGACATTTGGAGATGTTATAAAGTTGCTCATTCGGATGGGGACGAAATTTCGTGGGTATCTAACAGTGCTTATAATCATTAGATGCAGTTGCTTTTGGATCGTATAGATTAAATGGATGGCATGGAATGTATGCAATGTCAGGAATAGAAGAATCAAATGGTCGTATATATAAAGTGAATGATAAATTGGAGTTATTTATTGCTCATGCAGTAGCTGCTGCTAAACAGTTTATTTCGGATAGAAGGCAATTAAATGTAAATTGGAAGCCGGAATAAAGAGAAAAAGTATTTTAATAGGATAATCAAAGTTCTTGAGGGCCTTTCATGAGGGGCGAAAATGAGGGTCTGGTGAAAGGCAGACCCTTTGAGTTATAAAGCTATTACTCGGATGATATTAGATCCCATGTTGCTAGAATATAAATAGTACAAGCCAAAATGAGAAATTCCAAATACACATAAGCATGGTACAATAGAAACATGCTGAAGGAGGATCTCATATGGCAAAGCAACATGACAAACAATTTAAACTTGATGCAGTCCAGTACTATCAGGATCACAAAGATCTCGGAGTACGTGGATGTGCAGAAAATCTTGGCATCGGCTACAGTACATTAACAAAGTGGCTGAAAGACTTCCGGGAATCAGGTGATATTCCTGTTCGTGGTTCTGGTAATTATGCATCTGATGAGCAGAAGGAAATTGCCCGTCTCAGGCGTGAATTACGTGATGCCCAAGATGCACTTGATGTGTTAAAAAAAGCAATCAACATTCTGGGAAAATGACGGAAGCCATTTATCTCGAAGTGTCTGAGAAGACGGAAGCTGCCAAAAAGGCTGGACGCCGGGTTTCCGTCTCCGGAATGTTGAAGTTTTTAGGTGTCTCTCACTCAGGATATCTTGCATGGCTCCACCATGTACCTTCTGATACAGAAAAACGTCGTGAAGCTGTAAAAGCAAAAATACAGGATATTTATGATGATTCCAAGCAAAACTACGGTGCTCCGAAAATCACTGTAGAACTTCGAAAAATTGGTGAAGTCATTTCGGAAAGAACCGTTGGTACATATATGCGCCAAATGGGGATCCGTGCTCAGTGGAGCAAACCATGGACAAGCACCACAAAAGATTCCGATTTCAGCACTGAATTACAAAATATCCTTGATGAGCAATTTAATCCTGATCGTCCGAATGCAGTCTGGTGTTCGGATATCACCTACATCTGGACAATAGATGGATTTGTCTATCTGACCAGTGTTATGGATTTATTTTCTAGAAAAATCATAGCCTGGACGCTTTCAGAAACACTGGAAGTATCTTGCGTGATTGATACTATAAACAAAGCCAAAGCTCGCCGGAATATCAATCAACCATTAATTATCCATTCGGATCGTGGCAGCCAATATGTTGCAAAGGAATATAAAAAAGCAACCGAAAATATGCAGCGTAGCTACTCAAAGAAAGCTTTTCCGTGGGATAATGCATGCATTGAATCCTTTCATTCTATTATCAAACGTGAATGGCTCAATCGTTTTAAAATTCGCGATTATAAGCAGGCATACCAGTTGATTTTTGAATATCTGGAAGCTTTCTACAATACGAAACGAATTCATAGCCATTGCAACTATATGTCGCCAAACGAATTCGAACGAGTGTATGAAAGAATACACACTGAGGCTGAGCTTCTGGCAGGTTAAAATGGGGAGAATTTTCTTATTTTAACTTGTACTAAATCTTGACATAGGACCAATTGGTGGGGAATGTCAGCACAATTGAAACTTATCATTGATAAGTGCTACTGCCGTGGATTGCAGTTAAAAAACAAAAAAGTTGGCACAATTGTTGTAGGTGGTTCTCCCGTAGGCAGTATCCAGTATGAGCTGACTGATAAGCAGTTTGACTGTATGGCAAAATATCTTTCATGGGATATGCTTTTCAAAAAATCATATTACGCAACAGCCAGAGATGAACTTGAAAAAAATAAGGATTCCATGAACGAACTTGAGTGGATCGGAAAAAATTTATAAAGCACACACCAAATTCGGATTTGCTACTCCTATATTATGATATTGGAACGCTTATTAACGAATACAAAACATGGGGAAATAAATTTATTGATAATCTTTCTTATGATATTCAGATAGCTATTCCAGAGAGATAGGGGTATTCCGTCCGAAACCTGAAGTATATGGCAAAGTTTTCCGCCTGTTTTTCTGATAGAAAAATTGTGCAAGAGGTGCTTGCACAAATTACCTGGTATCATAATATTGCTTTGATGGATAAGGTCAAAAACAATATGGTTGCAGAATATTCCCTCAAGGATATTTCAAAGCCGATTGGTGTAAGCGAATATAAAATAACCATTTGCTGGAATTGAGTTATCAACTGACCCGGTAACGCAAACGAAACGGCAGATGGGTTTTAGGAGGTGCGATATGCAGATACATTATTTTCAGAGATACCACTCCAAAGAGAATGTGGATACTTCAAACACCATGCTGATGCTCTCTCGTTTGTATAACTATAACGCTGATAAGTTCTTTTCTATGCTGAATAGTCTTATTCTTGGAGAGGACGAAAGCCCGGAGATCACCTTTGATTTGCAGGTTGTTGGTGACGATAGTGTTCCGGATGCGGTTATCAGCCAAAAGAGCTTCAAAATAGTGGTGGAAACAAAGCTCTACAATCAGTTTTATAAGCAGCAGCTTGTGAATCATCTGGAGCAGTTCGGTGCTGAGGATATAAAGGTTTTGCTCACCCTCGACCCCAAGCCGATGAAGCCGCAACTGTTCGATGAACTGGCAGTTGAACTGAGAAAGTATAATAGCGAAAATGCAACCCGGCTTATCCATCCGATCAAGCACGTCAATTTGACATTCGAGCAGCTTGTGGACGCTATGGAGGATATTGTTGACGACAGAGATACGGAAATCATTGCCGTTTTAGACGATTTCAAGAAGTATTGCTTTGATGAAAAGCTGATACCAGATGGCTATAAATGGATGAGAGCAATCGTAGCCGGTACAACTTTTCAGGACAATATGGATTTGGATTTGTTCTATGACCAGGAATCCCGCAACTTCTCAGAACATGGATATATCGGCTTGTATAAAGACAAGAGTATCCGTGCCATTGGTAAGCTGAAAAAGACCATCATCGCAGTTGAAAATAACGGCAGCATGACTTATCGTGCCGAAAGCGGAGCCGAACCTACCGCAGATGAGATTGAACGCATCAACGAGGCAATCCGTCGTGCAGATTATTATGGCTATAATCTTCAGACGATTAGCCATAGATATTTCATCGTTGAAAAGTTCTACCCGATGGACTTTAGAAAAAGCAGTAAAAACCCGATTCAAAAAAGCAAATTCTTCAATCTTGCTGATATGTTCGGATATAAAACAATGCCTAACACCGATGTAATCGCAAATGATCTGAACGGTCGGACTTGGGAGGAGTTTTAACCCGATTCGGAAGGAGGCCGCAATGGAGTTTTTAGAGCAAGTACACTTATTCGCCACAAAGTGGATTGAGAAATTTAGAGATCAGAAAATCAGCTACATAGAGCTGGTTGACCATTACTTTGCCGATGATTGTCAGGCATTGGGATTCCAGATGGATTGCGGCCATGCCTTTTCAGAAAAATATGGCGATGCAGCAAGCAGTTGTGATGCGCTAAATCGTATCATTGACGAGGTCACGGACATTAAATTGCTTGGCTCGGCAATCTATTCCCAATGGCGATATTTTAAAATTGGCTCAATTCTTACAGTAACCAGAAAGATAGATACGATACTTCGATACAGATTCCGAATGTGTATATGGAAACACTGGAAAACACCGCAAAATAAATACAAGAATTTGGTAAAATTAGGTGTTGAACCAAGAAATGCAACGAGAGCGGCATGGTCACATGGATACGCGCGAATTTGTAGAACGGAGACAGTATGCTATGCAATGTCAAATGCACGGCTTGCACGGTTTAGGCTGCTTTCTGCGGAAGCATACTTTGTAAAAGTGTCAAGTTAACTGAACCGCCGGATGCGGAACCGCATGTCCGGTGGTGTGAGAGGTCGGCGGCGAAAGCCGCCTCCTACTCGATCCAGTAATATTTCACTTCGGATTGCATACACTATATTGACGTACAGAATATTGTACGTTATAATAAGAGTACAGAATATTGTACGAAATGAGGTGATATGATGTTAGCGGTTAATTATTCAAATCTTCGGGACAACATGAAAAATTATATGGATCAGGTAACGGATGATTATGAAACTATGATTGTCACCAGAAAGAATAATAGAAACGTGGTAATTCTGTCAGAGGAAAGCTACAATAATCTGATGGAAAATGCGCATATCCTTGGGACTAAGGCTAATTATGACTGGCTGATGGAATCCAAAGCACAGTTGGAACGTGGACAGTTTGCAAAGCATGATCTGATTGAGGTAGACGATGAATAAAGTTTTTACTGATAATGGATGGGCAGATTATGTTTATTGGCAGACTGAGGACAGGAAAACACTGAAAAAGATTAATCAGCTCATAGAAGATATTTGCCGTAATGGTAATGAGGGCATAGGAAAGCCGGAGCCGTTAAGAGGTGATTTAGCCGGATTTTGGAGCCGCCGCATAAATGATAAAGACAGATTGGTATATAGAATAGATGATGCCAATGTTTATATCATTGGTTGCAGATTCCATTATGGAGATACTTAAACCGCACATTTTATAAGGAAGAAAGAGCATCAGCAGAGTAAAATCTGTTGGTGCTTTTTGTTTGCCTTTTTAGCACAATAGGCGTTCAGCAGTAAGATATTTTCAGATAATTTCTTGTTTGTCCTACTGCCGGTTGCCGTACCAGAGTATCAAATACCGTCATAAAGTATCTCTGTTCGCAATTTGAAGTATATGGCAAAATTCGCAGAGATTTATCCAGACCGAGAATTTGTGCAACAGTTACAGGCTAATTACCAGACTCTGGACTTACCTTGCCGGACTTCATTTTCGATGGAGTCCGGCTTTCTATATCCGGAAGCAGTATTTCCTGTATCGGCAAAAAGTTAGGTAATTCAGTTGAATGCCATTGATATTATTGCCGATTACATGGTATACTATGTAATAGATTAACGTAGTTTTTTGATAGATTTTATGGCGGAGGATCATAGATGCGATATCTTTCAGTTACTGAGATAGCGAAAAAGTGGGATGTATCCGAGCGCAGTGTTAGAAATTACTGCGCCCAGGGGCGTGTGAACGGTGCGTTTCTTACCGGCAAGACATGGAACATTCCGAAAAACGCAGAAAAACCGGAGCGTACCAACAAAAGAAAAGAAGGACCAATTACTCTGTTGGATATTCTGAAAGAGCAGAAGGTAAGTAAATATTCCGGTGGGATCTACCATAAAACGCAGATTGATTTGACATACAATTCTAACCATATGGAAGGAAGCCGCCTGACCCACGATCAAACCAGATATATTTTTGAAACCAACACCATCGGCGTAGAAAAAGAAGTGCTGAATGTGGATGATGTGATTGAAACAGCAAATCACTTCCGCTGCATTGATATGATTATTGATCATGCAAAAGCAGCTCTAACGGAGAAGTTCATCAAAGAACTTCACTTGTTTTTGAAGAACGGCACCAGTGATTCCAGAAAAGATTGGTTTGCTGTTGGCGAGTATAAGAAATTCCCGAATGAAGTCGGCGGCAGGGATACAGCCCTTCCGGAAGAAGTTGCCGATAAAATGAAGGCCTTGCTGACAGAATATAACTCCAAAGAAGAAAAGACCTTTGAAGATATTCTGGACTTTCATGTGAAGTTTGAGCGGATCCATCCGTTCCAGGATGGCAACGGCCGTGTGGGCAGATTGATTATGTTTAAGGAGTGCCTGAAATACAATATCGTTCCGTTCATCATTGAGGACGATCTGAAGATGTTCTATTATCGTGGACTAAAGGAATGGGACAACGAAAAAGGCTATCTGACAGATACCTGCCTGACTGCACAGGATAAGTATAAAGCGTATTTGGATTATTTTAGGATTGTATATTAAGCAGGAAACGGGGTGCAGCTATGTCGGAAGAAAAGAACTGGCAATTTGAACTGGAAGAATATATCAAACAGGGTGAACCTGGTCAAATTGAAAAGAGTGAAGCATGGCAGACTGCAATCGGCTTGCAAGCGGTGGATGGTTTGGTTTGCTTCGGATATTTGGCAGATTCATCCGTTCTGTGAAGGAAACACCAGAGCAACGGCTGTTTTTATGATCAAATACATGAAGACCTTCGGGTTCAAAGTAAAAAGCGATGCTTTTGAGAAAAACTCTTGGTATTTCCGCAACGCTTTGGTAAGAGCTAATTATAACGATCTGCAAAATGGTATTCATGCTACAACAAAGTTCTTGGAAATGTTCTTCAGCAATTTAATTTTGGGAACGGAATATGAGCTGAAAAACAGATATATGCACATAGACTGTGTGCATGATAATTCCCAAAGTGTCATCCCTAAAGTTCCAAAGTCTCAAATTGACACTTTGGAATGCACTTTAGAAGAACTGGCCGTTTTGAGATTGATTTACAAGAATCCGTCCATTAAGCAAAAAGAGCTTGCTGCAGAGATAGGAAGATCTCTTAGCACCGTAAAACGAATTATGGAGTCCTTGCAGAAAAAGGATTATATCCGTAGAGTTGACGGAAAGAGATATGGAAAATGGGAAATACTGATTTAAGAATACCTCAATACGGAGAAGAAATATGACTAACAAACAGTTGAAAAATTGAAGAAAAACTGAAAGCCGGAAAAAGCCTGTAATATCAGTGTTTTCGAGACTTATGGAGGAATATAGAGATTATGATAAAAGTGCTTTTTATTTGCCACGGCAAGTGACGAAAATAGTGCTGAAAACCTTTGAAAATCAAGAAATTTTTCAAAATCTGACTTGAATTTACGACACTTTTACGACAGATGAAGTCAAGCTATGATAAATACGTTGTGAAAGAGGTCAAAATATGATGAAAGAAAGAATTACGAAGAACGGAATTGATTATGTACTGCAAGAAATAGTGGGAGCCTGTATTCTTTTTTGAAAAAGGAATCTTGACAGTCGCAATAAAAGTTGTATAATGATAATAACAGAACCCACCACGCCTCTGATTTTCATGCGCAACCCGGTGGGACTTTTTATTTATGGGGTGTTTTATGTATCAATATCCAAAACAAATATTAACAATAGCACAGCAGGTACAATCATATATTGATGCAGGAATGGTAATTACTTCTCGTGAGGATGTAGAAAAGGCATTAAAGTCAGTTGGGTTTTATCGTTTGCGTGGATACTCATTTCAATTATATGATAATGCTACAAAGAAGTATATTTCGGGAACAAAGTTTGAAGATATTTTAAAGTTGTATCAATTTGATCAGGAATTGTCTGTTTTAACTTTTTCAATGATTTCTAAGATCGAGGTGGCTTTGAGAGTACGATTAGTGGAAGCGTTGCTTATACACAGAGAACCACTTGTTTTGCAGGATTCATCGATTTTTAAAGAGAAAAAACTGTATTGGCAGAATATGTCCACTGTAGCGTCAGAAATTGCTCGCTCTAATGATGTGTTTATCAAACATAATTTCGACAATCATGATGGAGAGGTGCCTGTATGGGCAGCTGTTGAAGTTCTTTCATTTGGTACGCTATCGAAGATAATTAAGAATTTGAAAACAGGTACTGGAAGTTCGTATTCTATATTAGCGGCTAATTACCAATATAAATCGAAAAAAGAAAATTTGGTAAATCCATCACAGAAAATGCTTGCTTCATGGATACAGGGTGTTTCTGTATTGCGTAATATGTGTGCTCATAATTCCAGAATTTATAATCGAACCATACATACCACACCAGAAATTCTCGATGTAGATAAAGTCACACCACCGCCGGTACATAATGGTTTGTATCAAATCCTACTGGCGATGAAGTATCTGCGTTCATCCGATGTGGAGTGGACAGTATTTGTAGATGCTTTTGATAAGCTGATTCAAAATAATATTGGTGTAGTCAGTCTTACAGCAATGAATCTTCCAGCGGATTGGAAAGCACATTTAAGTGTATAAATGCAGCAGAACTGCATAAAATAGTAAAGCAGACCTAACCAAGCATTTTTGCTCAAATCGGTTAGGCTTTCGGCGGAGTGTTACGATAAGCACTTCGCCATTTTTTATGATATAATATTCTGGAATAAGTAAGTTGATTCAGGAGGAGCCTATGAAAATTTCACGATTAATCATAAAAAATTATAGAAATTTGAAAGATATAGATATTTGTCTGGGAGAGACTGTTGTTTTGGTAGGTGAAAACAATAGTGGAAAAAGTAATCTGTTACGAGCAGTAACTTTGCCCTTCCTAACAGATGAATCAAGTTTTTCGGGAAAGAGTCTATCTTGGATAGATATAAATGATACTGCGAAGGAAAAATATTATCATTACATAATTGAAAATCAGAAAAGTATCGTTGATGGGACTATAAAATGTTCCGATTTTATCAAAGAAATGCCAGTTGTTAGTGTTGAAGTACAATTGAAGGCAGATGTTACAGAAAATTATTTTGTAAAAGATTTGAGTTATTCAGTAGAAAATGGAGAACTTATGTATGGACTGCGATATGAGTACAAACCATCAAAAGCAGAGGAAATATTTAAGCTGGTAAAGCATGTCTTGATGCAAGAAACGGTAGATGAATTTTCTATTAAGAAAGTAAAAATGAATTTGCTTCCGACGGAATTTTATGCTTATTCCATAACAGTACCGGATAAGGGAAGTGTTGCGTATGATACCTTAAAATTATATAAATATACTGCGCTTGAAGCAGAAAGGGATGAATTTTCAAGGACAAAGGAACGCCTTGGTTCAAAGTCGCTTGTAAAAGTTTTGCAGATGGGATTGTCTAATGATGATAAGTTAAAAGTTGAAAAAGAGTATAACCATTTCTTTGAAGAACTTAAAACTGTAAGTAAAATGGATCATGTGATAAACTGGCAAGAGGAATCAGAACTTGAGGATGCAAAAGAATTCTTTGAGCATATTAGCATATTACCTAATATGCCGCCGATGCAAACGATATTAAATAGTATTCGATTGGGTTATTCAGATGCCGAACTTACATTACAGGGATTGGGATACAGGAACCTTATATTGTTATTAGTATTGATAAATTCACTGATGGGAAAGAAGAATGATGTGGCACTAAATATTCTTACTATTGAAGAGCCGGAAGCTCATTTGTGCATAAATAACATAAGATTAATGTCGAGTTTTTTGAAGGTTTTTGCTTCAAAAAATAAATCTGCACAATTGTTTTATTCTACTCATAGTACAGAACTCATTAACAAAATGGATTTGAAAAATGTGGTTATTGTACATGAAGGTAATGCATTTTCCTTATTGCAGGAGCTTGAAGAAGAGGAAAGGGATTATTTAACCAAAAATCCAAATTTTGATTTATTTAAATTATTCTTTTCGAAAAAATGCATCTTGTTTGAGGGTATTTCGGAAGAAATGTTGATCCGTTCCTATTTGGATTCGAAGAATGAATTAAGTGATATCGAGTTGATTTCTTTTCATAAAGGATATACTAAAATTATTGAAATATGGAAGAAAGTAAATTCTGGTACAAGCAATAAGCTTGGTATCATTCGGGACTATGATTATCAAGACAAAGCAAAAAAGGATCATGATAAATACGACGATGGGAAAGCTATTTGCGTTAGAACAACAGACGAAAAAACGCTCGAACCGGAAATCGTAAAGACAGGTGACAACTATACTATTCTCAAAGATAAGTATGGTGAAACATTAGGTTGGAAGGATATGAGTTCCGAAGAAATGCAAAAAGCATGGCAAAATGCGAAAGCATCAGACATGTTGACTATTTGTAAAGATATAGAATGTGGAGACTTACCGGATTTGGAAATGCCAAAGCATATAAAAGATGTCCTCGATTTTATGAAGAAAACTTCAGTTATGGTGGAGGGTGAGTAGTCATGAGAATAGGTATTGCAGGTGCAGGTGCGGGTAAAACAACTGCTATGGCTAATACAATAATCCAATTTCGTTCAGAGATAGAAGATCATAAAAAGATATTTTGTATCACATTTACAAACAATGCAGTTAAATGTATAAGTGGAAAATTGCAAGAGCATTATGGTCGTATACCGGATAACATTGTAGTGAGTACAATACACTCTTTTTTGTTTCAAGAATTTGTAAGGCCATATTATTATCTGTTGTTTGGAAAACAGTATGAAAGAATTTCCGTTGCAGAGCTGCCAGGAGTACCTGCATACAGAAACGGTGCGATTGGTAGATTGGAAGATAAAAATGTATTGCATCAAACGGTTATTCCAGAAAGAGCTAAGTGGGTTGTAGTAAAGAAATCAAAAGATACAAAAGAAATCAAGGAAAAAAGAAATATTATAAAAAGTAATTTTAAGTCGTATTGTGGTGCGATTTGCATTGATGAAGCTCAAGATATTGATGGTGATATGCTTGACATTATTGAGTCATTGCATAAATTAGGGATTAGAATTTTGTTAATGGGAGATCCAAAACAAGATTTAAAGGGGCATAAGTGTTTGAGAAAACTTGCTGCAACCTATCCGGATGAAGTAGAGTATTTTACGCTCTGCCATAGGTGCCCACAAAACCATTTAGCAATCTCCAATATCATTGTTGCAGATGCAGAAAAACAGTATTCTGAAAAAGATAATGGTTCAGTTGTTATATGCTTTGCATCAGATAAAAATATTGCAGAATTGTTGCTCGAAGAGAATTTTGATCTTAAATTTGTTTCGCAGAGGCAGAGTATATATGAAACGCATACACGGGAAAAGAGTAAAGATATTAGAGAAGCTCTTTGTGAAGAAATTTCTATAGTGATGCAAAATAATCATCCAAATATAACTGAATTGGCATGTATGAGAGCGTCTTATTATTGGGGCGAAAAGCTTTTACATAATTATATGTGTTGTAAAGACAAGCAGGAAGCTATGAATCGAACTTTTAAGATGGAACCATTAAAAGATAAAATGGCATATGGAAGAATTATTAATCTAATTCCTGACGAAAGAAATGAGAATGAAAAAGAAGTGGTCTATGTTAATTCGATTGATAGTATTAAAGGTCAAGAAGGAAATAATTGTCTACTGATATTGACAACTGATTTGGCTGCTTATTTATTAGGAACAAAGACAGAGGAAACTATCTTTAAAAATAGATTATATGTAGGATTGACAAGGTCGTTAGAAAAATTAACGATTTATATCACACCAGAAGTTGAAAAAAAGTATGGAAAAGAAAAGGTAAAGGCTTTTTTCAATGACTTTGGTTGTGAATTTTAAATGAATTATGAGAGAAATCATGCGAAAAGTGAATATTACGGTGCGGCAGAGCCGCCAGTCCGGTGTGGCGAGGCTCTTCCGCAATTATCCGTAAATAGAATTGAAATAAAAGTGCCAAAATGATAGAATTATCTTGGAAATTTTGTCATTATGGAAGGAGCTGAAACAAATGAAAGATGCTCTTGATTTACAAAAATTTTACCCTGTGGAAATAAGCATCACAGAAGTAATTCAAAACGAAAAAGAAATTTATATCTATGTTTCTGTGCAATCAAAAAACTGTACATGTCCCAAGTGTGGAGTGATTTCAGAACATAAACATGGTACTTATAAACGAAAACTTCAAGATCTTCCGATTTTGGGTAGAACCACGTATTTAATCGTAAATGTTTACGAGTATCAGTGCGACAATTCTTCCTGTGATGTTACAACTTTTGTTGAGAATGTTGATGGATTTTTGAATTATTACAGCCGTATGACAGAGCGTTGTGAAGATTTTATATGCACTTTGGCATTGGAAACAAGCTGTGAAGGTAGTGCTCGTATCTGTCGTTCTATGAACCTGAAAACCAGTGGTGACAGCATTATCCGATTGTTAACCAAACGATATGTAACACAACCGGAAGTTCCATGTGGAAGCATTATTGGAGTGGATGATTTTGCATTTAAGAAACGGCACACTTATGGGACAATTATTGTAGATGAAACAACACATCAACCAGTGGCAATTTTAGATGGACGTGATGGTAAAACATTAAAAGAATGGTTAAGTAAAAATAAACATGTAAAAACGGTAACACGAGACCGGGCAAGTGCTTATTCAGTGGCCATAAAAGAAATATTGCCCGATGCTATGCAGATTGCTGACAGATTTCATCTCCATCAAAATTTATTAGAGGCCATAAGAAATACTATAAATTCTGTACTGTTTATTTGGATGGATTTTCAAAACAGTGGTTATTTTATCCAGACTATATAGTCAAGACAATTGATGGTCAGGTGTGGCTGATAGAAACAAAGGGTGGGGAAGTAGCTGGGCATAGCAAAAATTTGGATGCTCAGGTTAGTAATAAATTTATTGCTTTCAAACAGTACGCTGAGAAGTATAAACTTAATTTTGGTTTTGTAAGAGATATTAACGAGGATTTATTTATCAATAATACAAAGTATCACGAGGATATGTCTCATGAGAGTTGGAGACCATTAAGTGATTTGCTTTGAGTTTTAGAAAAATAAAAGGAAAGCGTTTTCAAGGAGTTTAAACTAATGATAAAAGTACTATTTGTCTGTCACGGCAATATCTGCCGTTCCACAATGGCCGAGAGCGTGTTCACCTACCTGGTCACTCAGGCTGGCCTGGCATCCCATTTTGAAATCAATTCCGCGGCAACCAGCCGTGAGGAAATCGGTAATCCGCCGCATTACGGCACTGTGGATAAGCTGCGTCGGGAGCATATTCCGCTGATCCCGCATCATGCGCGTCAGATGACGGCGGAGGATTACCGGTATTATGATTATCTCATCGGCATGGACACAGCAAATATACGGAACATGACCCGGATTGCAGGTGGGGTGGATAAAGAACAGAAGATTTTTAAACTGTTGACATTTTCAGGCAGTGGGCGTGATGTGGCAGATCCTTGGTATACGGGGGATTTTGATGCAACGTTTGCTGATGTTATGGCTGGATGTAGCGGGTTTCTTGAAAAGATCCGCAGAGAGGAAAATATTTAAATGGGAAAACGAATTGTTCTTTTTAACGACCTTCCGGGTTATGGTAAGGTAGCTCTGGCCGCCATGGTGCCGCTGTTTTCGCGTATGGGGCATTTTCCTTATCAGGTTCCCACTGCGGTGGTTTCCAATACGCTGGATTTCGGAAAGTTCCGGATTCAGGACATGACGGACTACATGCGGGATACGATAAAAGTGTGGGATGAGCTTGGCTTTGATCCGGACTGCATCTGTACTGGATTTGTACTTTCGGAGGAGCAGGTGGAACTGATCGGAGATTATATTCGAAGCAGGAAGCCGAGAATGGATGAGATACAGAATGTGGACAATGGCCGTCTTGTCATGGTAGATCCGATCATGGCAGATGGCGGAAAGCTTTATAACGGAATCGGCATGGAGCGGGTTGCGGCCATGAGAAAGCTGGTCAGCTACTCGGATGTGATGGTTCCGAATATGACCGAGGCTGGCTTTCTGACGGGAATCTGCCCGGGCAGGGAACGAGCCTCAGCGGCAGAACTGCGGGAACTGGTTGACGGGCTGCACAAGTTATCCGGGAAATCGGTGGTCATTACCAGCGCGCAGGATTCTGAAACGGATGAACATCTGGTTTGCGGGTATGACCACAAAAGCGGACAGTATTTCCGTGTGCCGTTTACCTTTCTTCCTGTCCGGGTTGCCGGAAGCGGAGATATTTTTTCTACAGTTATGACTGGAAAACTATTAAACGGAGAGAGTCTGGAGGCGGCGGTGCAGGAAGCTGTGCGTGTCCTGACTGCACTGATACGGGGAAATCAGAGTCATTTGGATGAATACAAAGGAATTCTGGTTGAGCGTTATTGGGAATTACTGGATGAGAACAATTAGCGGCACAAGATAAAGCGGAGTGGGATTTGCTGTGTGAAGCTTTGGCGCAGCAGACCGGATATTATGAAATGAGTCAATGGAAAGCATTGGCAGCAGAAAATCAAAATCGGGAGGAAACTTGGAGTGCTTAGAAATGTAAGTCTGGAGGAGATTTCAGACGGCAAATTATATGGGTTGAATGATATGGCGAAGTTGGGCTGCAATGACTGTGCGGGTTGTTCGTCCTGTTGCCGTGGAATGGGAAACACGATTGTGCTGGATCCCTATGATGTCTGGCGGCTGACGGGTGGTTTAGGCGTTTCGCTGCAGGAGCTTTTAGCAGGGCATCTGGAACTGAATGTGGTGGACGGAATCATCCTGCCAAATCTGAAGCTGGCGGGGGATTCGGAACAGTGTACCTTTTTGAATGACGCCGGGCGATGCAGTATTCATCCGTATCGTCCAGGCATCTGCAGGCTGTTCCCTTTGGGGCGGTATTATGAAGAGGACGGATTTCGCTACATTCTGCAGATTCATGAATGCGAAAAACCAAATCGCAGCAAGGTGAAGATCCGCAAGTGGATGGATACGCCGGATATGGAGCGGTATGATGCCTATATTGCGGACTGGCATGCGTTTTTGAAACAGCTGCGGATTCGTATCGGCGCAGAGTTGGATGGAAAAACTGCGGCGAAAGCAAGCGCAGATGGCGCAAACGAAACACCATCCCCTGATCTCGCAAAATCCGTCAGCATGTATATTTTGCAGCGGTTTTATCTGCTTCCCTATGACACCAGCCGGGACTTCTACAGTCAGTATGAGGCCCGCATGGCCGCGGCAAAAGAATGGAGTGAGAATCTATGAGCAGCATGAATGACACAGGCAGCATCAAAGGCACAGGCAGCATCAATGGTGCAGACATTACTGAAAACACCGTAAAAACCGGCCTGGTATTAGAGGGCGGCGGGATGCGTGGGATGTATACTGACGGTATTCTGGATGTTTTTCTGGATCAGGGACTTTCCTTTGACGGAGTGATCGGAGTTTCGGCCGGAGCTATCCATGGTTCCAGTTTTGTGTCCGGGCAAAGAGGCCGGAACATCCGTTATTATAAGAAATATATCCGGGATAACCGGTTTATCAGCATGCGTAATCTGGTCCGGACCGGAGACATTGCGGAGGTGCAGTTTTGCTATCACGATCTGCCGGAGAAGCTGGATCTTTATGATTACGATGCCTTCAATCGTTCTAAAACGGAGTTTTATGCAGTCTGCAGCAATGTGGAGACTGGAAAGCCGGAGTATATCCGCATTACAGATATGAAAAAGCAGATTGATGTGATCCGGGCATCGGCCTCCCTTCCATACGTTTCCAGACTGGTGAAGACAGAAGGGATGAAGCTGTTGGATGGCGGCTGCACGGACAGCATTCCTCTGATGAAGTTCAGAGAGATGGGATTCACAAAGAATGTGGTGATCCTGACCCGGCCGAAGGGATACCAGAAGGAACCGGAGCAGCTGGCTATGGCGAAAATCCGCTATCGAAAGTATCCGGCCTTTGTGGAGGCGCTGTCTCACAGGCATGAGCGCTATAATGAGAGTTTGCGGCAGATTGAAGAGCTGGAGAAAATGGGTGAGATTTTTGTGCTGCGTCCGGATGAGCCGCTTAAGATCGGACGGCTGGAGCGCAGCCCGGAGAAACTGCAGCAGGTGTATGACATTGGAAGGCGGGATGCGCTTATGAAGATGCGTGACCTGAAGTGCTGGCTGGAGAATCATTAGGCAGATCGAAACTGGATTGACAGACCAGAAGCACAGGCCAGGCATTCAGATAACAGAAAACCTGCAATCAGGCCAATCAATGCTATAGAAAATACCTATGACTTTTATATCATATATAGTATTTTACAAATACTGAAAAAAGATGCATAATTAAGCCATCAAAGGAAATAAAGCCGGAAACGAATCAGAATGGATTCGGAATCAAAAGGCTTTGACACAATAAACCACACAGTCACAGGAGGAGAGTTCGTATGGTTAAGTTACACGATGGCGGAGTTTATCTCGTAAACGGTGAGACCCTGGTTCCGGAGGCAGAGGTTGCAAAGGTTGAGCAGATGACCGGAAAAGCGGTTGCAAAAGAGGAGGCTAAGAAAGGTACCATTGCTTATGGTATCATGAAAGCGCACAACCAGTCCGATAACATGGATAAGCTGCAGATCAAATTTGACGCGATGGTGTCTCATGATATCACCTTTGTTGGTATTATCCAGACTGCCCGGGCATCAGGAATGGAGAAGTTCCCGCTTCCTTACGTTTTAACCTGCTGCCATAACTCTTTATGTGCAGTTGGCGGAACCATCAATGATGATGATCATTATTTTGGCCTTTCTGCGGCAAAGAAGTATGGCGGTCTTTTCGTTCCGCCGCACGTAGCAGTATGCCATCAGTACATGCGTGAGTGCTTTGCAGGCGGCGGCAAGATGATCCTGGGCTCTGACTCCCATACCCGTTACGGTGCACTGGGTACCATGGCCATTGGTGAGGGCGGCGGTGAGCTGTCCAAGCAGCTGTTAAAGCAGACTTACGATGTTGCTTACCCGGGAGTTATCGCTATTTATCTGACCGGAAAACCGCAGCCGTTCGTTGGACCGCACGATATCGCACTGGCTATCTGCGGAGCTGTTTACAAGAATGGCTATGTAAAGAATAAAGTAATGGAGTTCGTCGGACCAGGCGTTTCTTCCATGACTACTGACTACCGTAATGGCGTGGATGTTATGACCACCGAGACCACTTGCCTGTCTTCCATCTGGAGAACGGACGATGATACCAGGGCATTCCTGGAGAAGCATCACCGCGGTGATGAATTCAAGGAGCTGAATCCGGAAGCAGTTGCTTATTACGATGGCTGCGTAGAGATCGACTTAAGCACCATCAAGCCGATGATCGCACTGCCGTTCCATCCGTCTAATGCTTTTGAGATTGATTACCTGTATGAGAATCTCGAAGACATTCTGCGCGAGACCGAGAAGGCAGCTGACCAGATTGCAGAGGGAAGAGCACACTTTACCTTACTTGACAAAATTACCAAAGATGGTAAACTTCAGGTACAGCAGGGTATCATCGCAGGCTGTGCAGGCGGCAACTACACCAACGTGGTAGAGGCTGCCCATGCATTAAAGGGCAAAAATATCGGAGATGGCGAGTTCTACCTGTCCGTATATCCGTCTTCCCAGCCGGTTTACACTGATTTGGACCGCAAGGGTCTGTTAGCAGACCTGATGGATGCAGGCGCAATCATCCGATCTGCTTTCTGCGGACCGTGCTTCGGCGCTGGCGATACTCCGGCAAACAATGCACTTTCCATCCGTCATACCACCAGAAACTTCCCGAACCGCGAAGGTTCCAAGCCGGGTAACGGACAGATGTCCGCAGTGGCTCTTATGGATGCACGCTCCATCGCTGCAACCGCAGCAAATGGCGGTAAGCTGACTTCAGCAGAGACTATGGACTGCTGGGGCGATATTCCGGAGTACAATTACGAGGATCGCGCTTACAAAGCAAGAGTATACAACGGTTACAACAAGGCAGAGGAAGATTCTGAGCTGCGCTTTGGTCCGAACATCAAAGACTGGCCAGAGATGGAGGCACTTTCTGAGAATATCCTTTTAAAGGTTTCCTCCAAGATCCTGGACGAAGTAACCACCACCGATGAGCTGATTCCGTCCGGTGAGACTTCTTCCTTCCGCTCTAATCCGTTAGGACTGGCTGAGTTTACCCTGTCCAGACGTGATCCGGAGTATGTTGGCCGTGCGAAGGCAGTTCAGGCTATGGAGCAGGAACGTCTTGCAGGTACTGTAAACGCTGAGATCGCTGAGGTAATGAAGGTTGTCAATACCATTCCGGGTCAGGAACAGGTAAAAGCGGAAGATGTTGAGATTGGTTCCACCATCTACGCAAATAAGCCTGGTGATGGTTCTGCCCGTGAGCAGGCTGCTTCCTGTCAGAGAGTCCTGGGCGCTCTTGCAAACATCACCCAGGAATACGCAACCAAGCGTTATCGTTCCAACTGCATGAACTGGGGTATGCTTCCGTTCCATTTAAAGGGCGAGCCGACCATGTTCGATGTAGATGATTACATCTATGTTCCGAATGTGCGCACTGCATTAGAGGGCGACTTAACCGATATTCCGGCATATGTCATCAAGAACGGCAAGGCAGAAGAGATTCATCTCTACATCCAGCCGATGACCGAGAATGAGCGCAGTATCGTAAAGGCTGGCTGCCTGATCAACTTCAATAGAAACAGATAAGATTCCCACCGTTTTACGGCTTATCTGCTACTATAAAACTCCTTATGTAAGTGTAAGAACAAAATGGGGCTGTCTGAACAGGCAGCTCCGTTTTGCGTTCGAAGAAAAACAGCGTGTGGAAATGATTTATGAAAAAATGAGCGGGAGATGGAGAAAATGCATGACAGGATCGCAGACAACAGGTACAATGGCAACAGAAGGACAAGAAAGATTTTTTAAGAAAAATGGAGGATTTCCATGGAACTGAGACAATTCACCTACGTAAACCAGGTGGCGGAATGCGGAAGCTTTACGAAAGCGGCGGCGAAGCTTTTCATCAGCCAGCCGGCACTCAGCAATTACATCAGTAAGGTAGAGGAGGATCTGGGAGTGAAGCTGTTTGACCGCTCTACGAATCCGCTGAAGCTGATCTATGCAGGGGAACAGTATGTAAAACGCGCGAACGTGATCCTGGGACAGATGGATGAGATGAACCGGGAACTTCGGGATATCACCCATCATATGACAGGTCGTCTGCGGATCGGGTTTCCGAGTGAACGGATCGTGTATATGCTGCCGCTCATTTTAAAACCGTTAAAGGACCGTTATCCAGGCATTGATGTAGAGGTTTCTACGGGTCCAGGAAACCAGCTGATCGCGGACTTGAAAGCAGGTAATGTGGATTTTGTGTTTCTTCCGTACTGGAATCCGATCAAAGACGTGGTGCAGGTGGAAATTGTGCAGGAAGAACTGGTTTTAGTGGCTGCGCAAGGCTATCTTTCCGAAAACTGCTTTCTGGACCGGGAAAGGAAGGTGGTGAACTGGCGTGAGGTGGCAAAATTGCCGCTCATCACGTTAAAAAAGGGCCATGCGTTGCGTTCCAGCGTGGATGTCCTGTACGCGCATGCAGAGAAAAAACCGAATATCTTTTTTGAATCGCATAGCAATATGCTGTCCTACCGTCTGGCTGCCCAGGGGCTTGGCGTGGCAATCATTCCGGAGATTACACTGGAACTGATGGAAGGTGGCATGGAGGCGGAGGTTTATCATCTTTCCGTTACACCGGTTCAGTGGCCGGTCATGGTATTGTACCGGGAAGGCTGCTATATCGGGGAAGTGGAACAGGCACTTCTGGACATCGCACGGGAGACCATGCAGGCTCATAAGAAAAAGCTATGGGCTTCATTTGCAAAATGAAATTTTACTTATAATCAGTACCCACTTATAATGAACTCAGAAGTTGAGAATCAGTTACTGTTTGCGGTTGTATGAACAGTAACCAGAGTCATTTAAGGAGGGTACTTTTTTCATGGGAAAGAATCTGACAAGAAAAATCCTGGAGAGTCATCTGGCAAAGCCGTCTGCCATGAATCCGGGCGATGAGATCTATGTAAAGGTGGATCAGACTTTGACACATGACATCAATGCGGTGATGACGTATCTGGCGTTTGAGGCCATTGGTCTGGACCGGACGCAGGTGGAGACCAGCGTGAGCTATCTGGACCACAACCTGTTATATCTGGATAACAAGACGCCGGATGACCACATTTATCTGCAGTCTGTGGCAAAGCGTTATGGTGTGCATGTTTCCAGACCGGGCAACGGAATCTGCCATGCGGTACATGTAGCGAGATTTGGTGTTCCGGGCAAGCTGAGCATGGGTGGTGACAGCCATACACCGCACGGTGGTTCCATCGGCATGCTGTGCATCGGCGTGGGTGGTATGGACGTGGCAACGGCAATGACCGGTGTTCCGATGCGTCTGAAAATGCCGCAGATCATCAAGGTTAATTTAAAAGGCCACTTAAAACCGGGCTGCAACGCCAAGGAGATTATCTTGGAGATGCTTCGCCGGGTTGGCATCAAGGGCGGCCTTGGAAAAGTATTTGAGTATGTAGGAGAGGGTGCTGCAGGTTTGGAGGTTGCAGAGCGTGCGACTATCACGAACATGGGCGCGGAGATGGGCGCGACCACTTCCATTTTCCCGGCAGATGAGCAGGTGCGCAAATTTATGAGGGCACAGGGCCGGGAAGACCAGTATGTGGAGATGATTCCGGATGCAGATGCCGAATACGATGGCGAGATGGAGCTCAACCTGGATGAGCTGGAACCGCTGATCGCTTGCCCGCATCAGCCAGATAATGTGATGCCGTTAAAGGATGCGGAGAAGAAAAAAGTACAGCAGGTATTCATCGGAAGCTGTACGAATGCAAGTTATTCCGATATCGCGAAAGTTGCGCTGGTATTACAGGGCAGACATGTCAATGAGGATGTGAGCTGCACTTGCGCGGTTTCTTCCAAACAGGTTTATAAGCAGCTGCTGCGTGACGGATATCTGGAGATGCTGATCGATGCCGGTGTGCGGATCCTGGAGACCGCCTGCGGCCCGTGCTGTGCAATCGGCCAGTCACCGGCTACCAAGGGCGTGGCTGTGCGAACCTCCAACCGGAACTTCAAGGGACGCGCCGGTAACCCGACTGCGGAGATTTATCTGGTAAGTCCGGAGAGTGCGGCAGCAACTGCCATTCTTGGAACCTTTGCAACCGCAGAAGATATTCTGGGCGAAGATGTCGCAAAACTGGCAGAGATTCATGAGCCGGAAGTCTATCCGGTCGATGATTCCATGATCATCAAACCGCTTCCGGAGGAAGAGGCAAAGAAAGTTGAAGTGGTAAAAGGGCCGAACATCAAATTTCTTCCGGTCCCGGAGCAGCCAACTGAGCATCTATGTGTTCCGGTCAGCTTAAAGACCGTGGATAACATCACAACCGATGATATTACCCCGGCCAGCGCCGAGTTCTCCAGCATGCGTTCCAACATCCCGCTTATGAGCCAGTACTGTTATCACCGCTATGATCCAGAGTTTGCGGCAAGGGCAAAAGAGATGGGACAGAGCATCATCATCGGCGGCGAGAACTATGGTCAGGGATCTTCCCGCGAACACGCAGCCATCAACCCGATGTACTTAGGCGTACGTGCCGTGATCGCAAAGAGCATTGCGCGTATCCACAAGGGCAACTTGATCAATCATGGCATTATCCCGATGATCTTTGAGGATCCGGCAGATTACGACAAGATCGAGCAGGGAGACGAACTGGAAATCAACGGACTGTTAGAGCAGATGCAGACGAAAGAGGTGGAAGTGCGCAACAATACAAAGGGTGTGACATTCAAGGCGCGTCTGGAGCTTTCTGACAGTGAGCTAGAGGTGATTTCCTGCGGCGGACAGCTGCGGTATCTGAAGAAGCAGCTGGGAAGAAAATAAAAATTCTGTCGTTAACAGAAAATGACCGGGTCGATTATACAGGGGCATTGCTTTTATGTGGTACGATTTATGCGGTTGGCCGTTTATTCAGTAAGGTGCTTCTTCCGACTGTTCTTGGTGCACAGATCCATACATTTGCGTACAGCATTATCTTTGTGGTAATTTTAGCATCACTTGGCATTGTACCAGCGAATATCCGTGCAGCTGCCAAAAATATGCAGGGCTTTATGGTATCGGTTGTTGGTCTGATGTGCATGGTTAGCATGGGTGTGGATTTTGACCTGGCAGAGCTGGCATCTGCCTGCAGTCCGGCCAATCTGCTGATTGCATTTGTAGTCGTATTAGGAGCCATCCTTGGCAGTGCCCTGGTTGGCAAACTGGTTGGATTTTATCCGATTGATGCAGCAGTTACAGCCGGTCTTTGCATGGCAAACCGCGGTGGATCAGGCGATATCGCAGTACTCGGTGCAGCACACAGACTGGATCTGATCAGCTACGCACAGCTTTCCAGCCGTGTAGGCGGTGGAATCGTGCTGATCATTGCATCATTTTTCTTCTCATTCTTCCTGTAAAACAGAAGAAAATCAGGTATTGGAGTTGCAGAAAGGTGGAGGGTAACAATGAGTCAGATATGGAAAGAATTAAACGTATCGCAGGAAGAACAGAAGCTAGCGGAAGAAATCATCAATTCTGGTGCGGGGAAAACGCTCGGTCAGGAAGCATTGAACCAGTTTCATGTAAGAAAAGAATGGAATATGGAAATTGAAACTTCGGTCGGAAAGACTCTGGTACATATGTATCAGGATCAGCCGGAAACAAAGAAAAGTGCGCTGTTTATTAATGTCCACGGCGGTGGGTTTATCAAAGGACGGAGAGATCAGGATATCGTGTTCTGCAGAAACTTTGGAAGCAGAAGCGGATGTATCATAGCAGACATTGATTATATTCCGTCTCCAGCGATGCGTTATCCTGGTCAGGTTTATGCATGTTATGAGGTGCTTCAGTATTTTGCGGAACATGCAGAAGAACTGCATATTGACCGGAATTGGATTGCTATGGGAGGACACAGTGCCGGTGGAAACTTGACGCTTGCTAGTGTTTTGATGGCGATTGACAAAGGAGCATTCGTTCCGTCTTTACAGATTCTGGATTATCCTGGTCTGGATATGGCAACTCCTGCGATCGAAAAGCGTAATGGGGACAGTAACTCACGCATTCCGGCATGGAAGTCTGATTTTTATAATAAGATGTATGTGAATCCAGAAGATGTCCATGAGGTATACTGCAGCCCTGCATTTGCAACGGATGCGCAGATTCAGAAAATGCCTCCTACAGTTTTAATCTATTGTGATAATGATGTGTTCTGTGATGAAACAGAGGTATTTGCGGGACGCCTTTTAAAGGAAGGAGTTCCGGTTTATGCAAGAAGATTTTTCCACAGCAATCACGGATTTACGGTGCAGAGAAAAGGGGAATATGAGCAGGCGGAATACATGATTTTACATGCGCTTGCTGCAATGAAATCAGAAAATTAAATTTAACGATGGACCCTGGTAAGTCAGAAATGATTTATCCGGGTCTTTTCATTGTTTTTTTCTGTATCCTGCGGTAAGATTGTTACATAGAAAAATTGACGTCAAGGGAGGATATAAACATGGCTTGTACAACAATTCTTGTAGGAAAACAGGCATCTTATGATGGTTCTACCATGATCGCCCGGAACGATGATTCCGGATCCGGTCATTTCACCCCGAAAAAATTTGTGGTGATCCATCCGGAGGACCAGAAGCGTAGCTATTGCTCAGTATTGTCCCATGTGGAAGTGGAACTTCCGGATCATCCGTACCAGTTTACGGCAGTGCCGAACGCGGTGAAGGGAAAGGGGATCTGGGCGGCCAGCGGCGTAAATGAAAAGAACGTGGCTATGACTGCCACTGAGACCATCACGTCCAATCCCCGGGTGCTTGGCGCAGATCCTCTGGTGGAATACCAGCCTGCGGAGGACGGGAAAGAGGAAGTGCCGGGCGGCATCGGTGAGGAAGATATTGTATATCTGGTGCTTCCTTACATCAACAGTGCTAGGGAAGGTGTGCTTCGCCTGGGAAGTCTTCTGGAGACCTACGGAACCTATGAGAAGAATGGCATTGCATTCCAGGATCAGGATGAGATCTGGTGGCTGGAGACCATTGGAGGGCATCACTGGATCGCAAAGAAAGTTCCGGATGATCGGTATGTGGTGATGCCGAATCAGTTTGGTATGGATGAATTTGATCTGGAAGATGCGTTTGGTGCGAAAAAGGAACATCTTTGCTCTGCGGATTTGAGAGAATTTATTGCAAAAAATCATCTGGACCTGAGACTAGATGAGGAAAGTATCTTTTGCCCGCGCGATGCATTTGGAAGCCATACGGATTCCGATCATGTTTATAATACGCCGCGCGCATGGTACATTGAGCGCTGCCTGAATCCACATACCTTTACCTGGGATGGGGTAGATGCCGAGTATGGCCCAGAGTCGGATGATATCCCATGGAGCCTGGTGCCGGAGAAAAAGCTGACCGTGGAGGATGTTAAATACGTGCTTTCCACCCATTATCAGGGCACACGGTATGATCCGTATGTCCATAGCGGAGATCTTTCGGAGCGCGGCAAATACCGTGCGGTTGGCATTAATCGAAATGACTTTGTGGCTGTGATCCAGATGCGCCCGGATCAGCCGGAGGATGCGGCTGTAATCCAGTGGCTGGCCTTTGCCTCAAACGCATTCAATGTACTGGTGCCGTTTTATGCACGTGTTTCGGAGACACCGGAGTATCTTGCCAATACGACCAAAGAAGTTTCTACTGATAACTTTTACTGGAACAGCCGCCTGATCGCAGCCATGACCGATGCTTCCTACGGAAAATCCATTGTCCATGTGGAGCGTTACCAGCTGGCGGTTCAGTCGGATGCGTATGCAATTCTGCATAAGTACGATGCGCTGATGGAGCAGACTGAGGATGCACAAGAACGCCGGATCCTGCGGGAAGATGCAAACCGTGAGATCGCACAGATGTTAAAGAAAAAGACGGCAGATACCCTGGATAAGGTTCTGTTTGAATTGAGCAGTCAGATGAAGAATGCTTTTTCCAGATCGGATAACTAGTGTGCAAAGAAATCTTGTTTGGAGTGCAGGATCGAATTGGGGAAAAGTGTATGAATGAGAAAGAACTTCGCTATATGAAATGCATCGCGGAGGCAGGAAGTATCCAAAAAGCAGCGGTTCTGCTTCGGAAGAATCCTTCTTCCTTAAGTCGTGCGGTGCACCGTGTGGAGGAAGATATGGATATTATCCTTTTTAAGCGGACTCCAGAGGGGCTGCGGCCGACGCAGGAGGGAGAATTGTACCTTCAGGCGGCGGGAGAGATTCTTTCCATGTATGATGAGTTAAAAGAAAAATAGGATGATATAGCAAAAATAGATGGTGGCAGCAGTTCATCAAATGATTGAAAAGCCGATATCTGTAAAAAAATCCAATCGGCGAAGTATTACACTTCGTCTGGCTGGATTTTTTCTTTTAGAAAACGGATAAATTCTTTTGCACACCGGGAAAGCGGGCGTCCGTCTGGGTAGCCGATGACCAGCTTCCAGGATGCGTTTAATGACGGATCCAGTGGATAGCAGGCGAGGTTTTCAACACCGGAAAAAAGATTCAAATAAGAATGCGGGAGAAAGGTGATCCCCATACCGGCAGCAGCCAGGCGTTTGGCTGTTTCCATATTTTTTGTGGTATAGCGGATATTGGGTTTGATGGAGAGCTGGGACAGAATCGAGTCTGCTACCTGCCGCAGCTTTTGTCTGCTTGCTACCATGAGGAAAGGTTCTTGTTCCAACGCTTTCAGATCGTAGATGCTTAAAGTGCGGTAGTCTGGAAATTGGTATTTATGGGCAAGCGTAAGCGGCATGACCAGATAGAAGTCATCTTCGGCTAACAGATCATAGTGGATGGCTTCATTGGGTGTTTCGTAGTGCATGACAGAAAAATCGAGTTTTCCGGACAGCATCAGTTTGTCCAGTTCCGTGGAGTTGTTTTCTTTAAACTGTACGGTAATGTCCGGATAAATCTGCTGGAAAGCAGGAAGGATCCTGGGCAGAAGATAGGCGCCAAGATTGAATGGAATGCCAAAAGTCAGGCTTCCCTTACGCAGCTGGCGGTATTCCTCCAGATCGGTTTCCAGCTTCCTGTATCGGTCCAGGATATTTCTTGCAGTTTTCAGATAATGCTCTCCGAATGCAGTAGGAACCAGGCCTTCCTGGGTACGCGAAAAGATCCGGGTGTCAAATTCCTGCTCGACTTTATTTAAAGATTCGCTGAGAGATGGCTGGGAGATAAAGAGCTCCTGTGCAGCTCTTGTGATAGTTCTGTGTTCTGCAATGGTAAGCATATAGAGCAGTTCGTTTTGTGTCATGGAGAAACCTCCGGATATTCTGGGATGATATGGCTGGCATATGGTGCGACAGCAGTGTATGGTCATGCTATAGTTTGTATATTTCTGTAGTTTAGTTTACCACACATCATGCAAAATTCCTATATGAGATATGCTGATTTATGTATTTTACCTATGAATAACTCCATGTTAAGATAAAGCCATAACAAACAACGAGCATTCATGGAGGGAAAATCATGGAGAAGAATGTAGAGAACGTAAAAGCTGCACAGGAAAAATTCGGGGAGCTGATCCAGTCCGAGTTTGAGCGCATTGAGCGTATGAAAGCAGATAACGAGGTGACCGACTTCGATAAGCTTAAGAAGATCGTGATTGGTGTACTCCCGGGCGATGGCATTGGTCCGATCATCATGAAGCAGGCACTTCGCGTATTAAATGATCTGCTGGCACCGGAAATCGCAAGCGGCCGTATTGAGATCCGCGAGATTGAGGGCATGACCATTGAGAACCGTGCCGCAAAGCTGCAGAGCCTTCCGGATGATGTATTCGAAGAGATCAAAAAATGCAACGTCCTCATCAAAGGACCTATGGTTACCCCGCGTGCCGGCGAGCCGTGGCCGAACCTGGTATCCGCAAACAGCCTGCTGCGCCGTGGCCTCGAGCTGTTCGCAGCAGTCCGTCCGATTAAGATTCCGGACAAGAACATTGACTGGACCTTCTTCCGCGAGAACATTGAGGGTGAGTACATCTGGGGCAACAAGGGCATTCAGGTCAATGATGACCTGGCGGTTGACTTTAAGGTACAGACCAAACAGGGAAGCGAGCGCATTGCAAGAGCTGCCTTCGAATTTGCAAGAAAGAACGGCAAGAAGAATGTGACCATCGTAACCAAGGCAAACATTGTAAAGCTGGCTGACGGCAACTTTATCAAGGCTGTCCGCAAGGTTGGTGAGGAATATCCGGAAATCGAGATCCAGGAGCGTCTGGTTGATGCAATGTGTGCAAAGATGCTGGATCCGGAGTTCAACAAGGGCATCGAGGTTGTGGTTCTGCCGAACCTGTATGGCGATATCGTAACCGATGTAGCTGCAGAGCATCAGGGAGGTCTGGGAACCGCTTCTTCCTCCAACCTGGGCAACAAGTATGCGATGTTTGAGGCAATCCATGGAACTGCTCCGTTCCTGATCAACCATGGCAGAGGCGATTACGCAGATCCGTGTTCCCTGATCCGTGCAGCTGGCATGCTGATGGCTCACATCGGTTATGCTGACCGCAAGGCAGTCCTGGACAAGGCTCTGGATATCTGCACCATTACCGAGCGTAAGAAGGTGGTTACCACCGATGTGGATGGCGCAAGCGCAGCAGAGTTTACCGATTACCTGTTAGAGACCATCGATAAGATCAAATAATTCGAGTCTTCGTGTTCCTATCCCTTCTTAAGAAAGCCTGCCGATTTTTTTCGGCAGGTTTTCTGCGTTATTTTTCGTTCCTTTTTTCTACGGCCTGTGTTATAGTATTAGATAAGAAACAAATTTACATGAAATTGGAAGTGGATGGAATGAATGAAGCACGAAATGCAACCTCTGTGATCTGTTCGGCTTATGACAGCTTTTTTGAGGCAGAGAAGAAGATTGCAGATTTTCTGATCGAGCATAAGGCAGAGGCAGCCGGAATGACGGTGGGAGAGCTGGCCAGGGCCAGCCAGACCAGCGACGCTACGGTGTCCCGGTTCTGCCGCCGCTGTGGGTTTAAGGGATTCCAGGATCTAAAACTGGCGCTGACCCGGGAACTTCTGGAGGAGGCACACCGGGAACAGGAGGTCACCAATGAGATTGACCGTCATGATCTGGACCAGTCGTTAAAGAACATTCTGGCGAATAAGGTGGCGGAACTGACCGAAACAGTCCGGATGATGGACACAGACAATCTGGAAGCAATTTTACAAAAGCTGGAGCATGCACGGCTTGTACAGCTGGCAGCGGTGGGTAACACGCTCCCGGTGGCGCTGGACGGAGCGTTCAAATTCAGCCAGCTTGGAATTACGGCAGTGGCAGAAACAATCTGGGAAGCACAGACGGCTTATGCGTTTAATCTGGGGCCGGAGGATGTGGTGCTTATCATTTCCAACTCTGGTACCTCCAACCGTCTGCAGATTCTTGCGCAAGGCGCGAAAGAAAATGGTGCTGCGGTCATTCTGATCACCAACAACCCGGAGTCTCCGCTGGCAAAGATGGCAGACTACCGCATCATCACGGCCACCCGGGAAAAGCTCTTTACCGAGGAGTTCTGGTTTTCCCGTGTTGCGGCTACGGCAGTCATGGAAATTCTGTATCTTCTCCTGATGGCAGGCATGCCGACGGCAGCCGGTCATGTGCGCCGGCATGAAAAAGCAATTTCTGCGGATAAACAGATGGAAAAACGGAAAGAATAGCATAGATATATTACACAAAAGAAAGATGGTATTCCTGTATATGGAGACCATCTTTTTGTGTTAAATGCTGAAAATTGGCGTGAAAATGAGTTTCACAAAAAACACTATTGACGAAAATTAAAAATCATATTATGATTGATTCAACGATAAGAAATATATTTTCTTAAAACTAAGGAGAGATGACATATGATTTACACAGTAACCTTTAATCCGGCTCTGGACTATGTGATCGCTGTGGATCATTTTGCACCGGGCCAGATCAACCGGACAAAGGAAGAAACCATGGTCTGCGGAGGGAAGGGCATTAATGTTTCAGCGCTGCTTGCAAACCTGGGCTATGAGAGTACAGCTCTTGGGTTTGTAGCCGGATTTACCGGAGAGGAGATTGTGAGGCGATGTCAGAAAGCCGGTTTTCATTCTGACTTTATCCGCGTAAAGGAAGGTCTGTCACGCATCAATGTGAAGATGAAATCAGATGAGGAGACCGAGATCAACGGCATGGGGCCGGACATCACCGGAACGAATGTGGAGCTTTTGTTCGAACAGCTGAACGAGCTGAAAGCCGGAGATATTCTGGTGCTTTCCGGAAGTATCCCGTCCAGTATCCGCAGCAGCATTTACAAGGAGATCATGGAACGTCTTCAGGGCCGCGGCATTCAGATCGTGGTGGATGCGGAGAAAGCGCTTCTGATGGAGGTGCTTCCGCTTCATCCGTTTCTGATCAAGCCGAATAACCATGAGCTGGAGGCAATGCTTGGCAGAACACTTTCCACAAAAGAAGAAGTCCTGGAAGGTGCAAAAGAGCTGCAGGCATTAGGCGCCCGCAATGTTCTGGTGTCTATGGCCGGGGACGGGGCAGTGCTCCTGACAGAAGACGGAGCTGTTTACAGAGAGGGTGTCTGCCGCGGAACTGTAGTAAATTCCGTAGGAGCAGGGGATTCCATGGTAGCCGGTTTTCTGGCAGGATACCTGAAAACAGGAGATTATGGTTATGCCTTAAAGCTTGGCACGGCCAGCGGAGGAGCGACTGCCTTTTCGCATGGAATCGGCAGCCGGGAAAAAATCATGGAACTGTTCACGCAGCTGAATAAAAAATAGGGGGAGAAAAAGATGCGAATTACAGAATTGCTGAAGCAGGAAAGTATTGGACTGAATGTATCTGTATCCACAAAAGAAGAAGCGATTGACAAGCTGGTAGATCTCATGGCGGCCGGAGGACGGCTGAAGGACAAGGCCGGATATAAGGAAGGAATCCTTGCAAGAGAAGCACTTGGCAGTACCGGCATTGGCGGCGGCATTGCAATTCCGCATGCCAAGGTGGAGGCAGTAAAGGAGCCTGGACTGGCAGCTATGGTGGTGCCGGCAGGTGTTGATTATGAGGCGTTTGACGGTTCTTTGGCAAATATCCTGTTTATGATCGCGGCACCGGCGGAGGGCGCGGATGTGCATTTGGAAGCACTTTCCAGACTTTCCACACTGCTGATGAATCCGGACTTCATGGAAGGACTGTTAAAGGCGGAATCCAAGGAGGCCTTTTTAAAGGTGATTGATGATGCGGAGACCGCAAAATTTGGTGCAGAGGAAAAGAAAGAAAACGACGAAAAAAAGAAAGCTGCAGGTTATCGTGTTCTGGCAGTTACCGCCTGTCCGACCGGCATTGCTCACACCTATATGGCTGCAGAGAGCCTGGAAAATATGGCAAAGAAGCTTGGCGTTTCCATTAAGGTGGAGACTGACGGATCCGGTGGTGCCCAGAACGTGCTGACAAAGGCCGAGATCGACTCTGCTGAGGCTATCATCGTGGCCGCGGACAAGAATGTCGGCATGGCGCGTTTCAACGGAAAATCTGTGATCCAGGTCCCGGTCGCAGATGGCATTCATAAGGCAGAGGAGCTGATCAACCGCGCGGTAAGCGGCAGTGTTCCGGTTTACCACCATCAGGAGGATGGCGGCGAAAGCAGCACTTCTGATGAGGGAAAGGACAGCATCGGACGTACGATTTATAAGCACCTGATGAATGGCGTATCTCATATGCTTCCGTTCGTGATCGGCGGCGGAATCCTGATCGCGCTGGCCTTCCTGCTCGATGATTATTCGATTGATCCTTCCAACTTTGGTAAGAATACACCGCTTGCAGCATACTTAAAGACCATCGGTGAGCAGGCCTTCGGTATGATGCTTCCGATCCTTGCCGGTTTCATTGCCATGAGCATCGCAGACCGTCCTGGCCTTGCAGTCGGCCTGGTGGCTGGCCTGATCGCGAAGATGGGATGCACATTCGCAAACCCGGCAGGCGGCGATGTGAACGCCGGATTTTTAGGAGCATTGTTTGCAGGCTTTGCAGGCGGTTATCTGGTGCTCGGTTTAAGAAAGCTGTTCTCAAAGCTGCCGAAATCCTTAGAGGGCATTAAGCCGGTCCTTCTGTATCCGGTTATCGGTATTTTCCTGGCAGCAGTGGTGACCACCTTTATCAACCCATATATGGGCATGATCAATGATGCGCTTACTGCCTTCTTAAACGGAATGAGTGGTACCAGCCGTATTCTGCTCGGAATGCTGCTCGGCGGCATGATGTCCATCGATATGGGCGGTCCGTTCAACAAGGCAGCCTATGTATTTGGAACGGCACAGCTGGCAGAGGGCAACTTTGAGGTGATGGCCTCTGTTATGGCAGGCGGTATGGTTCCTCCGATCGCCATTGCCCTGTGCACCACCTTTTTCAAGAAGAAATTTACCGAGAAAGAACGCCAGTCCGGCATTGTAAACTACGTGATGGGACTTTCCTTCATTACAGAGGGTGCCATTCCGTTCGCAGCTCAGGATCCGCTTCGTGTGATTCCGTCCTGTGCGATCGGAGCAGCAGTGGCAGGAGGTCTGTCCATGGCATTCGGATGTACGCTCAGGGCACCGCACGGCGGCATGTTTGTCCTGCCGACGATCGGCAATCCGCTTATGTATCTGGCGGCGGTGGCTGTCGGTTCCGCAGTGGGCTGTGTGATCCTGGGATTTTTAAAGAAGGACGCGGCGTCATAGGAGAGCAGGAAGCCTCCTGGTCTGGAAATATAGGGAGTATTTGCAGATAAAAAAACAGAACAAAAGAAAGAGAAGAGCCTGGCCCAGGGGAGAAATGGTCAGGCTCTTTTTTGGTGTAAAAACTAAAAATATGATCCTTATAAGACAGATAACGTTTCATTGTCTCACATAAATTGTCAACAATCGACAATTAACTATTTACAATTCCGAAATAAAACGATAAAATAGATTGAATAAATATGAAAAGGAGAAGAATCATGTCAGACAAAAACAAGATTACATGGGGTACGCTTGCTCTTATGGCATTCTCGACTGTATGGGGTTTTGGGAACATCGTAAACGGATTTGTTTATTTCAACGGTGTCCAGGTTATTTTCAGCTGGCTTTTGATGTTTGCACTGTATTTTATTCCGTATGCCCTTATGGTGGGAGAACTTGGATCTGCTTTTAAGAAGACCGGAGGCGGTGTCAGCGGCTGGCTCCATGAGACCACAAATGCAAAGCTTGCCTACTATGCAGGCTGGACCTACTGGGCATGCCACATCACCTACATTGCAAGTAAATCCAGCGGCGGTTTAAAGGCGTTAAGCTGGGCGGTGTTCCGCAATGCCTAGACATACGATACCCTGCCGACGCATATGGTACAGATCGCAACCCTCGTGGTATTCCTCATCGGCTGCTATGTAGCCAGCAGAGGTTTAAATCCGCTTAAGAAAATGCTTACCCTGGCAGGTACCACGACCTTTGTAATGTCCCTGCTCTATATCTTCATGATGCTGGCAGCTCCGGCTATCAACCCGGCTGCGGAGTATACACATGCGGACTTTTCCATGAAAGGACTTATCCCGCAGTTTAATTTAGGATATGTGACATCTATCTCTATCCTAGTATTTGCCGTGGGCGGATGTGAAAAGATCTCACCGTATGTAAACAAGGTTGAGAATCCGAGCAAGGGCTTCCCGAAGGGCATGATCGCCCTGGCCGGAATGGTTGTCATCTGCGCGATCCTCGGCACCCTTGCGATGTCCCGCATGTTTGATCCTGCTGTCATCAATGCCAGCGAGGAAAGCTTCAACAACTATGCAGCAAACGGTTCCTACTGGGCCTTCCAGAAGCTTGGACAGTATTATCATGTCGGGGATACATTCCTGATCATTTACGCACTGTGCAATGTGGTCAGCCAGTTTGCTGTTCTCGTATTAAGCATCGACGCACCGCTCCGTATGCTTCTTGAGAACGAGAATACCCAGCAGTTTATCCCATCCGCACTGAAGAAAACCAATCAGTATGGTGTTCACAGCAATGGTATCAAGATGGTAGTTGTCCTTTCCGGTGCCATTATCCTGGTACAGTCCTTTGTTCCGGGTGCTGCAGCGGTGCTTCGCCAGCTGACCAAGCTAAACTCTGTCTGTATGCCGATGCGTTATCTTTGGGTGTTTGTGGCCTACATTGCCCTGCGGGGAGCAATCGACCGCATTCCAGCGGAGTATCGTTTCGTAAAGAACCAGGCAGTAGCCAAGTTCTTTGGCGGCTGGTGCTTCTTTGTAACTGCGGCCAGCTGTCTCCTTGGTATGTATGATAAGAATCCGTTTACCTTTGCGTTGAATGTCATCACTCCGGTAATCCTGACGGCTCTGGGTCTGATCCTTCCTCAGATCGCAAAGCGTGAGCAGGCAGAAAAATAACATATTGCTTTAGCAGATAAGGTGGAATTTCAGACGTGAAAAACGTATGAATTCCACTTTACTTGTTTAACGCGTTGTGGTACAATGACACAAACAATATGACGGCGTAGACACAAAGGAAAATGCGGAAAGCAAGGAAAATTATGGGCAGACTGGATTATCGGACATTAAGAGAAAACGTGCTGGACGAGATTAGAATGAAGATCCTGCGGGGGGAGCTTGTTCCGGGAGAAAGAATTGTAGAACAGGAGCTGGCTTCGGAATTTGGTGTCAGCCGCGGACCGGTGCGTGAGGCCCTGCGCCAGATGGAAGAGGAAGGTCTTATAGAATATGCCCGCAATGCCGGCTGTTCGGTACGCCAGATCGGACCGGAAGATATCTATGAAATTTACTATATGCGGGCAAATTATGAGATGATGGCGGTGAAGCTGTATGGAAGTCCCTTTCCAGAAGAGACGCTGATGCGGATGCGGCAGATCCTGGAGCAGATGATGCAGCTGGACTGCAGCGCTTATCGGGAAGTGTTTGAGCTGGATAACCGCTTTCATGAACAGATTATGGATTTGGTGTCGTTTCAGCGGCTGAAAAAAGCCTGGGAAGATTTGAGCTATGGGAATATCGTGATCGGTTACAATCTGTTTGTAAACCGGAATGATGTGACCGGGATTCAGTACCGGATTCATGAGAAGCTTCTAAAGGTCTGCCAGGGCGGAAATCTGGAAGAAATAGTTTCGGCGATCCTGGATCATTACCTGTTCGGGCTGAAAAAACTGATCGGCAAAATGAAAGAACAAGATGGCCAGGAGACAACTGCAGACACACAGGAAAGTGCGTGACAGAAACAGATACCGGACTGTATAAAAAAGAAAGATAAAAAAGGAACGTCATCGGGATATGCCCGTTGATGTTCCTTTTTTTGCTATCGGAATCTAATATCTGCTGGAACCGGCAGTTACAACACGGGAACCGCCTTCGGTTCTGGTTTCCTGCGTGGTCTGGCTGTTTGGTTTTTTGTTCTGATTATTTGCCTCATCGCCAATGGTGAAGGAGTTTGCGGTATCCACATGGGTGGTACAGGTTCCGTTTGCATTGAAGGTGTAGGAAATACCGTTGATGGTGCGGGTGGTTCCTGCATACATGACACCGGTAGACGGATCAAAGTAGTAGGTGTTTCCATTGACATTCTGGAAACCGGTCTGCATCTTGCCGTCGGTTCCGAATAAGTACCAGCTGTCTCCGATTGGCATAGCCACGTTCAGTGCGCATTTGCCGGATTCCGGATAGAAGTAGTAGCGAGAGCCGGAGATAGTTCTCCAGCCGGTCCACAGGGAACCATCATCGCTCATATAATAGTAATCCTGATCCAGATGGAGCCAGCCTGTTACAAGGCTGCCATCGGAGAGCGCATAGTAATATTTGTCGGAAGCGGTGTCGTGGATCAGGCCGTTGGCCAGGGAACCGTCTGCCTGATAGTAGTAAAGCTTTCCGTTAGCTTTGGTCACTCCGGCTGCATAGGCGGTCATGCAGCTTCCAAACAGCATGGTTCCTGCAAGTCCTGCAAAGAGTGCTGCTTTTATCTTGTGATTCTTTCTCATCTCTGAAATCCTCCGTTTATGTAAAATTTTTTTGTTTCTATTATAAACCATGGAACCGTTCCAAGGTCAAGTATTTATGCCTGGTTATCCTTTTGATCATTCCAACTGGTTATTGATAATAATAAAAACAGGACATTTTACATTATGATATAAATGCCGTATAGTAAAGATAACAAAAAACAGGTAGGAAATCTGAAAGGAGTTGTCGGTTATGTATATGAAAAAATATCCCTGCGTGTATATGCGCGGCGGCACAAGCAAGGCAGTATTCTTCCATGAGAAGGATCTTCCGGAGGACAAAAGTCTCTGGGATGAGATTTTTCTGAAAGTCATGGGAACACCGGATGTAAAGCAGATCGATGGTATGGGAGGAACGGTTTCCTCAACCAGTAAGATTGCCATCATTTCTCCGTCTGACCGGGAGGATGTGGATGTCAACTACACCTTCAAACAGGTTGATATCGTGATCCCGCGTGTGGATGGAAGCGCAAACTGCGGCAATATCTCTTCTGCAGTCGGACCGTTTGCCATTGATGAAGGACTGGTTAAGCCAGTTGAGCCGATTACCGTAGTAAGAGTATTAAACACCAACACCAACAAGATCATCGAGGAGCATGTGCGGGTAGAAGACGGACATGCCATGGTACACGGCGATGAGGTCATCAAGGGGGTTCCGGGAACCGGATCCCGCATCGATATGTACTTTGAAGACCCGGCTGGTTCCAAGACCGGAAAGCTGTTCCCGACCGGAAACAAGCGTGATATCTTCGATGTTCCGGGATATGGCGAGATTGAAGTGACCGTACTGGACTGCTCTAACCCGATGGTATTTATCCGGGCAAAAGATCTGGGAATCAAGGGAACCGAGCTGGTGGAATTAAACCAGAATAAAGATGTGATGGAGCACATTGAGCGAATCCGCTGCATCGCTGCACAGAAATGTGGCTTTGTAGAGAACTGGGAGGACGCAAGAACGAAATCCACCTCCGCACCGAAGGTTTCCATCATTTCCGAGCCGCAGGATTACACCGACATGGACAAAAACGAAGTAAAAACAGAGTCCATGGATATCTGCTGCCGGGCAATTTCCGTAGGATCCCTGCACAAAGCTTATCCGATGACCGTTGCAGTCGGAACCGGGGCAGCAGCAAGAATCCCGGGAACCATTGTCAACGAGATCGCGAAACCGGCACCGGATCAGGATATCATTAAGATTGGTCATTCCAGCGGCGTGACGGAAGTTGACGTCAAGATGGACGGCGAGCGTGTCATCAAGGGCGGTGTGACCCGTACCGCAAGACGGATTATGGACGGCTGGGTTTATGTCAGAGACTGATGCAGCCCGAAGCACCGACAAAATCCATTACTGTATGCGTAATGTGTAAAAAATGCATTTGGAAAACGGAAAACCGGTCCACATTCGTTTGGAAAATGAAAGGAGAATATTCGCATGGTAACCTTACATGAAAGAAAACAGTATATTGTAAATAACGATCATATCGCAACCGCAGAGGAGACTGCAAAGCTTTCTGCTGAAGAAGGCAAGAAACAAACCCTGACCTATCAGGTGCTGGAAAAGCACAATCACTCTGTTTTGTGTCACAGTAAGACGGATACCCGTAATCAGAAAATGAAGCTGATTGCGGGTATTCGTTTTATTCTACAAAATACTTACCAAAAATCTGGCAGGCTTTGGAAGTAGCTCCTTTCTGTGAAAAAACAATGCCAAGCTCTATATTGTGTTTTCCAGGGAGTAATGGTAAATAAATAAGTTCCGGTGCCAGATGACTGAGTGCTGCGGATGAAAATGCGAGAGCGTTCTCACTTCGGACAACAGCAGTGGCAAGCAGCGGTGATAACTCCGTTGGATAAGCAATGGGATGTATGTTGTAATCGCGAAATAATTTGCGTGCTGTGTAACCCAATGCCATATCGGGTGGACTGAAGACAAATGTATAATTTCCAATCGCAGAAAGCGGAATACCGACGATGCCGGATTTGGGATCTTTTTCTGCAATTTTTAATATCGGGTGATCGGGAGAGCAAATCAGTTTTACTTCATCAGCACGCCGGAGTATGATATCTTCCTCTTTCAGCACCGTAAATGGTAGAGACAGTAGTGCCATATCAAGATTTCCGTTTAGAATTTCATATTCCAGCTGACGGCTTGTTTTTTCTGTGATAGATACAGAAATGCCGGGATATTGTGTATGAAAACGCCGTAGAATGTCTGGTAAAAGATAAACTCCGCGGTAAGTGCTGATTCCAAATTGGATAGTTCCTTTGACAAGATGATTTAGCTCGCATAGTTCATTTTTAGCTATATGGAATTCCTGCAGCATATGGCGGGCATGCACAAGGAATTGTTCTCCGGATGCGGTTGGAATAATTCCCCGTGGTGTGCGGATAAACAGGGTTGTCCCGAGTTCGGATTCTAATTGACGGATGAAATGACTCAGACTGGATTGAGCCATAAAAAGCCTTTCTGCTGCTCTGGAAATATTTTTTTCGTCGGCAAGCGTAATAAGATAATCTAATTCCTTAAAATCCATAATACCTCCGCGATATCGAAAATATCTATAATAACTATATGATAATATAGATTGTATCGAATTTAAAGACAGTATAAAATAAAATGCAGAAAAAGACAAGGCTGATCAAAGTAACTTGGAGGTGTGAAATGAGCTGGATCAAAATACCTTATGGGAATCATTATCAGGAGGCAGAATTGCCGGATGATCTGAATGTGGAGATTATAGATCCGCCGCAGAAAAAAATAGAGACAGATGTTGTAGCGTGCATTGAAGATGCGCTGGATCATCCAGTTGGATCGCCAAAGTTGGAAGACATGGTTGCGAGCGGACAGAATATTGTAATTCTTGTAAACGATCAGACACGGCCGGGACCTAATGCAGAGATGGTTGGACGGATTCGGGCACGACTGAAACGAAAAGAAATTGCAGATGGAAATATCACGATTGTGATTGCTACCGGAAGTCATAAAGGCCCGGATTCGAAACAGTTACATAAATTGTTGGGAGGATTGGAAGAAAAGCTTAAGGTTCATGTTCATGACTGTGAAGATGGAGATCACATTTACGTAGGAACAACAAAATTGCTGGATGTTCCCATCTATTTAGACCGTATTGTAGCGGAGGCAGATTTTATCATTACTACAGGATTGATCTCGCCACATCAGTCTGCTGGTTATTCTGGGGGACGAAAGAGCATTGTTCCAGGAGTGGTCAGCCTCGAAACATTAAAAATCCATCATTCTCTGAAAGTCCGGCCCTATGAACCTTCTGTTGGGTTTTATGATGGCAATCCATTTCATGAAGTGGCGAAAGAAGCAGCAAACATGGTGCATGCTGGATTCATGCTGAATGTCATACAGGATCCGCATAAGCAGATTGTAGGCGCAGTGGCTGGAAATTTGGAAAAAGCGCATGCAGCAGGTGTGGAGATTTGTAGAAAAAAGAATTTGATCGATGTGCATGGGTGTGCGGATCTGATCATTACCAGTCCGGGCGGGGCACCAAGAGATATTGATCTGTGGCAAAGTCAAAAAGCGTTGTCAGTTCCGGAGATGATCTGTGTACCAGGCGAAACGACGTTTATTCTTGTTGCAGAAGCAAAGAATGGAATTCCACAGATGTTTGTAGATTGGATGAGAAGTGCTGACTCTCCACAGGATGTGATTGATCGTTATCGGAAGGAAGGGTTTGGAATTGGAAGTAACAAAGCATTTATGTATGCGAGATGTATGCTGAAGGGACGGATTATTCTGGTGAGTGAGGGAATGACTGCAAGCGAGGCGCATCAGGTAAAAATGGAGCATGCAGGTAATTTGCAGAGTGCGATTCAAATGGCATTAGAGACAAAAAAGCCAAGAAAAGTAATTGTTCTGCCACGGGCAGTGAATATGATACCAAATATGATAGAAGGAGGAGAAAAGTTATGATTTCCATGAAAGGGGCATGTGATCTTCACATTCATACCGCACCGGATATTTTTACAAGGATTGCTGATGATGTGGAGACCGCAACGGTATGCAGAGATGCAGGGATGAAAGCAATTGTATTGAAATGTCATGCAGATACGACGATGACTCGTGCGTGGCACACACAGAATCAGGTGCCAGGAATCCGGGTCTACGGAGGAATTGTTCTGAATCTGAATGTGGGTGGAATCAATCCTGCTGCAGTCGATGTGGCGTTGAAAATGGGTGCAGTTGAGGTTTGGATGCCAACCTATCATTCACTGGCACATTATCAGGCAACCGGACTGATGGGAGGATATGGTCACCAGGGTGCAGATGTAAAGACCAGTTATCCGGTAAAGCCAATTACGATTCTGGATGAACAGGGAAATCTGATTCCGGAGGTTTATCAGATACTGGAATTGGTGAATCAGCATGATGCAATCATAGGAACCAGTCATTTAGGTGCAGATGAGGCCATGAAGTTGATTCGTGCGGCACGCGAGGTTGGATGCAAGAAAGTAGTTTTGACACATCCGTTTTTTAATCCACCAAAATGCACGGTAGAACAGGTAAAAGAAGCAGTGGATCTTGGTGCATTTGTGGAGTTTTGTTCCGGCAATGCGCTTAGTCCGATTCCGGCACCGATTTCTCTGGACATTTATAAAGAGGTAATCGAATGCTGCGGAGCAGACCAGTTGATCATATCAAGTGATACCGGGCATCCAAGAAAAACCATGGCTCCGGAGACGAGCAGAATGTTTGCGCAGAGCCTGACCTATAAAGGTGTGAAAGAGGCAGATCTGGATCGGATGCTGAAAGAAAATTATCATAAGCTGATCGAGTTTGAAGATTGATTTTAAACATGTTTTGTGCAAAACATAACGAAGCGGTCTGGTAATTCTGCCAGACCGCTTCGTTGCAAAGAATACAAATATATTTTATTTAAAAGTAATACAAACCGGGCTTCCGGTCGGAATAATATTCAAGGTCGGAATCAACTGAGCAGTCACCGGATCAAAATTAAATTCGATGATGGTATCGCTGTCCTCGTTTGCTATATAACATTTTCCGTTTGGAGCGAAACAGAAGAAACGCGGTGTTTTTCCAAGGCAAGGATAAAATCCGGTGTTTTTTAAATAACCAGTGTGTGTATCAATGTGATATACAGCAATACTGTCTGTGTAGCGATTGGAGACAAGAACAAATTCTCCGCTTGGATCAATCATAACCTCACTGGCGTCAGAGTAGGAAGTAATGGTTTCAGGAACCGTGGATAATTCCTGAAGTGCTTTCATTTTTCCGGCATTTTCATCAAACTGGAAGTAGAGAACCTTGTCGCCTTTTTCTTCACACATGTACAGCCAGCGATTGTTTGGATGCATTGCAGCATGTCGCGGTTCGTCCCAGGTTCTTGCCATAAAACGATCAGTTTCCGTAAGTTCGCCCGTTTCATGGTTGTATTTTAATGCACGCATTTGGCCATAACCATTTACGCGACCCTGCGCACAGGCAAAAATGTAATTTTTCTTTTGATCCCAAAGACACTGGTGAACGGTAGAAACCTTGCCGGCTTCTTTTCCTTCATAAGTGAAGGTGGAAACAATTTCTCCAAGTGAGCCATCCAAGTTGCGTTTTACCGTATAAAGGGTTCCGCCCTGAAGGGTCGCGATGATAACATGCTTGTTTTCTGCATCGACAGTAATATCAACTGGATTTTTTCCACCGATATCGATGGTATTTAAGTGTTTTAAAGTGCCGTCTTCCTTAATTTCATAAGAAGAAGCAAGTGTTAGGTCCCCATGGACGCTGTAAAGATATTTCTTTTCCAGATCCAGACATTGATAGCTTGGATTTGCTTCGGTATAGAGACACTGTTTTTCAGTCCAGTGTCCTTCTGGTGAGATTTCATACACAACCAGACCATTTCCTCTGGCGTTGCGTTCTTTTGTGGTGCGGCAGCCAACATATGCGTACTTCATGAAATAAACCTCCTCAATCATTCAATGTTAGTTTGATTATATCTGAAAAAATAAACAAAGTAAAATTCTAAAAATCAATAAGAGTAATAATGAAAAAACTATGATTTTGTTTAAAATGGCTAGAATATATAGGAAAAACCAATGAAAAGTATTAAAATTTAATATTTTACAATATGGCAATTTTTTGCAATAATAATGAAAACAGACGAAGGGAGAATTACCTATGACAGAATTAAGAGAACTTGCAAGGTTTGTGCATGATCTGAAATGGGAAAATGTGCCGGACGATGTAAAAGAAACAACAAAAAAAGTTCTGATTGACTCAGTTGGTGTTGGAGTCGGTGCATGTAGGAATGAGCAGAATGTGAATATCATTCGCGAATTCACGAAACTTTGCAATGACCATACGGTGAGCATCTGGGGGCAGAAAGAAAAAACATCCTTATTTCAGGCTGTGTTTTTAAATGCTCTGGAAGGGCATACACTGGAGATGGACGATGTGCATACTAGATCTAAAACACACATTGGAACGGTTGTCACGCCTGCGGTATGGAGTGTGGCGGAGTATGAAAAAAAGAACGGGCAGGAACTTCTGCTTGCAGAATTATGTGGGTATGAAGTCACAGCCAGAATCGGAATGGCATTAGGGGTGTCTGCTCACAGAAATCTGGGATGGCATGCAACTTCTACGGCTGGTGTTATTGGTGCTGCTGCAGCATGCGCAAAGCTCTTGAATCTGAGCGAGGATGAGATTGTATATGCTATGGGTATGGCAGCACAGGAAGCTGGTGGAACCTGGGCATTTCTGGGTGATGGCGCAAGCTGCAAGATTTTGAATCCGGCAACGGCAGCATGCACAGGAGCCAAATGTGCGTATCTTGCAAAGGCAGGGATGACAGGACCGGAACATGTGTTAACAACAGAAGATGGCGGAATGCTTGCAGCTATGTCAAACGGATACGATGTTAGCAAGGTATCTGCAAACCTTGGAACCATTTGGGAAGTAAAATATATGGATAATAAACCATATCCTTGTTGCCGCAGTACACATTGCACCATCGATGCTTCTCTTTATCTGATGGAACATGATGGAGTACGGCCTGAACAGATTGATCATATTGAGGTATATACCTATCTGGTCGGAAACAAGCAGTGCGGTATGAGCGACGGAAGTATTCATCCAACCAAGGCTGTGGAGGCAAAGTTCTCAACACCATTTACAGTAGCCACTGCTCTTTTATATGGAAGAGTAACGCTGGAAGAATTTACACAGGATAAAATTGATGATCCCAAGGTTCAGGAACTTCTGAGCCATGTAAAGGTAATTACGGATGATACATTTACCAGTCGCTACCCGGATCATTGGGGATGTCGGGTCGTGGCGTACTTAAAGGACGGCAGCAGGCATGAGGCAACCATACCAGACGCTTCGGGCAGTACGGATAATCCCCTTACGACACAACAGCTCACCGCTAAGATCAAGGGTATTTTGCTTCGAGTCATGGATGAAACAAAAGCAGAGGAAACTATGGAATATCTGCACAATATTGAGATGGTATCGGAACTTCGTTCTGTATGATTTTGAAAATTTTATGCTGCGATTGACTAATATATAGAATAATAAAGAAATTAATGTTTTCTTTATATCATTTTGACTATACCATTCATAGAAATTATGTATTTGAAAAAGTTCATCATAAAAAGTATAATAAAGTCACAAGTTGCAAATACAAATTTTTAAGAAAAACAAACAAATTATACAATGTGGAGGGAATGTTACATGAAAAAAGCATTATCAGTTATGATGGCAACAGCAATGGCAGCAGCAGCTCTGACCGGATGTGGTGGAGGAAGCTCCAGCTCGTCTGAAACTCAGGCACCGGCTGCCAACGGGGGTGCAGCAGAAACCAAAGCAGCTGCGGCAAGCGGTGAAAAAGCAGAAGATGTTTTTTGGACCGTTATGGCATGCCCGTCAAGCTCTGCATTATATCCGTTCTGGGTATCCATTGGCGAAGGTATCCCGAGCGTATTCCCACAGTACAAGATCACAGTATCTGAAGGACAGGGTGCAGTTGCAATTACCAAGGCAGTGAGAAATGGTGACGCAGATCTTGGAAACTCCGTATCTGCTACTGACTATGAGAGCTACAACGGTATCGGAAGCTTTGAAGGACAGCCGAGCAAAGATTCCCGTATGCTTTTCTACTATGAGGTTACCGGCGAGATGATGTGCGTGAGCAAAGACTCCGGAATCACAAAACTGGCTGATTTAAAGGGTAAGAAGTTCTGTCCGGGCGGTACCGGTACTTCTGCAGAGAGCATTTTCAAAAACATCTGTGACCTGTTTGACTGTGCACCGGATTACTTCACAGCAAGCCAGAGTGACTCCGCAGATGCTTATGCAAACCGCGAGATCGTTGGTACTGTAAAACTTGGACCGGTGGTAGATTCCTACGTTATGCAGCTTGATGCATCTATCCCGATCGATATCATTGACCTCTCCGAGGACGAGATCGCAAAGATTCGTGAGAAATATCCATACCTGATTGAAGTTGATATCCCGGCAGGCACCTATGATGGTGTTGATCATGACGTACATACCGTTGGTACTCCGCAGGGATGTCAGACCACTACCGCAGTTTCCCAGCAGGATGGTTACAATGTATGTAAGGCTGTATTCGAAGATGCAAAAGAAAAATGGCAGGCAGCATATCCGGTTGGCGCAGAGAACGATCTTGTAGAGCTGACTCTGTCTTCCTCCATTCCGTTACATGCAGGCACCGTTCAGTATCTGACCGAGATTGGCGTAGATGTACCAGAAGAGTTAATTCCAGAGGAATATGTCCCGGTTCAGTAATGCAATTTGATACCAAAAATAAATGATCGCAGCTCTTTTTAAGAGCTGCGACCACTTTAAGGAGAGATAACATGAGAAAACTTAATGGATTCTGGAAACACTTCATTACGTTCATGTCTGTCGCACTGGTGCTTTTTCAGATCTATACGGCAGGTTTTGGCGTATTCCCGGATATCGTTCAGCGAAGCGTGCACCTGTTCTTCGTACTTGGAATGATTTATATCCGCAAGCCGATCAAAAAGGGTGTAGCAATGGATCATGTGCCGATTTATGATATTATATGTTGCATTCTCTGCCTGGTCTGCACCGGATATCTGATTACGATTTATGACAAGATTCTGTGGGATCCGTCTCAGTGGATCAGCACTGCAGATAAAGTTTTTGCAGTTATTCTGGTTATTCTGATTCTGGAAGCAAGCCGCCGGGCAGTAGGTCTTACATTCCCGATCATGGCTATTTTCTTCCTGTTCTATGCAATGAGAGGACAGTTGTTCCCTGGTACCTGGGCACATAAAAACTTTACATTTAATCAGGTATTCTGGATGCTGTATCATACCACAAACGGTATCTGGGGTCAGATGGTTGGTCTGTCTGCTGGTATGCTGGCTATGTTCGGTATTTTTGGCGCAGTTCTTTCTATCACTGGCGGTTCCCAGACTTTTATTCACATTGCTCAGAAGCTGACCGGTAAGGCAACCGGCGGTCCTGGCAAGGTTGCGCTGATCGCATCTGGTCTGTTTGGAATGATTTCTGGTTCCGCAATGGCAAACGTTGTTGCTACTGGTACCTTTACCATCCCGATGATGAAGGATGAGGGTTACGACAAAGAGTGGTCCGCTGCAATCAGTGCAGTGGGTTCCTGCGGCGGTCAGTTGATGCCTCCGATCATGGGTTCTGCAGCATTCATTATGGCACAGCTGATTGGCGTTCCATATATGAGCATTGCAAAAGCAGCATTACTGCCTGCAATCCTGTATTATCTTGGCGCTTTTGTTGCAATTCATTATATCAGTAAACGCCTTGGCATTAAGGGTAGAGGTGTGGAGGCAAAACTTGGCAAGATTGAGCTTGCAATTATCTTTATCCCGCTTGGTGTTTTCGTTGGATTCCTGGCTATGGGCTATACAGTTACCAAAGCAGCTTTCTGGGCAACCATCATTGGTGTTGCAACTGCCGCAATCTGCTACTTTATTCAGAAAGATGCAGATGCTGTTAAGAAGACAGGAAAACTGTGCATGGATGTATGTACAGAAGGCGCAGGAAGCATTTTAAGCATGGCAGGCCTGTTAGCTGGAGCCCAGATTTCTATCGCGCTGATTTCTCAGACTGGTTTTGGCGTAAAATTATCTTCCATGATCGTATCCATCGGTCAGGGACATCTGTTCCCATGTCTGGTACTTTCCATGGTAGTATGCTTTATCCTTGGTATGGGTCTTCCGCCGACAGCAGCATATGTTCTCGCAGCATCCATCCTTGCACCGGCCCTGATCACACTCGGTCTTCCGGATTTGGTGGCGCACTTGTTCGTATTCTACTTCTCCACGATTGGTGCAATTACACCTCCGGTTTGTGCAGCAGTATTTCTTGCATCCGGTATTGCGGATTCCAACTGGCTTAAGACAGGATTCCTTTCCGTACTGCTTGCAATTCCGGCATTCCTGGTTCCGTTCACCTTTGCTTATGATGAAGCTCTGATGCTGAATGGTGGCGTAAGCGATATCGTAATCTGCACGGTAACTGCAGTGATTGGTGTATTCTTTATGGGTATTTCCATTGCGGGTTATCTGAAGAAAGATATGAACATGATTATCCGTTTGATTATGTTCCTGGGTGGTGTATGCATGTTCACACCAAGCATGATCGCTTCTGTTGTAGGTATCATTATTTGTGCAGTAAGCTATGTGATGGCTGGAGGCTTTACAAAGAAAGCGGCTGCAGCATAAGTACAGTTTTGTATTAAAAAAGAAATAACAAAGAAATAACAAAGGCAGAGTTTGTGGTCTGATCCGCGGACCCTGCCTTTGCTACATAAAAAAATAAAATTCATAATTACGGAGGCTAAGGTTATGGGACGTTTGACGGGAATTATTGATATGCATATTCATTCTGCACCGGATATCCGCCAGAGAAAGCTGGATGATCTGCAGTTAATGGAAGCTGCAGTGGAACGTGGCGTGAGAGCAATTGTGATTAAATCGCACATGGTACCTACAGCAGACCGCGCAACATTGGTCAATAAGATTCGGCAGGAAAAATATCCGGATTCAGATTTTCAGATGTTTGGCAGTCTGGTTATGAATCTGCCGGTTGGTGGTATCAATCCGTGGGCCGTAGAAGCTTCCATCAAATTAGGTGCGAAGGAAATCTTTTTACCAACCATGACAGCAGAAAATCATTGCAGAAAAGAAAACAAAGAGCATTTCGTCTCTGTTGTAAAGGATGGAAAAATCGTAGAACCGTTAAAGGATGTGTTTCAGCTAGTGAAGGATTATGACGTTGCTTTAGGAACAGGTCATATCTCACCATCTGAAATTTTTACTGTGGTAGAAGCTGCAAGAAATGCAGGCGTGAAAAAAATCATTGTAACGCATCCGGAGTTCCACATTGTTGGTATGAGTCTGGAAGAAGAAAAACGTATCGTGAAGGATTACGATGTTCTTTTGGAAAAGGTATATGCTCAGCCAATTGGTGGCGGTGTATATAAAAAAAATCTCCCGGACAATGTGGCTCATATGAAAGAAATCGGATGTGAGCATTTTATTGTTTCTACAGATGGCGGACAGATGCAGAATCCAGAATGGTACAATACCATTGCAGGATATATTGATTATCTGTATGACAGTGGATTCAGTCAGGAAGAAATTGATGTCATGACAAAGAAAAACCCGGGAAGAATGCTTGGAATCGAGTAAACGGAACACGGACATTTGTAATCTGACGGATAGACCAGAATGCAGATGTCCGTTTGCTATTTTTTTATGGCCCCTCTATTCTCTATAGAAAAAAGAATATGATATCTATGCAAAATCATGTATTTTACTTATGAAATATCAAGACTTATAATGAAAATACAGAAGGGGGATAGCACATGAATGAATTGACAAAATATACACAATTTACCAGGCCATCCAGAGAGCTGATTGAGCGTTTGCGGACGTTTACAACTCCTGAGATCTGCGATGGCGCAGGTTTGTATCATTCGATGGATTACCGGATCAAACCATGGATCGGCAGTAAAAAAATTGTCGGACCGGCGGTGACTGTCGATGTACCGAGCGGAGAGGGAAGTATTGTTTCCGATGCGATCTTGGAACTTCAGGAAGGAGATGTGCTGGTAATTGCCGGAAAAGGCAATTGCGACTGTTCCTATTGGGGGGATCACCGGAGTATCTGTGCAGGACTTTTAAAGGCAGAGGGTGTCGTGATCGATGGAGCTTTTCGGGATCTGGAGGGCTGCAAAGAGGCTGACTTTCCGGTTTATGCCAAAGGACTTACCTGCGGGACTGCAGCAAAAAACGGTTTGGGAGCGATCAATGTTCCAGTCAGTTGCGGAGGTGTCAGTGTAAAACCGGGAGATATTGTAATCGGAGATGTCAATGGAGTCTGTGTTATTTCTCAGGAAGAAGCAGAAGCTGTTATAGAGCGCGCGCTGAAAAAAATTGAAATGCAGCAGTACACACTGGCTGAGATGAATCATACAGGTAAGGTTTTTACAAAAATGCTGAAAAAGTAAAAAAGGAAAAGCAAAGGAGAGGATTCACATGGGGATGAACATTACAAAAAAAATTTTATCTACACATCTGGCAGCACCGTCTGATATGGTTCCGGGAGAGGAAATTCTTCTGAAAGTAGATCAGACTCTGACTCACGATATCAATGCAGTTATGACATACCTTGCGTTTGAACAGGTAGGACTGGACCGGATCCGTACAGAATGCAGCGTCAGCTATCTGGATCATAACTTGTTGTATCTGGACAATAAAACTCCGGATGATCATATATATTTGCAGTCCGTAGCAAAACGCTATGGTGTCCATGTATCCAGACCGGGTAATGGTATCTGCCATGCAGTTCAGGTAGCTCGGTTTGGTGCTCCGGGCAAGCTCTTAATGGGCGGCGACAGCCATACTCCCCACGGCGGTTCCATCGGTATGCTGTGTATCGGCGTCGGCGGCATGGATATCGCAACGGCAATGACGGGTGTTCCCATGCGTTTAAAGATGCCGCAGATTATCAAGGTGAATCTGACCGGTCATTTACAGCCTGGCTGCAATGCGAAGGAAGTCATTCTGGAAATGCTGCGCCGTGTCGGCATCAAGGGCGGTCTCGGAAAGGTCTTTGAGTATGTGGGACCGGGCGCAGCCACCTTAAGCGTGTCTGAGCGTGCCAGCATCACCAACATGGGCGCGGAGATGGGAGCAACCACTTCCATTTTCCCGGCGGACGAGCAGGTAAGAAAATTTTTGAAGGCTGAGAAAAGAGAAGAAGAGTTTACGGAAATTCTGCCGGATGAAGATGCTGAGTACGATGGTGAAATAGAGCTGAACTTAAGTGATCTGGTTCCGCTTTGTGCATGCCCACATCAGCCGGACAATGTTATTCCGTTAAAGGATGTGGAAAAGAAAAAGGTGCAGCAGGTATTTATCGGAAGCTGTACCAATTCCAGCTATTCAGATATTGCAAAAGCAGCACTGGTATTCAAGGGCAGACATGTGAATGAAGATGTGAGCTGTACCTGTGCGATCTCCTCAAAACAGATTTACAAGCTTCTGATGCGTGACGGTTATATTGATATGCTTCTCGACGCTGGTGTAAGACTTCTGGAACTGGCGTGCGGACCATGTTGTGCGATTGGACAGTCACCGGCAACCAAAGGAGTTGCAGTCCGCACCTCGAACCGAAACTTTAAGGGGCGAGCAGGCAATCCGACCGCGGAAATTTATCTGGTAAGCCCGGAGAGTGCAGCAGCAACCGCAATCACTGGTACCTTTGCAAGCGCGGAGGATATTCTGGGAAGTGATCTGGCTATTCTGGCAGAAGTAAAAGAACCGGAGGAGTTCCCGGTAGATGATTCCATGATCATTGAGCCGCTTCCGGAGGAAGAAGCAAAGAAGGTCGAAATCGTGCGTGGACCGAACATCCAGCCGCTTCCAATCCCGGATGCGCCAGAGCAGCATTTAAAAGCACAGATCAGCTTAAAGACTGTAGATAATATTACAACCGACGATATCACCCCGGCCAGTGCAGAGTTTTCCAGTATGCGTTCGAACATTCCGCTTATGAGCCAGTATTGCTATCATCGCTATGATCCGGAATTTGCGGCCCGCGCAAAGGCAATGGGCAAGAGCATTATTATCGGCGGAGAAAACTATGGACAGGGTTCTTCCCGTGAGCATGCAGCCATCAACCCGATGTATCTGGGCGTCAAGATGATAATTGCAAAGAGTATTGCGCGCATCCATAAAGGCAACCTGATTAATCATGGCATTATTCCGATGGTATTTGCAGACCCGGCAGATTACGACAAATTGGACCAGCTGGATGAACTGGAAGTGGATGGTCTGCTGGATCAGATGAAAACAAGAGAAGTGACGATCAAGGATCTGACAAAGGGAAATTCCTTTAAGGCAAAACTGGAATTGTCTGACAATGAACTGGAGGTTATTCTTTCCGGAGGTCAGCTGCGTCACCTGCAGAAGCAGTTAAAAGAAATGGAGGAGAAATAATATGAGAACGTTTAAGACAGTATTTATGCGTGGCGGTACCAGCAAGGGTTGTATGTTTCATAAAGAAGATCTTCCTGAAAACCGGGACGAGTGGGACAGCATTTTCCTTCAGGCAATGGGAAATCCGGATCCAAAGCAGATTGATGGCATGGGCGGCACGGTTTCTTCCAATAATAAAATTGTCATTGTCTGGAAAAGTGAAGAACCAGGCATTGATGTAGAGTATCTGGTTGGTCAGGTCATTGTTGGCAAGAATCAGGTGGATTATAAATCAAACTGCGGCAACATGACTGCTGCTGTAGGACCGTTTGCAGTGGAAGAAGGAATGGTGGCAATTACAGAGCCAGTTACTACGGTTCATATGTTAAACCGCAATACGGACAAATACATCGATGTGACGGTTCCGATCGATCCAGAGACAAAGACCTTTGCACAGGAGGGAAATTGTGCGATTGCCGGTGTAGATGGAACAGCTGCGGAGCTGAACGTGAAGTTTTTAAATCCGGCAGGTGCAAAAACCGGTAAGCTGCTTCCGACCGGAACTTGTGTGGAAACATTAGATATTCCTGGGTTTGGTCAAATCGAGGCAACGATTTTGGATGTATCCAATCCAATGGTTCTGGTAAAGGCGGAAGATATCGGTATGACAGGAACAGAACTTCCGGAAGAAGTGAATGGAAATAAAGAGGTATCTGATCTGTTAGAGAAGATCCGTGGTGTTGCGTGCTGCAAAATGGGATTTGCAAAGGATTTAAAAGATGCTACAGAAAACAGCCCGGCGGTACCGAAGGTTGGATTTGTGACTGTTCCGAAATCCTACACTGATATTTCCGGAGCAGAGGTTCATGCAGAAGATATGGATGTATGTGCAAGAGTAATTTCCGTATTTAAGTGCCATAAAGCGTGTCCTTTGACTTCTGCAAGCGCAATCAGTGTAGCAGCAGCGATGAAGGGCTCTGTGGTAGAAAAGCTACTCCGCAGCGTTGGCAATGCAGAAAGTGTACGCATTGGTCATCCGAGTGGAATTATGACCATGGTTCCGGAACTGAAAGAGGAAAATGGAGAACTGAAATTGCCGAGTGTAGGTGTTCAGAGAACTGCACGTCGTATTATGGATGGAACTCTGTATATCCGAAAATAGAAATTGTTAGCTTTTCCAGATAAATGAAAATGCCGCAAAGTGTGCAAAATAGCATTTTGCGGCAGTTTTTTAACCAAAAATCGGAGGATGAGGAAATGGTAACTTTAATAAATCAAGGAGTTGTGCTTTCTGCTGATGGCAGTTTTGCTGCAACAGAAGATGCAGCATTGCAGGCCGAAGGAAAAACGAAGACGATGGCTTACCAGGTATTAAAATCACATAATCACAGTGATAATATGGATCGGCTTCAATTGAAGTTTGATGCATTGGTATCGCCGGACAACAACTACGTAAACATTCTGCAGACAGCAAGAGCAAGCGGGATTAAAAAGTTCCCAGTGCCGTATGTATTATCAAACTGTCACCACACCCTCTGTGCGGTGGGCGGAACGATCAATGAGGATGATCATGTATTCGGCCTTGGAAACGCGAAAAAATATGGCGGTATTTTTGTCCCACCATACCGCGCAGTCCTTCATCAGTACATGCGTGAGATGATGGCAGGCGGCGGCAGAATGATCCTTGGCTCGGACAGCCATTCCCGCTATGGTGCACTTGGCACAATGGGAATTGGAGAGGGCGGCGGTGAAGTAGCGAAACAACTGCTTGGCCGTACTTATGATATTGCTTATCCGCCGGTTCTGGCTGTGAAGCTGACCGGAACACCAAGACCTGGTGTGGGACCGCAGGATGTGGCCCTGGCACTGATCGCGGCAACCTTCCAGAACAACTTTAATAAAAATAAGGTATTGGAGTTTGTCGGAGACGGGGTATTGAATCTGAGCATGGAATACCGAATGGGAATTGATGTCATGACAACCGAGAGCGCAGCACTTTCCAGTATCTGGTGTACTGATGAAAAGACGGAAGAATTTCTGACAGGTCATGGACGCGGCGACGCTTACCGCAAAATGCAGCCGGAGACAGGGGCGTACTATGATGGACTGATCGAGATTGATCTTTCCAGTGTAGAATGTATGATTGCGCTGCCCTTCCATCCAAGCAATGCCATGCCAATCCGCGAGTTTAAAGAGCGGATGCCGGAGGTGATCCGTGAAGTGGAAGAAGCCGGAAACAAGATCAAAGGAAATCACGGTGAGCCGTTCTCCATTCAGTCTCATATGAGGAATGGCGAGTTTTATGTCGATCAGGCCCTGGTCAGCGGCTGCAGCGGTGGTTTGTTTGAAAATATTGTGGCTATGGCGGATATTTTAAAGGGTTATGGCATTCCGGGAAGTGGTTTAAATCTGGGTATCAACCCGGCCAGCCTTCCTGTTATGGCAGATCTTATGAAACAGGGAATCGCCGGAGAACTGGCAGTCAGCGGCGCAACGCTGCGTCCGTGCATCTGCGGTCCGTGTTTTGGCGTGACAGATGTTCCGGCCAACAATCAGGTCAGCATCCGCCATATGACGAGAAACTACCCGAACCGCGAGGGCTCCAAACCGGGACAGGGGCAGATGGCCTGTGCCTGCCTGATGGACGCCCGCTCCATTGCAGCTACGGTAAGAAACGGCGGTAAACTGACGGCAGCAACTGATCTGGACGTAGAATACAGGACTCTGAAGCACCATTTCGATGCAAAAATTTATGAGAATCAGATATTTAACAATTTCGAAAAGGGTGACGATACCGTAGAACTGACGATGGGACCAAATATCGCAGACTGGCCGAAGATGCAGCCATTGACAAAGCATTTACTGTTAAAGACAGCAGGCTCTTATCATGGTTCGGTTACTACCGATGAACTGGTTCCGTCCGGTGAGGCGTCGTCGTTCCGGTCAAATCCGGAAAAAATTTCGGAATATACTATGATCAGCCGTGATCCTGAGTATGTAGGGCGTGCGAAGGCAATCCGGTCACTGGAAACAAAGCGGAGAGAACAGTTTTCAAGCGGACAGGCACGCCCAGTGCAGACAGGAGATGTGGAATTTGATGCTCTGCTGGAAAAACTCACAAAAACACTCGGCTGCCCGGCTTCGGACATTACCTTTGGAAGCCTGATGGTCAGCGACAAGATTGGAGATGGATCTTCCAGAGAACAGGCAGCAAGCTGTCAGAAGGTTTTGGGCGGATTTGCGAATCTGGCAAATGAATATGCAACCAAGCGCTACCGTTCCAATCTGATCAACTGGGGACTTCTTCCTCTGCGAACAGAAGAAAAGCTGGAAATCCCGGTTGGAAGCTATCTGCTTATCCGGGAGGTTGAACAGGTCATTTCGGAATGCAAAAATCCGGTGAAGGTGCAGCTATTGGATGCAGTAACCGGCGATGTAAAAAAAGAAATTTTCTGTACATTAGATACTTTAACAGAGAATGAGAGAAAAATTTTGTTATCCGGTTGTCTGATTAATTATTACCGAAGCTAAGCAAACATTGCGAAAATCTCAAAAAATAGATATAATATAGCCGATAAGACAGGGAAGAACCTTGTACATCAGGAGGAATCGTATGGATTTTCGCGAAATGCTCTATATCACAACGGTTGCGGATTGCCGCAGTATCACGGCTGCGGCACGCAAGCTTTATATATCACAGCCCTCCCTGAGCCATATTGTTTCTAAGGTAGAGCAGGATGTTGGCGTGAAATTATTCGATCGTGGAACTTCGCCTCTTACGATCACATATGCCGGAGAGAAATATGTGGAGACAGCAAGAAAGATTCTGCTCATGAGTGATAATCTGCGAAAGGAATTGATCGATGCAGGACTTGGAGAAAAAGGCCGCATTAATTTTGGTATGCCAACCGAACGGGCTGGTTATATGCTTCCGGCAGTGATCCCGGAATTTAAGAAGCAGTATCCTGGGATTGAATTGCAGGTGATGGAGGCAAAGTCCGATGAACTTCTTCAGGCAATTCTGCGGGATGATATCAGCTTTTACGTAATTCCACGCAGCCAGGGAGAACTTCCGGTTGGATTGAAAGCAGAATCTATTTATCGGGAGCAGCTTCTGCTGGTGGCGGAAGGAAGCATGCTTACAGAAGATATGTTTCTTGATGAGTCGAGTGTCTTGAATATGACAGAAGGTAAGAGGAAAAACAGGTGCGTGAATCTGAGCAAGATGGCAAATCTTCCATTTGTTATGCTTAAAAAAGGCCATGCGATTCGTAAAAAGACAGATCTTGTGTTGCGGCAATATGGCATCGATCCCAAGATTATGATAGAACTATCCAGCTGTATTTCAGCTGTTCAATTGGCTGCAGCGGGATTGGGCGTGGCAATTGTTCCGCAACGGGCAATAGATGCACTTGGCGGAATGGAGCGTTTCAATTGTTATGATTTTTCAGTGACACCGGAATTTTGGAGTGTCAACGCAGTGTATAAGGAGGATATGTATCTCGGGCGGGCAGAGCGTTTTCTGATCGATCTGATGAAACAAAAATTCAATTTGTAAGATGATCTGAATGGAACAGGAGGCTAATTATTTCTTTGATTAGCCTCCTGTTTGATTGTAATTCGATATTTTGTTATTTGTACAGTGCCATAAGCCGTTCCTGAACGGTTGCAATGAACACAAGTCCGGTTACAATCCGTGGATTTTTGATCGTTGTGACATTTTTTAAGTCTGCGGTCATAATACCGTCTTCGACGGTCTCTATTGCAGTTGCTTTTAACTGGCGGCCAAAGTTTTCCAGCTCTTTGTTTTGGTCCAGTTCTCCGCGTTTTTCCAGAGCACTGGCCCAGGCCATAATGATTGCAAGCGGATTCGTGGAGGCTACTCCGCCTTCCAGATAGCGGTAGTAATGGCGGCGTACGGTTCCGTGAGCGGCTTCATACTCGTATTTGCCATTTGGGGATACCAGAACGGAAGTCATCATTGCGGCAGAACCATAGGCAGTTGCAAGCATATCACTCATGACATCGCCATCGTAGTTCTGGCACGCCCATACATAGCCGCCTTGATTTTTAACGGCACGGGATATTGCGTCATCGATTAGGCAGTATTGATATGTGATTCCGGCTTTCTCAAAGGCTTCCATAAATTCGCTCATAAAGACGTCTTTGAAGATTTCGCGGAAGTTCCGGTCATAAACTTTGGAAATGGTGTCTTTTGCAGAAAAAATCAGATCCTGTTTGACATCCAGCGCGTAAGTCATGCAGCAGCGCGCAAAGCTGCGAATGGATGCGTCAAGATTGTGGATACCCTGTGCAATGCCCGGAGAGGTAAAGTTATGGATCAGTTCTCTGGTTTCAGTTCCGTCTTCAGCAGTAAAGACCAGTTCACATTTGCCGGGCTGGTCGATTTTCATTTCAGAAGCGCGGTAAAGATCGCCATACGCATGACGGGCCAGGGTGATTGGCTTCGTCCAGGTCTTGATATACGGTTCAATGCCTTTAATCAGGATTGGGGCGCGAAATACGGTGCCATCCATAATGGAACGAATGGTTGCATTTGGGCTTTTCCACATTTTCTTTAACTGATATTCCTGCATACGCTCCAGGTTTGGTGTGATGGTGGCACACTTCACGGAAACACCGTATTTGTTGGCAGCGTTGGCGGAGTCCACAGTAACCTGGTCGTCGGTACGGTCACGGTTGCGGATACTGAGATCGTAGTAATCGACCATGAGATCTACAAAAGGAAGAACCAGCTTCTCTCTGGTTTCTTTCCAAAGAATTGCGGCCATTTCATCGCCATCCATTTCGACAAGCGGTGTGGTCATTTTGATTTTTTCCATAGAACATGATGCCTCCCTGTTATATTCTTGCGTGTAATGTTTTTTTGATGCATGTTACTGCATGATTCTCCTCTAGTTTACCACAACTAGTTACTTTTGGAAATCCGCATTGTATACTTAATGTCAAATTGAAAATAAGAAAAAACAATGGAGAAAATGAAAAATCTGGCATATTATAATGGAAAGATTACCAAATATTTAAGCGAAATTGGAAAATAATAAGTAAAAAGACGGGCAAGGCCGTCTTCAGGACAGTTCTTCTTTGGCAATGCGAATGAAGAGCTGGTCTGCTTTTGACAGGAAGCCGTCTTTCAAAGAAGTAATGCACATATCCCAATAGGCTTGGTACTTATTATCAATGGATAAGAGCGTAGGGTGATATTCTTCTGATGTAATCTGAGAATATTCCAATGGTACAAATGTAACACCAAGACCTTGTGCTGCAAGGAGCTGAGCGGTTTCGAAATTACGCAGTGTCAGTGGGATTTTGGGGCGTAAGATTCCGGCACACTGAAGTACTTCATCGGTAATCTGACGAATACGCTGTGATTTGTGGAGCATCAGAAATGATTCGTTTTTTAGGAGACGGACATCCAGAACTGGATAAGGGTAACCTTCCTTTGGCTCGGCTTTCTCAATCAGCGGGTGTGTCGGAGAAAGCGCAATTACGAAGGGATCACGCCTCATAATGTCAAAATTGAATTGTGGCTGGGTTCGAATGTCTGCTGGTGTATGCATAATTGCAAAATCCAGTTCACCTGACATGAGCATCTGCTCTAATCTGGAAGAATTTTCTTCGGATATGGTCAACTCAATATTAGAGCATAAGTCACAGAATCTAGGCAAAATTTTCGACAAAGCCAGCGTCCCCAAATGATTTGTCGTTCCCAGATGAATCTTGCCGGTTTTCAGGTTATTGATGTCGCTGACTTCCATTTCAAAATCCTGATAGATCTTTAATACCTGGACAGCCATGTGGTAATAGCGTTCCCCGGCAAAGGTCAGTGTGAGTCCTCCGGCTGTCCGGTTGAACAAGGGTACGCCAACGGAATCCTCAATCCTCTGAATCGACTGGCTTAAGGATGGCTGGGCAATGAAGAGCTTTTTGGCCGCCCGGGATATATTTTTTTCGTCTGCTACCGTTTTTACATATAATAATTCTTTGCTTGTCATGGTTTATCCTTCTTTCGATGTTTCCATAGGAAATTATAATACAAAATGATAAAAAAGTCACTATCACCTATAGCTTTTCTCAAAAAGCCAGTGGGATTGCGGTAGCCCTATTTCAATTCTGGTCATGTTTCTCACGATCTACGCTGTTCGCACGCTGCCGCTGACATTGAGCCGCTAAAGCCCGTAAAGCTTCAAGGTTCGTTTGGCACAACTATTTACTTTTAAAAATCTCCATTGTATACTTACAGCAAAGACATATACGGATTTCATGACAGTGCGATCTGTACTGTAGAAGAATGAAAGTGCAGCAAAGCTGGCTACTGCGGTGAGCTGGGAATCCCGGTAGAGGAGCGTGCATTTACCCTGGAAGAGCTCTACACCGCAGATGAGATCCTGGTGACCAGTACCAGCCATCCGAGCATGCGTGCCATGGAGTTAAACAAAAGGACTGTCGGTATGAAGAATCCGGAACTGATCCAGAAGCTGCGCGATAAATATTTAAGTGAAATCGGGAAATGATCTGCTGTGGCACTTCCTGATAAAAAGCAGAGAGGAAGAATGACATGGAGAGAAAACGAATCCGGGACTTTGGTCTTGTGCCTGGACGCCTACAGACCGGAAAACGAAATAAGATTACGGATGTGCCGGGGGTAAGGGTCGGACACTGCACGGTAAAAACAGAAGAAAATCATACCGGAGTGACGGTGATCCTTCCCGGCTGGGACAATGCATTTGCAAAGAAATATATTGCAGCAGCTTATGTTCACAATGGATTTGGAAAAAGTGCCGGACTGGTTCAGATAGAAGAACTGGGAACGCTGGAGACCCCGATTGCCCTGACGAATACCTTAAATGTAGGAAAGGTATGGGATGCCATTGTGGATATCGTGGTGGAACAGTGTAAGCAGGATGGTCTGGATCCCATGAGCATCAATCCGGTAGTGGGCGAGTGCAATGACTGCCGCATTAATCAGATTCAAAAGCGGGCAGTGGGAACAGCAGAGGTCCGCCGTGCCTTTGCGTCTGCCTCCGATGATTTTGAAGAGGGAGATGTGGGAGCCGGAGCAGGAACGCTCTGCTATGGCCTGAAGGGTGGTATTGGCTCTGCTTCCCGTGTGATCCGTATTGGAGAAACAGAATATACCATTGGAGTGCTGGTCCAGTCAAATTTTGGAGCAACAGAGGATTTTGTGTTAAATGGAGAGGTTGTCGGTGCAAAGATTCTGGACTGGAAGCAGGAAAAGGATGATATGGCAGCATCGGAAGAAGACAAGGGTTCTATCATGAGTATTCTGGCTACGGATCTTCCGCTGACCAGCCGTCAGCTGAAGCGTATTCTTCGGAGAACCGGCGTAGGTATTGCCCGCACGGGCGGCTATAGCGGACATGGAAGCGGTGAGGTCATGATCGGCTTTACCACAGCAAACCGGATCCCATCCAACGAAAAAGAGAAACTGCTTCAAATTCAGGCTATTCCGGAACAGATTATAAACCGGGCGTTTCTTGCCGCTGCAGAAGCAGAACAGGAGGCCATTTTAAATTCCATGACGGCAGCAGAGCACACCCGCGGATGTGCAGGTGAGCTTTACTACAGTCTGTCGCAATATCTTGAAGACAGGAATAAGAAGCAGTGATATATTGGTTGATATTATGCGAACTCATTCCTCGAACAGATACAGAAGATATCCGTAACCCTCTGCTTTCATCTTTGCGTA
>NZ_QUIK01000030.1:0-689 GCF_003480105.1 Clostridium sp. AM42-4
CCGTTTTCTGGGTCTTTCTTTTCCCATTTGGTGCGGGTATTGCGAAGCCCCCGTTCCCGGTTCCACCATGTGGGGCAGGGGATTTTTTCTTCCTCCAGCCGTCTGCGGATATAGTTCGGACCATGACCGTTCAGGGCATATCCGAAAATCAGCCGCACAATCGGGGCGGTTTCCTCGTCAATGAGCAGATGGTTTCTGTCCTCTGGGTCTTTCCGATACCCAAAGGGGGCAAGACACCCGGTAAACTGTCCTTTCTGCGCTTTCAGAAGATAAGAGGAATGGACTTTCTTGGAAATATCCTTGCTGTACATCTCGTTCAGGATATTCTTGAACGGGGCAATATCGTTGTTATCCCGCAGGGTGTCGATACCGTCATTCATGGCGATATAGCGGACACCGTTTCTTGGGAAAAAGTCCTCAATCAAATGCCCGGTTTGCAGATAGTTACGCCCCAGTCGGCTGAGGTCTTTCGTGATGACAAGGTTGATTTGCCTGCGCTCAATGGCTCTCAACATTCTCTGTAAATCAGGACGCTCCATATTAAGACCTGTGAAGCCATCGTCCTGATAGACTGCCACAACCTCCCATCCCTGCTTTTCGCAGTATTTTTCCAGCATATCACGCTGGTTTGCGATACTGGCACTTTCGCCTTGCAGGTCATCGTCCTTTGACAGCCTGCAATAGACCGC
>NZ_QUIK01000030.1:699-1051 GCF_003480105.1 Clostridium sp. AM42-4
CTGAGGTCTTTCGTGATGACAAGGTTGATTTGCCTGCGCTCAATGGCTCTCAACATTCTCTGTAAATCAGGACGCTCCATATTAAGACCTGTGAAGCCATCGTCCTGATAGACTGCCACAACCTCCCATCCCTGCTTTTCGCAGTATTTTTCCAGCATATCACGCTGGTTTGCGATACTGGCACTTTCGCCTTGCAGGTCATCGTCCTTTGACAGCCTGCAATAGACCGCTGCACGATACCCTCCGGCAAGTGCCGAACCGATTGTTCTGTATTCCATTTCGTTCATCATAGCCATTTACCCACACAATCCAGACGGTATCTGGCTCTTTTGAACCTCATCTTCATTATAGC
>NZ_QUIK01000030.1:1061-2660 GCF_003480105.1 Clostridium sp. AM42-4
GTGAAGCCATCGTCCTGATAGACTGCCACAACCTCCCATCCCTGCTTTTCGCAGTATTTTTCCAGCATATCACGCTGGTTTGCGATACTGGCACTTTCGCCTTGCAGGTCATCGTCCTTTGACAGCCTGCAATAGACCGCTGCACGATACCCTCCGGCAAGTGCCGAACCGATTGTTCTGTATTCCATTTCGTTCATCATAGCCATTTACCCACACAATCCAGACGGTATCTGGCTCTTTTGAACCTCATCTTCATTATAGCTCATATCTTTCCTTTTAGCAAGATATTCTTTCGTATTTGTCTTACCGTATTTCTGGGAAATCAGGCTGACGAACACATCGGTTGCGTCCAGTTCCCCGTCAAATACCGTTGTAACATGAATCTCTGTTTTGTTTTTTGCCATAGGCAGTTATCCTCCATACATGAAAATAGCCAGACAGAGGGTGTCGGCAACGAAGTCCGGCAACGGGCTTCAAAAGACCTTGCAAACAATCTCAATCTGGCGATGGTTACTATTTATACTTTTCTTTTATTTTTCTGTTGTTTTGGTTGTCATAGGGGAGAAAAGCCGATAGTTTCGGGATTTTCCCCGGCAACCGGCTCGGCAACGGGATAGCAACAGGGGGTGCAACGGGCTGCCATTTTCAGAACGGAAGCTCCATCTGTTCTGTAACCTCCACAAAACCGTCCATCGTTTTTTCAGACGGGTTGCCGGAGTCCGTTGCCGGGTTTTCACGCTCCCAGCCCTTTTGTCTGCCATATTCGGAAAACATTCTTGGGTTCGGGAAGTACCGCCAGCCAGAAATGCACTGGTTCATAATCTCGTTGATTTCCCGGATTTCCCATTGCTTCGGCTCGTCAAAGGCATGGTTCAAGGCTTCCTTATAGAGCTGCTTGGAGCAGACCATGCTCCCGGTGTACTTATCAAGATACGCCTGTATCATCCCGGCTTTGGTGTCCTCCGGCATAAAATCCCGCTGGTGTTCTTTGAGATACCGCTGCATGGCAGGGCTGAAAGCCAGCTTGAACCTGCCGCTTCTGTAAATTTCCATCGCTTCTGCCCACATCTGCTCGATATAGGCTCTGGAAGCGGCTTCGTCCTCCAAAATGTGAACCTCGGCTTGCTCCGGGTACACCATGACGGGGATAAAGCGGCGGTTGCCGGAACGGTCAAGGGGCAGGAAGTCAAGGGCATTGGAAGTGCCGCCAAACACGCACTGACGGGGGCGGTCTGCTGGGTGGGTTTCATAGGGTATCTTGTAAACCTCTTTCTGTCGGCTTAAAAATGACTTGATTTCCTCAATGCTCTTGGCGTTTGCGGTTGCCATCATTTCCGACATTTCGATAATCCAGTGACCTTGCAGCTTACGGTACACATTGTCATCGTCCAGCTTCCGCAAATCATCGGAGAACCACTCGTCCCGGACTGCCAGCAGACGGAAGAAGGTGGACTTTCCAGCCCCCTGACCGCCTACCAGACAAAGCATGATTTCAAACTTGCACCCCGGCTGAAAGGCTCGTGAGATTGCACCCAGCAGGAACAGCTTCAACGCTTCATAGGTGTAATCGTCTGCGTCAGCCCCCAGAAAGTGCCGCAG
>NZ_QUIK01000030.1:2670-3070 GCF_003480105.1 Clostridium sp. AM42-4
GCGGTTGCCATCATTTCCGACATTTCGATAATCCAGTGACCTTGCAGCTTACGGTACACATTGTCATCGTCCAGCTTCCGCAAATCATCGGAGAACCACTCGTCCCGGACTGCCAGCAGACGGAAGAAGGTGGACTTTCCAGCCCCCTGACCGCCTACCAGACAAAGCATGATTTCAAACTTGCACCCCGGCTGAAAGGCTCGTGAGATTGCACCCAGCAGGAACAGCTTCAACGCTTCATAGGTGTAATCGTCTGCGTCAGCCCCCAGAAAGTGCCGCAGACAGAAACGGATTCGTTCTGTCCCGTCCCACACAAGGGCACTTAGGTAGTCCCGGATGGGATGGTACTTGTTTTCATTCGCCACAATCCCGATGGCATTATCAATCTTTTTCTCATTGG
>NZ_QUIK01000030.1:3080-3888 GCF_003480105.1 Clostridium sp. AM42-4
TCCCGGATGGGATGGTACTTGTTTTCATTCGCCACAATCCCGATGGCATTATCAATCTTTTTCTCATTGGTAAGCCCATAGGTTTCTTCCAGATAGAGAAGCAGATACTTCATATCCGTATCGTTCAGGGCTGTGCTTTCTCTGTGAAAACCGATGGGCTTTATGATGTCCTTGCGGTCGGTCAGGATGTTGTATGCGATAGCCCCGGAAAGCAGAGGGTCACGCTGGAATACGGTCAGGCAGTTCCGTATGCTCTGGCGGACACCGCCTTTCTCGGTGGTTTCCAGCCCCGCCTTGATTTCCTCAATGCTCTGGGGCGGCTGCATGGCGTTCATGGTGTTTTTTAGTTCTTGCTGCGTCTGCGGCTGCAAGCTCTGCCATTCGCTGTTCAAGCTGTATCACATCCTTTCCGTAGTCCGCAATCAAAGCCGCTTTTTCCTCTGTCTCCCCGAACAGCAGCACATCCAGCAGATATTCCACATGGGCTTGCTTTTGTAAGGCTTCCACAAACCGGGGATGAAAGGCTTCCTCTGGGGAGTGCGGGGCATATTCCGTTCTCCATGCCATAAGCAAGTGGAGATAATCGGCAAGGATACGGAAGCAGCGGTTCTTTGCTTCCTGAAACTGTTCCTCCGGGGATTTCTGCCGGGGCTTGGGCTTTTTTGCCTTTCCCGGCGGTTTCCAGTCCTCATAGGAAAGCCCAAAGTCATTTGCCAGTTGTACGGCGGCTTCTTTCTTTGCCAGCCCATACAGGGCGGCGGCAAAATCAATCACATCCCCATCCGCACCGCAGCCGAAGCAGTGGTAA
>NZ_QUIK01000030.1:3898-4384 GCF_003480105.1 Clostridium sp. AM42-4
CCAGCCCATACAGGGCGGCGGCAAAATCAATCACATCCCCATCCGCACCGCAGCCGAAGCAGTGGTAACGCCGATCCAGCTTCATGCTTGGGGTTTTATCATTATGGAACGGGCAGCAAGCCATCCCGTTCCGACCTACATGGATTCCATAATGCTCCGCAGCCTGTCTTGTTGTGACGGACTGCTTCACAGCTTCAAATACATTCAAATCTATCCCTCCTTGAAAATAAGAAAAGCACCTGACATTCTCTGATTGAAAATGGCAAGTGCCTGTTAAAGTTCCATATCCTGTTGTCTGTGTTTCGCCTGTGCCGGGGCGGTTCTTTGAGCCTTTTTCTCGTCTGCCTTATCCTGCAAGACTTCCTTGATGGGCTGCTTCTTAGGCGGCTCTTTACTTTCCTCTGTGCCGGGTGTGGCTTTCCGTACCCAGTAGCGGATGTCCCGCAGCTTCTTCAAATCCTCCTGTACCTCGGTCAGTGGTACTTT
>NZ_QUIK01000030.1:4394-5568 GCF_003480105.1 Clostridium sp. AM42-4
AAATGGCAAGTGCCTGTTAAAGTTCCATATCCTGTTGTCTGTGTTTCGCCTGTGCCGGGGCGGTTCTTTGAGCCTTTTTCTCGTCTGCCTTATCCTGCAAGACTTCCTTGATGGGCTGCTTCTTAGGCGGCTCTTTACTTTCCTCTGTGCCGGGTGTGGCTTTCCGTACCCAGTAGCGGATGTCCCGCAGCTTCTTCAAATCCTCCTGTACCTCGGTCAGTGGTACTTTCAACTCTGCGATTTCTTCCAGAAGCGTTTCCTGCTCCTCTTGCAGCTCCTTTTGGGTACTGTCCTTATCATCTGGGTGCTTGGCAAGGTGGGTGGCGGCTTTTTCATACCGGGCAACCTCCGAGTGTTCCTGTTTGAATTTCTCCTTTGTTTTCTTAAAAAATATCTTCTGGTACTTCTCATAGACAGGCTTACATTCCTTGCAGTCTGTCCGGCTGGCAAGAATCCCGTCAATCACTTTGCTTCGGGCTTCCTTTGGCTTCATCTGATTGCGGTAATCTGCGGCTGATTTCCCGGAAGATTCCAGAAATGCTTCTAAGTCCTCCACAGTGGAAAGCCCCTTTTGCTGGAGATAGGACAGGGCTTCGCTGACTGCCTTTAAGTCCTGTGAAGTCCCCCGATTTTGTCCAGACCTCGTCCAGTCCTTCCGTTCTTCCTTTCGTATCTCCATATATTTCATCAGTAGATTGGGAAGAAGTGTCGCTTCCTCCGCCGCCTTTTGTGCAAGCAGTTCTTTCCGTTTTTCTCCCAGCTCGGTAATCCAGCCTTTGAGGTTTTGGATAAGCTGCCGGATGGACTTCATCAGGCGGTTGGCGGCTCTGATTTCCCGGTTCAGGTTGCCGATGTTCGTCTGGATACCCCGCTTTTCCATCTGCCGGACAGCAGCTCCCTCATGGACAGTAGGGATAATATCAAGCCCCTGTCTGGCATAAGAACGCAAGTCCACACGCTCTGGGCGGTCATTGGCTTCCAGATAGCGGTTCTGGATGACCTCCCATTCATGCCGCCAGATTTCGCAATACTTCTGGTCGTTCCAATCCACCGTATCCTCCTTGTGGCTTTTCCATCTGCCGGACGGAAGTTTTATCCGTTCCCCGTTTTCGTCAAGGTCATAAACCTTGCGGCTCTTGGGAAGCCATTTTCCATGTTCGTCCATTGCCCTCAT
>NZ_QUIK01000030.1:5578-17618 GCF_003480105.1 Clostridium sp. AM42-4
TCAAGGTCATAAACCTTGCGGCTCTTGGGAAGCCATTTTCCATGTTCGTCCATTGCCCTCATAGTGAGCATGACATGGGCGTGGGGATTGTGTCCCGGCGGATGGGGGTCATGGATTGCAAAATCAGCAATCATGCCTTTGGAAACAAACTGCTGCTCACAAAACTCCCGGACAAGGACAGCATACTGGTCGGGCGGTATCTCTCTGGGGATGGTAAGCACCCACCGCCTTGCAAGCTGGGAGTTCCATTGTTTTTCCACCGCTTCGGCGGCGTTCCACAAAGTATTGCGGTCTGCATATTCCTGTGGCGCATTAGGTGGGAGCAGGATTTCATTGTGGACAATACCACGCTTTTCCGGGTAGTGCTTCACTTGCTGGTCGTATTCACAGAACAGCTTTTCGCCGCTTTGGTAAGCAGCGGCGGCAACCGCAGACTGTCGCTGGCTGCGCTGAACAATCGTGATTTCGTTGTGTGGGCAGGGCATTTCGTGTCCCTCCTTTCGGTAATTGGTGGATGGGGTGGCGTTTTGCCACCTCATTTTGGCAGAAAAAAAGCAGGAGACCTTTTTCAGATTTCCTGCTCGGTGTGCCGCTATGTGGGCGGCGGGTATTTAATTGTAAAAGTTCGGGGCAAGTTGACCCGATGTGAAGCTGACAAACTTGAATTGATTTACTTTGTTTGTAAATCTTCCAGAAAGAAAATTCCCTCTGTTAGGTTGATAAACATTTCCTTGTCCTTGATTACATGAATTTTATTGTTCCACCAGACAGTAGTGTTATTAGCGGAGATGGTTTTGCTTGTTCCATCTTTAAGAAAATAAGTAATTGTAATAGCAGGTTCTTCTTCGCTATTCACTTCCCCAAATAAATCATATTTCAGAAATCCCGTTAGCTTTAAGGCTAACTCAATATCCTCACGGCTCGAAATTTCTTTAACATCATCCGTGACACTCGGATACGTGATATTTACAGACTGAATATCATTTATGCGGGGCAATCCCCAAAGATACATACCATTCATAAATATGTTGATTCCAACAATCAAAACTGTCATAACTATCACTTCTATCAAAAATCGAATAAGACATTTGAAAATCTTGTTCACCAATTTATCCTCCAATCTCGATTTCTCCTGCTCCCAAAATCCCGATTGAGATTTCACCTGTTTTAAGAAATTTAATAACTGTTATATTTTATTATTAAATTCTTCGCAACCCCTTGAAAACACTGGATTTGTCGCAGGTGAGCTTTCCCTTATTATTTCCCTTGTGTTATATCGTCCCATCAGTGTTTATGCACTCTGATAAGGGCAAATACAAGGGCAAGAAAAATCTATAAGACAGTATAACACAAAATAAAAGTGACATGGTGAACTGATTGAAATGCTTCTTAATTTTTGCTACTACTGATTGATTAAATGATAAGGAGATGGGATACGATGAGAACAATATTTGCAGAATACAATCCACAGTGCAACAGCATTGATGTATATACTAATACGGGCTATATACTCCGTATTGATTGTTGGGAAGCAGAAAAAAATTTAAGAACCACACCTGGATCTGATTGTGCTTTGACATCGCTTGCAATCGATGAGCCATTAGAATATGCAAGGTTATATCTTGATGGGAATTTACAGATGTGGGTAGATGCTGAAGATTCATTAGAGTTATGATTATTCCAATCAAAATCTACTAGAATTTATTAAAAATTAGCTTCATAATTTTAAAAGGACAGCCCTATTGCTATGAGGCTGTCCTTAAAAATACAATAGATAAACCTAGATTATTCTTGCTACTATCTGATTGTTAAATTTTCTGTATTCCATATTGCAAATCTCCCTTTTCGCAATATTTTATTAGTATGAATGCCAGAATCGCTGAAAAAACACGTGCCAATACCGTACTCCACCATATCATAATCTGTCCACCAAATAAAGGTGGTAAAACAAGCATAAATATCAGCATCAATACTGGTTCAATGAATGTAAGAATGTATGACAATCCACTTTTTTCAGTAGCATAAAATCCAGCTGTCGCTATTCTGGTAATCGCAACAAATGGTAATGACACTAAAAATATAGGTACAATTTTAGAAATCTCAATACTTACTTCATAAGAAGCTCCGAAAACCCCTCCAATATTTGCTCTGTTTACATACATGATAATTCCACCACAAACAGCAAGAATTATTGCAAAAATGTATGCCATTCTCTGAACTCCTCTCAGGCTTTCTTGATCCTTCTCACCATAAAAACGGCTCATTAAAGGTTGACTTCCATCACCTACGCCCTGCAATATGAGATATATGATACAGATAATATAGGATACACATGCATAAGTTGCAATAGCTTTTTCTCCCCCATAAGAAGCGGAGAATCGGTTTATAAACACCAATGAAATATTAGGAGTCAATGCTAGCCCAAATGGTGCAAGACCTACTCTGAATATAGCGCCACACATTTCTTTTACATTTTTTAAGGATACATACACATAAAACTTTTTATTATATAATGCGTATATGATTGCAATTGCTGCAGTCACACCCTGTCCGGCTATTGTAGCTGTGGCTGCACCTTTCATGCCCATTTCATATATCCATACAAAGATAAAATCCAGAACAATATTGGTTATGAATCCACCAACCATCGCAAACATTGACCAGAAAGAGTTTCCATAATTTCTAATGAATGGCATCATTCCAGTTCCAAGAATCTGCAATATTGCTCCAAGTGCTATAATTTTGATATAATCTGTCGCATTTGTTAATATAATTCCATCTGCTCCAAGCAATCCTAAAATTTTAGACGAAAAGGAGTAAATAATTATGGTACTGATAACACTTACTATTACAAGAAGCCACCAGCTTGTAGCAATAAATTCTTCTGCCCGTTTTCCTTTCTTTTCTGCTGCATTAATTGAGTAATAAACAGCTCCTCCCATACCAATTCCTGTTCCAAGAGCCTGAATCAAAGCCTCAATCGGATATACAATATTAATAGCCGAAAGTCCAGCATCTCCTATGGTATTGCCTACAAAATATCCATCCACTATCGCATATATTCCTGATAATGCAAATGCTATAATAGATGGAATAACATATTTAAAAAATAATGATTTATGATTCATTTTTCTTACAATCTCCTTCCTTGAAAAGTCTGATAAACAGCTCTGTATTATCATTAAGACTTTCTATATTCTCTAATCCCATTTTTTCGATTACATATATTTCTTTTGAGTGCAGTTTTTCTATGATATCTTTCGTATATTCCATTCCTGATTCTGTGAGGCATATCAGCTTATTTCTCTTGTCTGAATCATCAGATACCATATTGATGTATCCTTTTTTCTGAAAATCTTTTAGTATCGTATTTACCGTTTGCTTAGGTATATTCCATTTTTCACTTATCATTTTCTGCGTGCATCTTCCATTACTTTCATAAAATGAATGCAAAACAAAAACTCCATTTGAAGACAGTCCCTGATCCTTTGACCATTCCTCATACATTGCTGTACATTCTTTCCATAAAGCATAATATCGTTGCAACTGTATTATCATATTATTATCTTTTCTCATCTTTTTCCTCCTTAAATTAGTACGAATCCGGACTTTTGTATTATAGTCCGAGTTCGTACTAATTGTCAAGATTTATTTATATACTTTTTCTTTATATAAACAATCAATAGTCCCTTACTAAGGACAGGAAGATTATGAAATTTCCCTGTCCTCTTTTAATAATATCCTCGTTCTTCCATCCAGTCTTTCACATAACATCTGATTCCAATATAAATAATATGCGACAGTAATAGCAATACAATAAGATTTATCGGATTAGCGTTTTTAATCCATTCTCCAAAGTAAATTACAACAGCTGTACTCGTTATCGCTACCACGATACTGATGATATCCCAACAATATTTCCGGTAGATTTTTCCTACCTGATAACCAATCCCGATTATCAGCCACCCGGTTATTACGAATAAAATTGCCATGACAGTACCGGCAATCAGCCAGTACACAATCCCGGAAAGAATACTGTTAGGTATTCCACTGCTTAACTGTCCGAAAGAGTCTGCACCTGTCACAAACTCCCGAAATAAACTTCCCATTCCTTTTCCTAACGCACCGAAAAAGACGATACAGTCGTTAAGGAAAACCGGCGAAAGAATCGCAGTAAACAGTGTTGTTGTTATGCTGTACCATGCCAGTAGAAACAAGATACTTTCATAACCAATCGTCATATTTTTATATTTCTTTTCTAACTGGCTTTTACGGCTATCGCATTTTTCTTTTGCTTTCCGGTAAGCAGTACGGTCACATTTTTCACATTTCTCATAAGGCACTTTTTTCTCAACAGCTACCTCTACCGTCTTTTGGTGTGTCTGTGCATAAAGTTTTTCCTGCTCTGCTTTTTCATACTTAAATTTCCATGCCACGGCTTCTGCGTCGGCTCTTTTCCTGCTGTCTGTCTCGCTGGTCAATCGTTCCTCTGTTTGCCTTAATCTTGTCCGCAATGCTTCGATATTCTCGGCTCTGTTTTCGCTGTTCAATTTCTCGTTCAAGGTCAGCGATTCGCTTAGCTGCCTGTTTAGTTCCTGGATTGTCTGGTCTTTCTGATCCAGTTCGTCCTGCATCTGTTCGGTCATCAGCAGAAGTTCTTCCACCTGCCCGACGTTCTCTAAGTTTCTGCATTCGCTCATCGATCTCCCTCGCTTTCTCTATCTGCTGTTTAAGGTCAGCAATTCGCTGTTCTGTTTCTGCAATAAGCTGTTCTCGTTGTTCAGCTTCTGCGTTAATTCCTGCCATTGCTGATTCTCGTTTTCCAACTGTTCGATTCTGGTTTTCTGTTGCTCGATCTGTGAGAGCAGTTCTTCTGTATCTGGCAAAAGATTTAGCAGCCTGGATAATTCGCTGTTTAAGCTTTTTAAACTCTGGTTCTGCTCCTGAAAAGACAGGAGCTGTCGATCCCGTTCCTGCAATTCCTGTACCATCGCTGCCATAAGATTCTGCTGTTCCTCGATCTGGTTTATCATTGTCTCCATCATGGGAATGACTTCCCGGCTTTCTTCTAATGTCATCCAATCGCTCCTTCCATTGTGTCAATGCACCGGATACCTTTCCGAAAGAAATCTGTATTTTATCCAGCAGTGCATTTTGTCTTTTTATGATCTGGTTTTCCTCTACTTTCCATGAAGTAGAGGATGTCTGTCCGTTTTGAAATTTCTCGTCAATTTTTCTGGCATCTGCGCCCTCATGGATCGTCGGTATCTCTAATTTTCCCTGCCTTGCATAAGAACGGTGGTCAATGTGATTTTCCGTTTTCAAATGTGCATTACAGACGTTTGCCCATTCGCTCCGCCATAGCTCACAATTTTTCGGATTGTTCCACCCGGTAGCATCGGTTAATACACGTTTCCACTGTTTGCGGTTCCTTGTCCCGACTTTCTGGACTCCATTTTCATCAAGTACGGGGATTCGGATTCCATGACGGTCAGGGTTCTTTTTATCCTGCCACCAGTCCGGATGGGATTCATCCACCACAATATTTCCATTTTCATCTCTGACAAACTCCCAATCCTTGATTTCTTTGTTACCCCATGAGTGGTCTGAATTGAATGGCCGCATCGTCACCAGTAAATGCACATGGGGATTACCATCTCCTTTATCGTGGATACTCCAATCCGCACACATTCCCTTATCTACAAAGGTCTTTTGAATATATTCAGTTGTATAATCAATCTGTTCCTGTCGGCTCCATTCTTTCGGAAGTGAGAACTCAAATGACCTGCCGAGTTGTGCATCTGAACTTTTTTCTATCCTCAAGACTTCATTCCATAAACGCTGCTTCTGAAAAGTAAGTTTGAATTTTTCCAGTGCAGCATTTTGGTTATCTGCCCTTTTATATCGGACAGATTTCTGGAACCGTCTGATATTTTCAGCAGGTACATTCTGCCATTCCTGTGGTGCATTTTCACACATCAGCAGGCTGGTATAAACGACTTCTTTTTTTGAAGTATAGTAGCTGATCCTGCCTGTTTCTTCATTTTTCATCACATCGCCATTGAGATAAGCAGACGCCGATATGATGGATTTTCCTTTGCTGCGTCCAACAATCTTTACTGTATAATGAAAAATCGCCATGATCCGTTTCCCCCTTTCTGCCGTATCCGGCTTTGATTTCCGGCAGGTAACGTTTTCCCAAAAAGAAAATGGTATCTGCCGGAACGCCCTCTGCGTAAGAGTGCCCTGTGCATAACAGCCTGCATGGAATGCGCCCCTCTGGCGAAGAGTGCCTCCTGCGGCATGAGCAGGTCTGCATGAAATGCCCGCCGACGGAACGAGCCCGGCAAGCGTAAGCGCAGACCGGTTGCCACCTGTGGCAAACTTATACGGACGACCTCTGGTTGTCCATAAGTGCGCCCTTCATGAAAAAGCAATGAAGGGAATGGAAAATCCACTCCCTCCGGCATTACACTTCCTCCGTATTCGCAACTGGCTCTTTCTGCATTGCCTTTGAGAAGAATTTCCCATTTGCTTCCTGCCTTTTTAAGAAGCCGATCAGCTTTGGGATATCATCTTCCTCAATCGCAGAACCCAGCACCGATTCCACCGCACCACCAATCTGGCAGAGCCTGTGTGTCCGCTTTTTGGTTTCCACATCTTTCTGACGTTTCTTCAGTTCCCGTTTCTGTACTGCATACTGTTTTGCTTTCTCAAGGCTTTCCTGTTCTTTCTTTTCCAACTGGAGCATACGCTCCTCATAACTCTTTGTTGATCTTGCCATAAATATCATCGTCCTTTCTTTTTCTTCCAAACATAAGTTTCCTGTTGTCTGTCAGACGAAGTACATGGTATAATCTGTTTGCGTGTAGGTATATCATGACTCCGGTCTGATAGAACCTTTGGCGGTTTCTTCGGGAACCGCTTTTTTAAGTTGAACCGTTTCTTGTGACTGCTTTCACATTTCCCTTATCCCTCAAGTCTCTGCCCTCGTTGGCTTCCATAAAAAGTTCCAGCATATCCGTTTTGATCAGGACTTTTCTCCCGACCTTTAATACCGGAAGTTTCTTCCATTCCACCAGTTTTCTCAGGGTGTTCCTGCCGATTCCCGTATAATCAGCAGCTTCCTCAATAGATAAGGCAATCTTTCTTTGTGTCATATGACCACCTCCTCTTTAGTTGCATTATGCAATTTCATTTGTGCTGTCAGTATAGCGTGTTTATATTGCTTTGTCAAGCATTATGAAATTATGTTTCTTTTTCTTAAATTGCATATTGCAATATATTTTGTTGCGTGGTATAGTAATGACATACCGAAAAAGGAGGCACATCAGCATGAAAGATAAAGAACTACGCAAGCTGATCGGCAGCAGGGCAAAACAGCGCCGTCTCGAATTAAATCTGACACAGCCTTATGTCGCAGAGAAGATGGGAGTTACCGCTTCCACAATCCTGCGTTATGAGAATGGTTCGATTGACAATACCAAAAAGATGGTACTGGAAGGTCTTTCGGAAGCACTTCATGTATCGATTGAATGGCTCAAAGGGGAAACCGATGAATATGAAACTGATATTACGGATAAGAAAGAATTACTGATTCGTGATGCGATGAGTGATATTCTCAAACAGTTACCGCTCGACCTCAATAAAACAGAAGACGCATTTTCCAAAGACTTACTGCTGTTAATGTTAAAGCAATATGAACTGTTTCTGGATTCGTTTCAGTTCGCCTGTAAAAATTACAAGGGCAGTACCAAAGATGCGGACATTGCCAAAGTAATGGGCTTTGAATCGAAAGATGAATATAACGAGATCATGTTTCTCAGGGAGATCACACATACTGTCAACGCATTTAACGATATGGCAGATGTGATAAGACTCTATTCTAAGAAACCGGAAACAGCAGAACAAAGACTTGCCAATCTTTTATCCGAAGTTATGTATGAGGATTCTGAATCGGTATAGTAAGACAACCGGAGTTGTGATATACTTACACGCAAGAAGCATTTCAACAGTTCCGATTGTCTGATATCGAAAGGAGACATACGATTATGGCAAAAGGATCTGTTAGAAAAAAAGGAAAAAAATGGTACTATCGCTTCTATGTAGAAGATGCAAGCGGTAAAATGGTTCAGAAAGAATATGCTGGAACCGAAAGTAAAAGTGAGACGGAAAAACTTCTCCGCAAAGCACTGGAAGATTACGAAAATAAGAAGTTTGTCGCAAAGGCAGACAGCCTTACGGTAGGAGAGCTTCTGGATATGTGGGCGGAAGAAGAACTGAAAACCGGGACACTCAGCAACGGCACAGTGGAAAATTATCTTGGTGCAATCCGCTGTATCAAAAAACACCCGATTGCAGACCGCAAACTGAAAACAGTTACTGCCGAACATTTACAGGCATTTCTTGATCTGCTTACATTCGGTGGTGAGTTTCCAGACGGGAAAGTAAGAAAGGGATACAGCAAAGATTATATACATTCTTTTTCCGCAGTGTTACAGCAGTCATTCCGTTTTGCAGTATTTCCAAAACAACTAATCAGTTTCAATCCGATGCAATATATCAAACTGAAACGACAGGCAGAGGAAGTTGACCTCTTTTCCGATGATGAAGTGGAAGAAGGCACACAGCCGATTTCACACGAGGATTACGAGCGACTTATCAAGTATCTGGAAAAGAAAAACCCACCTGCCATTCTGCCGATTCAGATTGCGTATTATGCCGGGCTCCGTATCGGAGAAACCTGTGGTCTTACATGGCAGGACATTAACCTTGAGGAACAATGCCTGACCATAAAACGCAGTATCCGCTACGACGGCATAAAACACAAAAACATTATCGGACCAACGAAACGGAAGAAAGTAAGGATTGTTGATTTTGGCGATACTCTGACTGAAATATTAAAAGCTGCCAGAAAGGAACAACTCAAAAACCGGATGCAGTATGGCGAATTATATCACCGCAATTACTACAAAGAAGTTCATGTGAAAAACAGAGTCTATTATGAATACTATCATCTTGCCGGAACACAGGAAGTCCCGGCAGATTACAAAGAAATCTCCTTTGTCTGCTTAAGACCGGATGGCTCTTTGGAACTGCCGAGTACACTCAGCATTGTATGCAGATCAGTGTCAAAAAAACTGGAAGGATTTGAAGATTTCCATTTCCACCAGTTACGTCACACCTACACCAGCAATCTGCTTTCCAATGGGGCTGCACCGAAAGATGTACAGGAACTGTTAGGACACTCTGATGTCAGTACCACAATGAATATTTACGCTCACTCAACAAGAAAAGCAAAGCGGGATTCCGCAAGACTTCTTGATAAAGTAGTGAGCAATGCTTAACTAAAAATTTCCCTTATTTCCCTTGCGGATTCCGCATAAGGGCAAAAATAAGGGAAAATACATATCATTTCACTATCTAAGAGGCTGTAAGCCTTGAAAAATAAGGAAAGTTCAGGAAATCTCTCCACAAATTCCGATTTGTTGTCATCTCCATTATACTTCATCGCCTATCGAAAAGATAGCGTATTTTATGAAACTTGTCGGCTGGGAACAGCTTGCACCGCAAGGTGTCCCCAACAGGCAAGTCCACAAAAGGGTAGCTGGCGGCAGCCAGCGCAGGGGAAGTGTAGCGTCCCCTGTATGATTTGGAGCAGACCATGACTGCGGAAAATCACAGCCCTCCGGCGAGGAGCCTTTGGAGAACGCAATGCACCAACCTCTGGGTGGTGTATAATTGCGCCCTTAGTAAACTAAGGGGGTTCCGGCATCTCCCGTTCCAGCAGTTTTTTCAATAGTTCCTGCGTGTCCTGTCTGTGAAAAATGAGTTTCAACAACAGCATGACATCATCATCTGTCAGGCGTTCCGGTTCTTGCAGAAAACTTTCCAGCATACCGCCACGTGTACAGAGCCGGTGCGTTCGTTCTTTTCGGGTAAGCTGCTTCAGCTGATGCTGCAATGCCTTTTCATCATTGATGGCTTTCCGCAGTTTCTTTTCGCTTTTTTCCAACTCCCGATTGAGTTTTTCCAGCTTTGATGTATCAGGCAAGGGCAGCGTCCTCCTTTCCCGGTATCAGCACATAAATCCTGTTTGGTTCTCCAATGCCCTGACGCACCCGCATGATAAGTCCGGCAGTTTCCAGTTCATTCAGAGAACGCTTGACCGTCATGGAGCTGCGGGACAGGACTGCGGCAATGGCTGTGACAGGGAAGCAGACAAAGAGGATTCCGTTCTCGTCCTCCTGCCCTTTGGAGAGCATAGCGTCCAGCATCCGGCAGTACATGACCTTTGCGGTGCTGCTGACTGGAAATCCTGTCAACGCTCTGGGAAAAGGCATACAGGGCGGCAATGGTGTGTCTATCGTCATAAATTCAAAATTCATTCTGTGTGTTCCTCCTTTTTCTTTGCTCGTTTGGATAAATAACAGGGGCAGTCAATCACAACCGCCCGGAAGCTCTGCTTGCACCCATGCTGGCATTTCCGGCATAATTCGTTGTAAGTGACACGCCCCCGGTCATTGAGGTAAAAGGAAAGCTCATACTTCCTCTTTTTGCTCATTCTCGGCATATTGCGCTTCCTCCCGTTTTAGTGTATGGTTTCGGGGCGATTTTCGGTAAAATTACAGCCATAGAGCCGCTTAAAATCTCCCGAAGTATCAGCGATAGGGTAGACTGTCCCCCTATCAGATTGTTGTGTTTCGGTATCATTTCGGTGTCAGTTCGCCAGTTCTCCCCGGTGTCGTTCCTCCCCTGAATCTCACAGCGGCGTATCGCTCCCTTTGGTACGCTCGTTTTGGTCAGGGTTCCTCCATATCCCTGCCAAAAGTCATGACGCTACATCGCCGGGGAAGCATATCCCACACAGGCTGGTCATTCGATTGGAATAATCCATCGATGAACTACCTGTATCATAGAACATTTTTGTGCCCTGTGCCGTATGTCCACAAAGTAGGAATTCGGGGTAAAAATCAGAAATTTCCACGATTGCGGAATTGATATGGTATAATCAATTCAACGGTTATAAATGTCGTTAGAAAGGGGGAACTGCTTCAATGAACGGAGCTACTACAATACAGGAACGGCTAAAAGATTTACGATTAAACAAAGGATTAAAACTGGAAGAACTGGCTGAGCAAACGGGTATTTCAAAATCGGCTCTTGGCAGTTATGAAAAAGACGACTATAAGGAAATCAATCATGGCAACCTTATCCTGCTGGCAGATTTTTATGGGGTGTCCCTCGATTATCTCTTTTGCCGGACAGAGAACCGGGCGGAGATCAACACGCCATTAAGGGAGCTGCATTTGAGTGATGAGATGGTAGCACTTCTGAAAAGCGGTCGGATTAACAACCGTCTGCTGTGCGAACTTGCCACCCATAAGGACTTTATCAAGTTTCTTGCGGACATTGAGATTTATGTGGATGGGATTGCCACCATGCAGATTCAAAACCTCAACGCCCTTGTCGATACCGTCCGGCATGAAATCATTGAACGGTATCGCCCCGGCGAAGATGACCCCCATTTGAAAGTGTTGCAAGCCGCCCATATCAGTGATGATGAATATTTCAGTCACATGGTACGGGATGACCTCAACCTGATTATCCGGGATATTCGGGAAGCCCATAAAAAGGACAGCGAGAGTGCACCTCAGACCACCGTTGCCGATGAACTGAAAGAAAATCTGGAAGCGGTTGAAAATTTCAAGGGCAGCCGTGATGAAAAGCTGGTTGTCCTTTACTGTAAGCAGCTTGGTATCAACTATAAAAATCTGTCAGATGAAGAATTTCGCTGGCTGATTCGGATTCTCAAAAAATCAAAGAAAATGGGAACGCCTATCAGCCAGAGGAAAAAACGATAAAGAAAAACCGCTGTTGCATGGTTTGTTGGCTTCCATGTAGCAGCGGTTTTTGCTGGGATTATTCAGTTGAATTTTTAGCACGACAAACTGGAATTTGTCAAAGAGGATTATTCCAATATTCCACAGTATTTCTATTTACATCATAAAAAGTAATATTACCCGCATTTATAGGCAAG
>NZ_QUIK01000030.1:17628-18126 GCF_003480105.1 Clostridium sp. AM42-4
AATTTGTCAAAGAGGATTATTCCAATATTCCACAGTATTTCTATTTACATCATAAAAAGTAATATTACCCGCATTTATAGGCAAGACAATCGCAAAAGGTTTATTGCGGTCAATATCAACCACTTGAATTGTGTTGCCATCATCTATTTCAAGTTGTTGCACCTGCTGTTGATTCATAGAAATAAATGCTCGTTCATTATATCCCTCTACAGTAAACTCCACAATTCCTCTTTGAATCCCCGAAAGAGTTCCACCTCCACGGAAAAAATATCCGAAGGAAAGTCCTGGACGATTGACATAGACGGAAAAAGAATGGTCACTCAAATCCTGAGGGTAAGAAATATATGCAGCCATCGTGCTGGAAACGCTTCCATCGACCGTCCAATCATCCTTAATCTTCTGCGACGAACGAATATCTGCCTCCAGCTTAGATGAAGTCACGCCGATCTCATTGTTCGTATAAAGAAAACAAACAAATAAAATACAAGCAAGAACAAC
>NZ_QUIK01000030.1:18136-21031 GCF_003480105.1 Clostridium sp. AM42-4
CGCCGATCTCATTGTTCGTATAAAGAAAACAAACAAATAAAATACAAGCAAGAACAACCCCTATCACAATTTTAAGAAATATTTTTTTCGATATTATTTTTCATTTTTTTAAACTATTTAATACTAATGTCTTTTATAATAGCTTTTCATATATTATATAATCAATCTTTATAAGTCCTTTTATAAATTTCTTTTCTACCATTTTCGATAAATTCCTGTTTAATATTTTTAATTCCATAAACAATAGTTTCAATAGGATAATATTCTTCAACTATATCTTGATATTCTTTTGCTTTCTCAATATCTATATTTCCATACATTCTTAATATATCTTCTCCAAAATTTGTTCCTATTTCTTCTTCACTATCTTCAAGTAAGTATATAAAATCACAATATTCATCTATAATTCCAGAATCTCCAAAATCAATTATTCCAGTTAATCTATTATTGCCATCTAACAATAGATGATTACAACTAAAATCATTATGGCATAAACACTTTTTACCCTCAAAAACTGTTGTTGCATTTAGTCTTTCCATAAAACTTTCTATATAATCTTTTTCTATATCAGTTAAATCATTATAAATAGTTTCACGCAACAATATATACTCTTCTAATACATTTTGTTTATTATCAATAGTACATTCACTAATATCTGTATAATCTAAACCGTGCATTTGTCTTAAAAAACTGGCAATATCTCGTTTTAACAAATTTTGTTCTTCTTCTGACATAGTAGAATAAATTTCTGGTGTTAAAAAAGTTCCTTTAATTTCTTTATAACCTAGTATAGATAATTCATCACTAATATACGAATATTCAATATTAGGAATTTTTACATTAGTTTCTAAATTTGTATTTAAAAAATTATATATTGCTTTTTCTTTTGCATAACCTTTTTTCTTATTAGTACTAAATTTTGTTTTAAAAATGTATTCATTATTAACTAAATATGCCACACTATCATAACCACTACCGATTATTTCAATACTATCTACTTTGAAATTATCAAAGTAATGCTCAATTAAATATTTCATTGCCTTAACATTTGTGGCATTATCATCATATCTATATTCCATTAAATAACAATCTTCTTTTTTGCCCTCGTGTAATTCATGTTCTGGCAAATCTTCAATAATTCTAAAACCAGATTTTTGGTATGCCCTTATTGCTCTTGGATTATTTTTATGAGGGTCTAAAATAACTGCATTAGCATTTCTTTCTTTTTTCAAAAATTCAAAAATCAATTTAATATATCTTGTACCAATTCCTTTACTCCAATAATTTGGCTCTCCTATAAATTGATCCATACCATAGACTATCTCATCAGTTTTTGGATAATGATAATCAGTATATAACTCATCATACATTTTATATATTTGTCCATATCCAATAGGAACATTGTTATATTCAATAATTACTCTAAAAACTTCATCTTCCCAAGGCTCTGTATAATGTTTTTTTAATGATTCTAATGTATATTTTTTATCTCTACCACCATAAAATTCTAATACTCTTTCATCAGTTAACCATTTTAACATCAAAGGAAAATCATCATCTATTAAAGTTCTTATACATATTTCATTTTCAACTATATTCATTTATTTATCACCTTTTTCATAATCATATACATATACTATTTCATCTTTATAATCATTTTTACCACCTAATTTTTCATATACATGGCAAGCTCTAGGATTACCTTTATCAGTTATTAAAAACATTTCAGAACAACCAATCTCTTTAGAATATTCCTTAATAAAAGATAATAATTTTGAACCATAACCTTTGTCTTGATAGTTAGGTAACATTCCTATTGAGTGTAAATAAAACATTGTTTTTCCATCAGGTCTTAAAAGTGTATAGCAATATGCAAATCCTATAATTTTATTATTTTCTTTAGCTATAAACCCAAATGAACTGGTATCATTAAGAAATCCTTTTAAATTATCAATATCAAAAACCATATTATCATCAATTAAAACTTCTTCCATAAACTTTTTTTCACGCTATCAAAACTCCTTGTCAACTTTCGATTTGTCATAATCATTCTACCATACCGTTATGAATAAATCATCTCTTGCAAAATAATTTCTTCTGCCCGGTTGTGAATGTTATTGCAACGCTGCACCCATTCCATTTGATGGGTACGCTTCAATTCCTCGGTCACACCATCGGCAGCCTTCATCTGCTCCATGATGGTGTCTAACCGTTCCTGTGCCTGTTCGTTCAGGTCTGCAAGATATGTCCATAACTCCCCGGTCAGTGTCAATGTGTTCAATCTGGCTGGGTGGGCTTCTCTTAAATATTCCCGGTGCATCCGTCCGTACTTTCCGATAGGGCGGTGTTCCTCCGGCAGCTTCAAATCTGGGATATAGTAATCTCCGACAAGGATATAATCAATTCCGTTTTCCGTTATTCTTGGTTTCAATTCGCTCATGTTCCTTACCTCCTGTGGAAGCAGGCTCGTCTGGTACTAACTCAATCACATCGGTAATCTCACAATTCAGCGTTTCGCAGATACGGGCCAATGTATCCATGCTGATGTGCTTTCCCTCTTTGCTCATGTTGGCAATCATATTCGTTGTCATACCGGCGGCAAGCCTTAAATCTTCTTTTCTCATATCACGCTCTAACAGTGTATGCCAGAGTGGTTTATAGCTGATGTGCATATTGTTTTCCTGCCTTTTTATCCATACCACCGGGGCGGCTGCCCCGGCAGGAACTTTTCTCTTATTATAACACCAATCTTGTGTAATCACAATTTATTCTTGTATCCTGCCGCTGATACCGTCTGGATTGTGCTTTTCCTTTCTTTTTGTTCCCTTTAATTAGCCATAAACTGCTTCATGCCCTGGGACTTTGCTGATGTGTGATAAAGAAGTAGTAGAAGTG
>NZ_QUIK01000031.1:0-225 GCF_003480105.1 Clostridium sp. AM42-4
TACTTTACAATATCAGTCACTGACATTTTCGGTGGTGCAGACACAAAACAATGGATATGATCACTTTCACCAACTTCAAAAAGATGAACCGTAAAACCTTTATCGGATGCTATTTTCTGAACCAGTTCTTTTAGATAAGTTTCAATCTCTGTTGATAAAATCTTCCTGCGATATTTCACAGACCACACCACATGGTAGTTGATATTGTATACACAAGTTCTTGAA